>NZ_JABFWW010000213.1 GCF_013362045.1 Frateuria sp. | reverse complement strand
TACTTCTCTTTGGGCCCGCAAAGAGAAGTGACTCGAGCGCCGGCAGGCGATCGAAAGCCCGCCGCAGGCGAGCCCGGTCGCGGAAGCGCAATAGGAAAAAAGCGAAGCGCGCAACAATCCATCCCGCGAGCACCCGCCCCTCACCCCAACCCTCTCCCCAGAAGGAGAGGGAGAGGGAGCGCATGAATTAGGCTGCTGCCCTGAAGGTCAGGCGCCCGCCTTCGGCATCCACGTGGATGGTGCTACCGGGAGTGAAGCGACCTTCCAGAATCTCCTTCGCCAGCGGGTTCTCCAGTTGCTGCTGGATCGCGCGCTTGAGCGGGCGCGCGCCGTAGACCGGGTCGAAGCCGACGTTGCCCAGCAGCGCCAGCGCGTTGTCGCCGACCTCGAGCTTGAGGTCGCGCTCGGCCAGGCGCTTCTCCAGGTAGGCCAGCTGGATCTTCGCGATGGCGCGGATCTGGTTCTTGCCCAACGGGCGGAACACCACCAGTTCGTCCAGGCGGTTGATGAACTCGGGACGGAAGTGCGCCTGCACCACGCCCATCACCGCTGCTTTCATCTTGGTGTACTGCTCCTCCGCATCGCCACCCGAGTCGGCCGCATCCTGGATCATCTGCGAGCCGAGGTTGGAGGTCATCACGATGACGGTGTTGCGGAAGTCCACCGTGCGACCCTGGCCGTCGGTGAGGCGGCCGTCGTCCAGCACCTGCAGCAGGATGTTGAACACGTCCGGATGTGCCTTCTCCACCTCGTCCAGCAGGATCACGCTGTAGGGCCGGCGGCGCACCGCCTCGGTGAGGTAACCGCCTTCCTCGTAGCCGACGTAGCCGGGAGGCGCGCCGATCAAGCGAGCCACGGAGTGCTTCTCCATGAACTCGCTCATGTCGATGCGCACCATCGCTTCCTGCGTGTCGAACAGAAATTCGGCCAGCGCCTTGCACAGCTCCGTCTTGCCCACACCGGTGGGCCCCAGGAACAGGAACGAGCCGTACGGCCGGTTGGGATCGGACAGGCCCGCACGGGCGCGGCGGATCGCGTCGGACACTGCGCGCACCGCCTCGTCCTGGCCGACCACGCGCCGGTGCAGGTCGTCCTCCATGTGCAGCAGTTTCTCGCGCTCGCCTTCGAGCATCTTGGAGACCGGGATGCCGGTCCAGCGCGAGACCACTTCGGCGATCTCCTCGTCGGTGACGCGGTCCTGCACCAGCTTGAATTCCTGCTTCTCGGCGGCCTGCGCGGCAGCGAGCTGCTTTTCCAGTTCCGGCAGGCGGCCGTACTGGAGCTCGCTCATCTTCGCGTAGTCCTGCCGGCGCTGGGCGGCGTCGAGCTCCACGCGCGCGGCTTCGATCTGCTCCTTGATCTTGGTCGCGCCCTGCAGCGCGGCCTTCTCCGACTTCCACACTTCATTGAGATCGGAGAACTCGCGCTCGAGCTTCTCGATGTCGCTCTCCAGGTCCGCCAGGCGCTTCTTGGAGGCCTCGTCGGTCTCCTTCTTGAGCATCTCGCGCTGGATCTTGAGCTGGATCAGCCGCCGCTCGAGTCGATCCAGTTCCTCGGGCTTGGAGTCGATCTCCATGCGGATGCGGCTGGCCGCCTCGTCCATCAGGTCGATGGCCTTGTCCGGCAGCTGGCGGTCGGTGATGTAGCGGTTGGAGAGCGTGGCCGCGGCGACGATCGCCGGGTCGGTGATTTCCACGCCGTGGTGCACGGCATAGCGCTCCTTCAGGCCGCGCAGGATGGCGATGGTGTCCTCCACGCTCGGCTCGCCCACGAACACCTTCTGGAAGCGGCGCTCCAGCGCGGCATCCTTCTCGATGTACTTGCGGTACTCGTCCAGCGTGGTGGCGCCGATGCAGTGCAGCTCGCCGCGCGCCAGCGCGGGCTTCAACATGTTGCCCGCATCCATCGCGCCCTCGGCCTTGCCGGCGCCGACCATGGTGTGCAGCTCGTCGATGAACAGGATGACGCGGCCTTCCTGCTTGGCCAGGTCGTTGAGCACGGCCTTCAGGCGCTCCTCGAACTCGCCGCGGAACTTGGCGCCGGCGATCAGCGCGCCCATGTCCAGCGCGAGCACGCGGCGGTCACGCAGGCCCTCGGGCACCTCGCCCTTGACGATGCGCTGGGCCAGGCCCTCGACGATGGCGGTCTTGCCCACGCCCGGCTCGCCGATCAGCACCGGATTGTTCTTGGTACGCCGCTGCAGCACCTGCACGGTGCGGCGGATCTCCTCGTCGCGGCCGATGACGGGATCGAGCTTGCCGCTCTCGGCGCGCGCGGTGAGATCGATGCAGTACTTCTCCAGTGCCTGGCGCTGCTCCTCGGCGTTCTCGCTCTGCACCTTCTCGCCGCCGCGCAGTTTTTCGATCGCGGCTTCGAAATTCGCCCTGGTGGCGCCGGTGGCCTTGAGCGCCGCGCCGACCTCGCCCTTGTCCTCCAGCGCGGCCAGCACGAACAGTTCGGTGGCGATGAACTGGTCGCCGCGCTGCTGCGCCAGCTTGTCGGTGAGATTCAGCAGGCGCGAAAGGTCGTTGCCGACGTTGATGTTGCCCTCCTGCCCGCGCACCTGCGGCAGGCGGCCCAGGATCTCGCCGACGCGCTCGCGCAGCGCCGGCACGTTGACGTGCGCCTGGGTCAGCAGCGGCGCGGTCGAGCCGCCCTGCTGGTCGAGCAGCGCCGCCATCACGTGCGCCGGCTCCAGGATGGGGTTGTCGCGGCCCACGGCCAGTGATTGCGCGTCGGCCAGCGCCTGCTGGAAACGCGAGGTGAGTTTGTCCATCCGCATGAGGTGGAATCCTCGGAATTCGAAGGGCGGCCCCGCCGCAATGCGCACGAGATAGGGGCGTCTCAGTCTCCTTCAAGACGGCGGGGGCTGCCTGTTCGCCACAGGTGCCTGACCGTATCATTTTCGGGTCAACCCGCAGGGACGCCGTGTGATAAAATCTTCCGGATCGCGTGTATGAGCCGCCTGGCCTGGGCGCTGCTCAATGCGCTGCAACTGCTTTTCACCCTGCTGTGGACCGCCGGCTGGATCTGCCTGGCGCTGTTGGTGCGCGTGCTCAGCGGCGGGCGCCACTGGCCGCTGCGGATGGCCTCGCGCTGCTGGGCACCCGGGCTGCTGCGCGGTGCCGGCGCGCGGCTGGAGGTGCATGGCCTGGAGCAGGTCGACTGGTCGCGGCCGCACGTGGTGGTCGCCAACCACCAGTCGATGATCGACGTCTGCGCGCTGTTCCGCGCGCTGCCGGTGCCGGTGCGCTTCGTGCTGAAGCAGGAACTGGCGAAGGTCCCGTTCGTGGGCTGGTACGCACGGGCGATGGGCATGGTGTTCATCGAGCGCGCCAGCGCGCGCAGTTCGGCGCGGCGGCTGCACGCGGCGGTCGGCATCGTGCGCGGGGGCGCCAGCGTGTGCGCCTTTCCCGAGGGCACGCGCAGCCGCGATGGCGAGGTGGGGCCGTTCAAGGGCGGCGCGTTCCAATTGGCGATCGAGGCCGGCGCGAGCGTGGTGCCGGTGGCGATCGAGGGCAGCGGCAGGGTGCTGCCGGCGGCGGGTTTCCGCGTGCGGCCCGGGCGCATCGTGGTGCGCGTCGGCCAGCCGCTGCCGGCACAGGGATTGGCGTTGCACGATCGCAGCGTGCTGGGGCAGCAGGCGCGCGCGGCGGTGGCCGCGTTGCTGGCGGAAAGCCGCCTTCAGTAACGCAGCAGCGCGTGCAGCGGTACCGAACCCTGCCAGCGCGCGCGGCCCTGCAGGGCCGGCAGTTCGATCACCACGCCGGCACCGACCAGTTCCGCGCCCAGCCGGCCCAGCAGCCTCTGCGCGGCGGCCAACGTACCGCCGGTGGCCAGCACGTCATCCACCAGCAAGGCCCGCTCGCCCGGCTGCAGCGCGTCGGCGCGCACCTCCAGCCGGTCGTGGCCATATTCGAGCGCGTAGTCGATGCCCACCACCGGCGGTGGAAGCTTGCCCGGCTTGCGCAGCGGCACGAAGCCCGCGCCGAGCTTCTGCGCCAGCGCAGCGCCGAAGATGAAGCCGCGCGATTCGATGCCGCACACCGCCCGCACACCCTCGCCCAGCCAGGGTTCGGCCAGCGCGTCGATGCAGCGGGCGAAGGCGCCGGCGTCGGCCAGCAGCGGCGTCACGTCGCGGAAGACGACGCCCGGCTGCGGGAAATCCGGTATGGCGCGGATCAGTGCCTGAAGGTCCTGCATCAACTACTCCTCAGGGGACGCGCGCGCAGCGTGCCGAGCAGGATACCGGCCAGCGCCAGCGCCAGGCCCAGCCAGTCGCCACCGCCGGTCGGCCGCTCGAACAGCAGCACGTCCAGCACGAACGCCAGCGCCGGCTGCAGCAGCAACAGCAGCCCCACCAGCGAGGCGGGCAGCTGCGGCATCGCGCGCACCATCAGCAGCCATGCCAGCACCTGACCGAAGAAGCCCAGCGCCAGCAGCACGACCCAGTTGCGCGCGGTGGCGAGCACGAAGCCGTCGCCCTCGCCCAGCCCCCACAGCAGCAGGAGCAGCGCGCTCAACAGGCTCATCAGGCCGAGGAACTGTGCCGCCGACAAAGCCGTGTGGCCCGACAACGCGCGACGGAAGCTCAGCAGGTACACGGTGTAGGCCAGGCCGCTGGCCAGTCCCAGCCACACGCCGAGCCTATGCCGCGCATCGAACAGCGACCAGTGCGCGCCGACCAGCAGCCACAACCCCGCCAGCGCCACCGCGATGCCAGGCAGGAACCAGCGCCCCAGCCGCTCGCGGTAGACGAACCAGCCGACCAACGCCATCAGGAACACCTGGAAGTTGGTCAGCAGGGTGGCCACGCCCGGCCCGACCCACAGGATGCTGCGATGCCAGAAAATCAGGTCCAGCGAGAAGCCAGCGGCCGGCAGCAGCGCCAGCGCCAGATCCCGCCAACCTACCCGCACCCAGCGTCCGCCGAACGCCACCCAGCCCAGCAGCATCGCGCCACCGAACAGCATGCGGTAGAACGCCGACACGGTCGGCGCCACCTGCGCCAGCACCACGAAGATGCCGGTGCTGGACAGCAGCATCGCACCCAGCGCCATGCGGCCGACCGCCGCCGGCGGCGCCAGTGGCGTCGCGGGAGAGGAAACCTGCACGCTCACGGCGTATCGGTCGCCAGCTGCGCGTCGCCGTCCCAGTCCTGCAGGGATGCGCGCGCCTGCGCCAGCTGCGCCTCGACCTGCCGCACGACGGCATCGGCGGCTGCCACGGACGACTCGGGCACCATCACTGCCACGTAGTCGATCGCCGGCAGCTGGCCCACCGCACCGGTCAGGTATTCGCCGGCGATGAATGCGGGGATCTCCTCGCGTTCCAGCGCATCCTTCACCAGGTGGGCGTCGATCAGGCTTTGGGCTCGGTAGGCGATGCGCATGCGGCCACGCTACTGCGCGCCACACGCAGCGGCAAGCTGCCGGTTCCTCTGGCCGGAGCCGGCAAACCCCTCCCATCGCCCGCAACGACAGGCTAAGGAGCACAGGCCTGTCCGCAACTCAGGGTAAACTCCCGGGTTTCCACCCGTACCTGCGCGAGCCGCATCAGATGTCCAGCGAAAGCCCCGCCGCCGAAAGCACCCCCAGCACCCACGAGAACGGGCAGCGGGCCGATGTGCAAAGGGACTTCGTGCGCCAGATCATTCGCGAGGACCTCGCCTCCGGCAAGCACGCGGCGATCCGCACGCGCTTTCCGCCCGAGCCCAACGGCTACCTGCACATCGGCCACGCCAAGGCGATCTGCCTGAACTTCGGCATCGCACGCGAGTTCGGCGGCTGGTGCAACCTGCGCCTGGACGACACCAACCCGGGCAAGGAAGACCCCGAGTTCGTCGAAGGCATCAAGGACGACGTGCGCTGGCTGGGCTTCGACTGGCACGACCTGCGCCACGCCTCGGACTACTTCGACGTGTTCTACCGCGCCGCGCTCAAGCTGATCGGGGACGGCAAGGCCTACGTCGACGACCTCACCGCCGACGAGGTGCGCGAGTACCGCGGCACGCTCACCGAGCCGGGCCGCAACTCGCCCTGGCGCGACCGTTCGATCGAGGAGAACCTCGGCCTGTTCCAGCGCATGCGCGCGGGCGAATTCGCCGACGGCAGCAAGACGCTGC
Organism: Frateuria sp.; assembly: GCF_013362045.1. Classification (GTDB taxonomy): domain Bacteria; phylum Pseudomonadota; class Gammaproteobacteria; order Xanthomonadales; family Rhodanobacteraceae; genus Frateuria_A. Next base: position 8,494 of record NZ_JABFWW010000213.1, on the reverse strand, counting down.
GCGCGAAGATCGACATGGCCGCGGGCAACATCAACCTGCGCGACCCGGCGCTCTACCGCATCCGCAAGATCGCCCACCAGAACACCGGCGACGCCTGGCCGATCTATCCGATGTACGACTTCGCGCACGCGCTGTCCGACGCGATGGAAGGCATCACCCATTCGCTGTGCACGCTGGAGTTCGAGGACCACCGCCCGCTGTACGACTGGTGCGTGGACAACGTCGACCTGACCGCGCATCCGCAGCTGTGGCAGTCGGTGGTCGAGGCCGGGCTGGAAGCCAAGCCCGCCAAGCCGCGCCAGATCGAGTTCTCGCGCCTCAACCTGTCCTACTGCATCACCAGCAAGCGCAAGCTCGCGCAGCTGGTGAACGAAGGCCTGGTCGACGGCTGGGACGACCCGCGCATGAACACCCTGCGCGGCCTGCGCCGTCGCGGCTTCACGCCGGCCGGCCTGCGCCTGCTGATCGAACGGCTGGGCATCAGCAAGCAGAACAGCGTGATCGACTACGCGATCCTCGAGAACTGCGTGCGCGAGGACCTGGACGCCACCGCGCCCCGGCGCATGGCGGTGCTCGACCCGCTCAAGCTCACCCTCACCAACCTGCCGGGCAACCACGAAGAAACGCTCACCTTCGCCAACCATCCGAAGGACGAGAGCTTCGGCACGCGCGAGGTGCCGTTCGCCAGCACCGTGTGGATCGAGCGCGAGGACTTCGCCGAGGTACCGCCCAAGGGCTTCAAGCGCCTCGTTCCCGGCGGCGAAGTGCGCCTGCGCGGCGTGGGCATCGTCAAGTGCGAGGAAGTGGTCAAGGACGCGGCCGGCGACGTCATCGAATTGCGCTGCACGCTCGATCCGGACTCGCGCGCCGGCTTGCCGGGCGCCGACCGCAAGGTCAAGGGCACCATCCACTGGGTCAGCGCGCGCCACGCGGTGGCCGCCGAGGTGCGCATGTACGACCGCCTGTTCAACGTGCCGGCGCCCGACGACGAGAGCGACGGCAAGAGCTGGATCGAGCACGTCAACCCGGACGCCAAGCGGGTCGGCCGCGGCTGGCTGGAGCCCGCGGCGGCGCGGGCCGAACCGGAGCAGCGCTACCAGTTCGAGCGGCTGGGCTACTTCGTCGCCGACCGCCTCGACCATCGGCCGGATGCCCCGGTGTTCAATCGCACGGTGACCCTGCGCGACACCTGGACCAAGTCCTGAGCATGCTGCTGCCCCTGCAACTGCACCTCACGCTGCCGCCCTGGGTCGAGGAAGTGGCCGAAACCGGCCGCCGCTACCTCGCCGACGAGGAGCGCGTGGGCCTGGCCATCGAGCTGGCGCGGCAGAACGTGGCGCGCGCCCACGGCGGCCCGTTCGGCGCGGCGGTGTTCCACGAGGACGGCCGGCTGGTGTCCGTCGGCATCAACCGCGTCGTGCGGCAGAGCTGCTCGGTCGCGCACGCCGAGATGATGGCCTACATGCTCGCCCAGCAACGGCTGGCTAGCTTCCGCCTCAATGCCGGGGACAACGGCCGCTATATCCTCGCCACCAGCGCCCAGCCCTGCTGCCAGTGCTTTGGCGCCACCGTGTGGGCGGGCATCGACGAGTTGCTGATCGGCGCGCGCGGCGAGGACGTCGAATCGCTCACCACGTTCGACGAAGGCCCGCTGCCCGACGATTGGGTCGCCCAGCTGCAGCGTCGCGGCATCGCGGTGCGTCGCGACATCCTGCGCGACCAGGCGCGTGCAGTCCTGGCCGACTACGGCAAGAGCGGAGCGCACTATTGAGCCGGCTGCGAGCCGCGTTGCCGTTGCTGCTGCTGGTGATCGCCGGCGTGGTGCTGTTCGCCTCGGGCGCGCTGGACCGGCTCAACCCCGAGCAGTTGGTGGCCCACCAGGCCGAGATGCACGCGCAGATCACGGCCAACCCCTGGATCGCCCGCGCCGCCTACATCGGCCTGCTGACCCTGGCGATGGCCACCGGCATCCCCGGCACGGTGATCATCATCTTCGCCGGCGGCTTCGCCTTCGGGGTGCCCCAGGGCACCGCCTATTCCTCGGTCGGCCTGACCCTGGGCTCGCTGATCCTGTACCTGGCCAGCCGCTATGCCTTCGGCTCCGGCAGCCGGCATCCGCCCGCCCTGGTGGAGCGCCTGCACCATGGCTTCGAGCGCCATCCGGTGAGCTACACGCTGTTCCTGCGCTTCGTGCCGGTGGCGCCGTTCGGGCTGATCACCGTTTGCCTGGCCTGGCTGCGCTGCCCGCTCTGGCTGTTCATCGGCGCCACCTGGCTGGGCGGCACCGTGGCATTGGTCTTCGAGACTTCGATCGGCGCCGGCCTGGGCCAGGCGCTCACGCAGACCGACCGCATCGGCCTGGGCCTGTTCATGCATCGCGAAGTGCTGCTGCCGTTGGCGGCGATCGCCCTGCTCGCGCTGCTGCCGCTGCTGATCGGCCACTTCACCCGGCACCGCCGCCAACCGCAGGGCGGCGACTAGCGCACGCCCGGCGCCAGCCGCGTGCTCAGTCGAACACCGGCTCGCAGCGCACCTCGCAGCGCACCGAATTGGCGAGGAAACAGGCCTCGTGCGCATCGTGGTGGAGCTGCCCGACCTGCTCGCGGCTGGGCAGGATCTCGCCGGAGAAATCCACCCGCGGCCGCAGCAGTACCTCGCGCATGACGGTGCGGTTGCGCTCGTCGCGCCCCATGGTGCCGACGGCCGCCTCGCGGTAGCTGTCCACGCGGAAACCCTTGCGCGCGGCCAGGTCCAGGAACCAGAGCATGTGGCAGCTGGCCAGCGAGGAGACGAAGGCTTCCTCCGGGTCCACCGCGTAGGCGTCCGACATCGGCAGCGGCACCACGTCGGGCGAGGAGGACATCGGCACGCTCGCGCCGCCGTCGAAGCTGGCCAGATGGCGACGGCTGTAGCGTTTGTCCAGAAAGTCCTGGTCCCCACGGGTCCAGAGCAGTTCGGCGGTGTGCTTGCCCATGCGTCCTCCGTCGGCAAGGTGTTGCAGGAACGCGGCGGCTCAGCTGCGTTTGCGGAAGTAGAGCCATGCCACCAGCGCCAGCGCCACCGCGGGCAGCAGGTTGGCCGGCAGCGGCGGCACGCCGTAGATGGTGGCGAAGTTCACCAGCGCCTTCTGCAGGAAGTACCAACCGATCGCCAGCAGGATGCCGATGAAGATGCGCTTGCCCAGCCCCCCCGAACGCAGCGCGCCGAACGCGAACGGCATCGCGCACAGCACCAGCACCAGCGTGTTGAGCGGGTAGAGCACGCGGCCCCAGAAGGTCACCGCGTAGATGCCTGGGTTCTGCCCGTTGCGCGTGAGGTAGCTCATGTTGCGGTGCAGGTCGCGCATCGGCAGGTACTGCGGCTGGATCACCGACTGTTCCAGCACGCGCGGGTTGAGGCGCGAATCCCAGGGTTCGCTCGCGGCGGAGCTGCTGTGCGTGCCGCCGGCGTCGAGCGTGGTGGTGCGCACGTCCTGCAGGGTCCAGCGGCGGCCGTCGTTCTGCGCCGTGCGGGCCCAGTCGAAGCGGCTGACCTGGCCGTCGAGAGTGAGCGTGAAGACCCGCACGTCAGCCAGCTGCACCGTGTTGTGCCCGTCGACCTGCTTGATCAGCGTGGCCTTGGCATTGATGACGCGGTCGCCGTCGCGCGCCCACAGGCCGGTGCTGCCGGACAGGCCCAGGTTGTTCGCCTTCAGGCGCAGTTGCATGGCCTGCGCCTGCTGGTCGCCCCAGGGCGCGGCGGTTTCGCCCAGGATGGTTACGCCCAGGGTGAGCACCGCCACCACGCCGGCTGCCGAGGCGGCGATGCGCAGCCGCGACATGCCCGCGGCGCGCAGCGCGGTCAGCTCGCCGCTGGCGCCCAGCGCGCCCAGGCCCATCAGGCCGCCGATCACCGCGGCGAAGATGAACATCTCGTACAGGCGCCGCGGCACCGTGACCAGCACGTAGCTGATCGCGTTGAATGTGGTGAAGCCGTTGCGCCCGACCAGCCCGAGCTGGCGCAGCAGCTGGGTGACCGCATCGAAGCCCGTGAGCACCAGCCACACGGTGAGCAGCGAACCCAGCACCGCCATGCCGACCAGGCGGTCCACGCGCTTGATCGAAAGCTGCATCAGGCCACCGCCTCGCGTGGGCCGCGCGGCTTGCGCGGGGCGTACTGCTTCCAGAACAGCCAGGCCGCCAGCGCCAGCGCCAGCAGGTGCACACCCAGCAGCGGCAGCGAGTTGGCCCAGTGCCCCTTGCCGATCTGCGCACGGCCGAGCGCCAACAGCAGGTAGTAGAGATAGAAGCCCAGCAGCGCCAGCATGACCCGTCCATAGCGCGGCTCGCGCGGGCTCTGCCGCGACAGCGGCAGGGCCAGCATCAGCAGCACGAAGGCCATCGGCGGCGCATGCACGCGCCAGGCGAATTCGGCGCGCGCGTCGGGCGAGGCGGAGGTGGCCAGCGCCCAGCTGCCCTGCGCATGCGCCGGGTCATCCTCGTCGCTGGCCTTCACTTCCGACAGCGCCACGTCGTTGCGCGCGTACTGCATGCGCCACCAGTCGTCCCGGCCGAGCGGGATCTTGTACTGCCAGCCATCGCGCAGCGCCATGAAGCGGCCTTGGCCGTTGCTCTCCTGATAGAGCTGGCCGCCCGCGGCGGTGACCAGCTTGATCTGGCGGACACCGTCCTTGTCCACGCTCTCGCTGGCCACGAAAGTCTTGCCCAGCACGCTGCCGTCGCGGCTCAGGGACTGGACGAAGATGATCCCGCCCTTGCCCGGCAGCTCGGTGAAGCGCCCGGCATCGAGGCCGGCGGCGATCACCGAGCGGTTGGCCTCGGCCACCAGCGCGTCGGAAGTGCGCACCGCCCACGGCCCCAGCCACAGCGACACCAGGGCGGTGACCAGCACGATGGTGCCGGCCAGGATCGCCACCGGCTTGAGCAGCCCGCGCGGGCCCATGCCGGAAGAAGCCAGCACGTGCATTTCGCTTTCGCGGTACATGCGCCCGAGCGCCATCATCACGCCGAGGAAGCCGGCCAGCGGCAGCAGGTTGGTCAGCCCGTCCAGCGTGCGCAGGCCCAGCACCGGAAACATCACGCTGGCCGGGAAGCTGCCGCCGGCCACCTGCTGCAATACCTTTGCGAAGGTCGTGCCGGTGATGATCGCCAGCAGCACGATCGTGGTGGCGACCACCGTCTGGGCCAGTTCGCGCAGGAAGTAGCGGTCGAGGATGCTCAGCATGCGATAGGATTGAGGGCTTCGCACCGCAGGCCGGCGCCGAACGCCAAGTCTAGCCGGTCCGCTTCCCTTCTTCGCTCCGAAGGACCTCTTCCGATGACGCTTCAGTTCAGTCTGGTCGCCGCCAGCACCTCGCCCGAAACCGTCGATACGCCCTGCCTGGTGGTCGGCGTCTACGAGAACGGCCTGCTCACCAGCGCCGCCGCGCGGCTGGACGGCGCCAGCGAGGGAGCAGTCAAGCGCCAGCTGGAGAGCGGCGACATCAACGGCAAGGCCGGCAGCGTCGCCGTGCTGTACGCACCCGGGGGCATCGCCGCCCGCCGCGTGCTGGTGGTGGGCCTGGGCGCACAGAAGAGCTTCGACGCGGCGCGCTACCAGAAGGTGCACCTGGAAGCCGCCCGCGCGCTGGGCAGGCTGCCGGTCGACACGGCCGTCTCCTACCTGGCCGACCTGGAGGTTCCCGGTCGCGACGCCGCCTGGCGCGTGCGCATCGCGGCGCTGGCCGCCGACTACGCCGCCTACCGCTACACCGCCACCTTCAAGCCGCGCGAGAAGAGCGCGCAACCGGAACTCAAGTCGATCGCCTTCGTCGCCGCCGACGAGGCGCGGCACGGGCTGGACCAGGCAGCGGCGATCGCGCAGGGCGTGCGCTTCGCCCGCGAGCTGGCCAACCTGCCGCCGAACATCTGCAACCCCTCCTACATCGCCGCGCAGGCGCAGGCCTTCGCCGAGGCGCACGAGGGCGTGAACTGCCGCGTGCTCGACCACGAGGAGATGGGCAGGCTCGGCTTCGGCTCGCTGCTGGCGGTCGGCCGCGGCTCGGCCAACAAGCCGCGCCTGATCGCGCTGGAGTACAACGGCGGCAACGCCGGCGACAAGCCCTACGCCTTCGTCGGCAAGGGCATCACCTTCGACTCCGGCGGCATCAGCCTCAAGCCCGGCGCCGGCATGGAGGAGATGAAGTACGACATGGGCGGCGCCGCCGGCGTGCTCGGCGCCTTCATTGCCGCGGTAAAGATGGAACTCAAGCTCAACCTGGTCTGCGTGGTGCCGTCGGCCGAGAACATGCCCGACGGCGACAGCTACCGTCCCAGCGACGTGCTCACCAGCCTCTCGGGCCTGACCATCGAGGTGCTCAACACCGATGCGGAAGGCCGCCTGATCCTGTGCGACGCGCTGACCTGGACCGCGCAGACCTACCAGCCGCAGGCCATCGTCGACGCCGCCACGCTCACCGGCGCCTGCGTCGTCGCGCTGGGCAAGCACGCCAGCGGCCTGATGAGCAAGCACGACGACCTCGCCGCCGAGCTGCTTGCCGCCGGCGAGGACACGCTCGACCGCGCCTGGCGCCTGCCGCTGTGGGACGACTACCAGGTGCAGCTTGAGTCGGGCTTCGCCGACGTGGCCAACATCGGCGGCAAGAGCGCCGGCGCGATCACCGCCGGCTGCTTCCTCTCGCGTTTCACCGAAGGCCAGCGCTGGGCGCACCTGGACATTGCCGGCACCGCCTGGGACGAGGGCCGCAAGGGCCTGGCCACCGGACGGCCGGTGGCGCTGCTGGCGCAGTGGCTCATGGATCGCGCCGGCTGACGCGCGACGCGGTAAAGGAACGGGGAGACCTGCGGGCGCGCGCCTTGCCTGCCGCCATGGCACGATGAACGCCGATTCCACCTTGCACGTTCCTTTAATTCCCGTTCCCTGTCCCATCACCATGCCACGCGCCGACTTCTACCTGATCGACAAGCCGCGCTTCCGTGAACAGCCGCTGCTGCTGGTGTGCGAGCTGGCGCGGCGCGCCTATGCGGCACAGCAGCCGACGCTGATCCTCACCCGCGATTTCGAGCAGGCCGAGGCGGTCGACACGCTGCTGTGGGACTTCGACCCGGACGCCTACGTCCCGCACCAGCTCGCCGGCGACGACGACGACGACCACACCGCCGTGCTGATCGTGCCGCCCGGCATCGACACGCCCGACCGCCCGCTGGTGATCAACCTGCGCGAGGGCTGCTTCACCGGCCGCTTCGAGCGCGTGCTGGAAGTCGTCCCCGCCGATCCTGCCGAGCGCATCGGTTCGCGCGCGCGCTGGCGCGACTACCAGCAACGCGGCCTGCAGCTCGCCAAGTTCGACATGTGACGCCGCCCACGCGGCGGCTGCCGACACGCCGGCACCGGCCTGCCGTCCGGCCCTCGCGGCGGTATGCTCTGGGCAACTTCGGACAGGGGCCGGACGATGGATCAGCGGATCGAGAGCCAGGCGATACCGTCGGCGGCAGCCGGGCGCGCGCGCGGCGGGCGCCCCACGCAGCAGGACGCCCTGGTCTGCCTGCATGACGCAGCCACCGATGCGCGGCTGCTGGTGCTGGCCGACGGCATGGGCGGCGACGGCGCCGGCGAGCTGGCGTCCGCGGACGTCATCGAAACCGCCCGCCGGCTGTGGAACGAAGGCCAGTGGCGCGAGCAGCCCGGCCCCTTGTTCCTCGAGTCGCTGTGCCAGGCGGCCCATGCGGGGTTGCGCCGTCGCGGCGAAGGCCTGGTGGGCGCCGAACCGCATTCGACGGTGGTCGCCCTGCTGATACGCGGGCGGCGTGCCTGCTGGGCGCACGTGGGCGACAGCAGGCTCTACCGTTTCCAGCACGGGCGTTGCCTCGGCCGTACCGAGGACCACAGCCTGGCGCAGCTGAAGGTATCGCGCGGCGAGCTCGACGCCGAGGCGATGGGCGCGGACGCCGACCAGCACGTGCTGCTGCGCGGCCTGGGCGGGCCGCAACCGCCACAGGTCGAGCACGGCTTTGCGGCGATCCGCCCGGGACAATCGTTCGTGCTGTGCAGCGACGGCGTGTGGGAACGGCTGTCCACCGGCGAGCTGGGCCGGCTCGCGCGCCGCAGGAACCTCCGCCGGGCCATGCACGAGGCGCTGGACCGGGCGGTGGAGCGCGGCGGCGTCGACGGCGACAATGTGTCGTTGATCCTGGTTCGGATAGGCTGGGCGGCCTGGTGGCGCGCACGCGTCCCGCGGGGGTGGGTGCAGGCGGCCCGCGACGGTACGGCCAAACCCGGCCAGATGGGTGTTCGACAGGCATGAGGAAAGCGGTGCAGAACTTGGAATACGCGCGTCTCGCGCACGCACGCCGTGCGGCGGCGCTGGCACTGGTCGGCCTGCTGGTGGCCGGCCTTGGCGGATGCGCCGAGCTGAGGGCACGCCTCGGCGGCCACGCCACGCCAACCCCGGCGGCGACCCAGGCGCCCGCGCCGGCGCCCCCGCCTCCCGCGGACG
>NZ_JABFWW010000288.1 GCF_013362045.1 Frateuria sp. | reverse complement strand
TCGAGGCGGTGGCGCAGGCAGCGAGCGGCCAGGGCCTGCTCGAGCTGCGCGCCGCGGCGAACGCCGCCGAGGCGCAGGCGCTGTGGGCCGCGCGCAAGGCGCTCTCGCCGGCACAGCGTGCGATCTCCACCGACAAGATCAACGAGGATGTGGTGGTGCCGGTCAGCCAGGTGCCGGCGCTGGTGGAGGCCGTGCGCGAACTTTCCGGGCGATATGCGCTGCCGATCGTCACCTTCGGCCACGCCGGCAACGGCAACCTGCACGTCAACCTGCTGCCGCGCGACGCGGGCGAACGCGAACGTGCGAGCGCCTGCCTCGCCGAGGTGTTCGAACGGGTGATCGCGCTGGGCGGCACGCTCTCGGGCGAGCACGGCATCGGCCTGACCAAGCGCCCGTTCATGCCGCAGGCGCTGGAGCCGGCGACACTTTCGTTGATGCGTGGCGTCAAGCAGGCGTTCGACCCCGACGGCATCCTCAATCCCGGCAAGGTGCTGCCGGAGGCTTGAGCAGAACGCCCGAGTACCACCGCCCTCCTGCCGCCGCCCGCCAACTCATGTCGTCTGTCCAAATCGACCGCCTGCTCGCCGAAATCCGCGCCTGCCAGATCTGCGCCGCCCACCTGCCGCACGGCGTGCGCCCGGTGCTGCAGGCCTCGGCCAGCGCACGATTGCTGATCGTCAGCCAGGCGCCAGGGCGCAAGGTACACCTGAGCGGCATCCCGTTCGACGACGTGAGCGGCGATCGCCTGCGCGAGTGGCTGGGCGTGGACAAGGCCACCTTCTACGACGCGGCACGCGTGGCGATCGTGCCGATGGGCTTCTGCTTCCCCGGCAGCGCGCGCGGTGCGGACCTGCCGCCGCGGCGCGAGTGCGCACCGGCCTGGCATCCGCGCCTGCTGCCGTTGATGACCCGGGTGAATTTGACCCTGGCGATCGGCCGCTACGCGCAGGTCGGCCTGCTGCGTGCACGGGCTGGCGCCAGCCTTACCGACACCGTGCGCGACTGGCGCACGCACCTGGCCAGCGGCGTGCTGCCGCTGCCGCACCCGAGCCCGCGCAACCAGCTGTGGACCAAGCGCAACCCGTGGTTCGCGGAGGAACTGCTGCCGGTGCTGCGCGAGCGTGTGGCCGGCGCCTTGCGCTCGTAGCATCGGCTCAACCGCGACGGGCGACGATCAGGCGCAGGCCAAAGGCGATGAACACCGCACCGGCAAAGCCATCGATCCAGCGCGCAAGTTTCAGGTAGCCCCGGCGCATCGCCGGCAGTGCGAAGAACGCGGCCACCAGCGCAAACCATGCGAACGTCTCGGCGACGACCAGCAGCCACAGGCCCCAGCGCGCGGCCGCGTCCACGCGGTCGCCCAGGAAGGCCGAGAACACGCTGCCGAAGTAGATCACCACCTTCGGGTTGGCCAGGTTGGTCAGCAGCCCCGCGCGCAGCGTGGCCAGGTCGCTGCCGAACACGATGGTCGCCTGCCCCGCCTGCGCTGGCTCGTGCGATAGCGCGCCGCGCAGCATGCGCACGCCCAGCCAGACCAGGTACAAGCCGCCGGCGACCGCGATCGCCTGCTGCAACCAGGCCAGCCGGTGCAGCACCAGCTGCAGGCCGAGCAGCGCCAGCGCCGACCACAAGGTGATGCCCAGGGTGATGCCCAGCACCCCGAACAGCGCCTGTCGCCGCGAACGGCTGACCGCCGTCTGCGAGACGAACAGGAAATCCGGCCCCGGACTCGACAGCGCGACCAGGTGCACCAGGGCGATGGTGAGGAAGAGATTCATGGCTCGGCTGCGTGCGAGGGGTGCGCACCAGTCTAGGGGCTGTCCATCCAGACTGCCCGGATCGGAAACATCGGCAGCGACAAACCCGCTGCACCGCGCCTTGCCCGTCCGCAGGCGTTTCTCTAACCTGCCCCGCTTTGCAGCCATGGGTGCATTCCCGCGGCTTTTGGCAGGGGAAAGGCACATGCGGAACATGGCTCCATGAATATCAAGCTGCGTCTGATCGTGATGAACTTCCTGCAGTTCTTCGTGTGGGGTTCCTGGCTCACCACCATCGGCGCCTACTGGTTCCAGACCCGCCATTGGGGCGGCGCCGAGTTCGGCGCGATCTTCTCCACGATGGGCATCGCCTCGCTGTTCATGCCGGCGATCACCGGCATCATCGCGGACAAGTGGATCAATGCCGAACGCCTCTACGGCGTGCTGCATCTGGGCGGCGCCGTGATGCTGTTCATCGTGCCGACGATCGACAGCCCGGCCGTGCTGTTCTGGGTGATGCTGGTCAACATGTGCTTCTACATGCCGACCATCGCGCTCTCCATCACGGTGGCCTACAACGCGCTCAAGACCGAGGGCGTGGACATCGTCAAGGTGTATCCGCCGATCCGCGTGTGGGGCACCGTGGGTTTCATCGCCGCCATGTGGGCGATCAGCCTGCTGCACATCGAGACCACGCCGGACCAGTTCCGCATCGCCGGCATCGCTGCGGTGCTGCTGGGCCTGTACGCGTTTTCGCTGCCGCCCTGCCCGCCACGCGACACCCGCCACAGCTCGATGATCGACGTGCTCGGCCTGCGCTCGTTCGCGCTGTTCAAGAACTACAAGATGGCGGTGTTCTTCCTGTTCGCGATGGCGCTGGGCGCCGCGCTGCAGCTGACCAACGCCTATGGCGACACCTTCCTGCACGACTTCGGCAAGATCGACGCGTACAAGGGCCTGCTCACGGTGCGCTACCCGAACATCGTGCTGTCGATCTCGCAGATGTCCGAAACGTTGTTCATCCTGGCCATCCCGTTCTTCCTCAAGCGCTTCGGCATCAAGACGGTGATGCTGGTCAGCATGGTCGCCTGGGTGCTGCGCTTCGGCCTGTTCGCCTACGGCAACCCGGCGGAACTGCTGTGGATGATCGTGATGTCCAACATCGTCTACGGCATGGCATTCGACTTCTTCAACATCTCCGGCTCGCTGTTCGTCGAGGGCCAGGCCGACCCGAAGATCCGCGCCAGCGCGCAGGGCCTGTTCATGCTGATGACCAACGGCGTGGGCGCGGTGCTGGGCAGTTCCATCAGCGGCCAGGTGATCGAGCGCTTCTTCACCGGCCCGGACGGCGCGCTGCAGTGGCAGGGCATCTGGCTGAGCTTCGCCGGCTACGCGCTGGTGGTGGCGGTGCTGTTCGTGATCCTGTTCCGCCACAAGCACATTCCGGAGAACGCGGCGCGGGCGAACCTGGGGCACCAGGCGGGGATCTGAAACGCGGGTGCCGCGGCGGGTCGCAAGTTCTTGCTTGTTGTTGAGAATAATTTTCATTAACCTGCGCAGCCTTCCCCGCTGGAGGTTGCCATGTCGCTGTCCGTACGCCCGCTTGCCCTCGTCCTGGTCCTGGCGCCGGCAGTCCCGCTCCATGCCACGGACGCGACCCAGGCGACCAACCTCGATCGCGTCGAGGTGTCCGAGAGCACCCTGCGCATGCCGCGCAGCCAGGGCGCGCTGCCGATGACGATCACCGTGATCGACCCGCAACAGCTCCGGCAGCAATTGGCCATCACACCCGACTTGGGCGACGCGATCGGCGCGCTGGTGCCCTCCTATTCGCCCTCCACGCAGAAGCTGTCGGTGCGCGGCCAGACGCTGCGCGGACGCAACCCGCTGTACATGATCGACGGCGTGCCCCAATCGAGCCCCCTGCGCAACGGCTCGCGCGACGGCTACACCATCGACCCGGCGATGATCGAGCGGATCGAGATCGTCGAGGGTTCCAATTCGCTGCAAGGCCTGGGCGCCGCCGGCGGCATCATCAACATCATCACCAAGCGTGCCCCGGCAAAGGACGGCATCCGCCAGGAACTCACCCTGGACGCGAGCGCGCCGACGCAAGGCGCCGAGGGCCTGGGCTACGGCGCGGCCTGGCTGCTGGGCGCACGCTCGGGCGCGTTCGACATGGTCGTGGGCGCTTCCTGGCGCAAACGCGGCATGTATTCGGACGGCCACGGGCGGCTGATCGGCGTGGACGGCACCCAGGGCGATTTGATGGATTCGAAGAGCTGGGACGGTTTCGCCAAGCTCGGCTACACCTTTGCCGAGGGACGCCGGCTGCAGCTGACGGCCAACCGTTTCCAGCTGCAGGGCAACGGCGATTACAGCGCCGTCTCCGGCGACATGGACGCCGGCATCCCGACCACCTCCTTGCGGCGGCAACAGCCGGGCGAGGCGCCGCGCAACCGCGTGCTCACCACCAGCCTGGACTACCGCGATCCGCAGCTGGCCGGCGGCGAGCTGCGCGCCCAGCT
>NZ_JABFWW010000267.1 GCF_013362045.1 Frateuria sp. | reverse complement strand
GGCCGCACGGGTGGCGTGCAGGGCGTCTTCGACGCGGGCCTTCTTCTCCTTCATCTCGACTTCCGTCGCGGCGCCGACCTTGATGACGGCCACGCCGCCGGCCAGCTTGGCCACGCGCTCCTGCAGCTTCTCGCGATCGTAGTCGGAGGAAGTCTCCTCGATCTGCGCCTTGATCTGGCTGATGCGCGACTGGATGCGCTCGGCTTCGCCGGCGCCGTCGATGATCGTGGTGTTTTCCTTGGTGATCACCACGCGCTTGGCGCGGCCCAGGTCGTTGATGGTGGCCTTCTCCAGCTGCAGGCCCACTTCCTCGGAGATCACCTGGCCGTTGGTCAGGATCGCGATGTCCTCGAGGATGGCCTTGCGGCGGTCACCGAAGCCCGGCGCCTTGACGGCGGCGACCTTGACGATGCCGCGGATGGTGTTGACCACCAGCGTGGCCAGCGCCTCGCCCTCGACTTCCTCGGCAACGATCAGCAGCGGCTTGCCGGCCTTGGCGACGGCCTCCAGCACGGGCAGCAGCTCGCGCACGTTGGAGACCTTCTTGTCGTGGATCAGGATGAACGGATCGTCCAGCTCGACCTGCTGGCTCTGCTGGTTGTTGATGAAGTACGGCGACAGGTAGCCGCGGTCGAACTGCATGCCCTCGACGACGTCGAGCTCGTTCTCCAGGCCCGAGCCTTCCTCGACCGTGATCACGCCTTCCTTGCCGACCTTCTTCATCGCGGTGGCAATGATGTCGCCGATGTTGGAATCGGAGTTGGCCGAGATGGTGCCGACCTGGGCGATCGCCTTGTCGTCGGCGGTCGGATTGGAGAGCTTCTTGAGCTCGCCCACGGCCGCGGTCACGGCCTTGTCGATGCCGCGCTTCAGGTCCATCGGGTTCATGCCGGCGGCGACCGCCTTCAGGCCTTCCTGGATGAACGCCTGCGCCAGCACGGTGGCGGTGGTGGTGCCGTCACCGGCGACGTCGGAGGTCTTGGAGGCGGCTTCCTTGACGATCTGCGCGCCGAGGTTCTCGTACTTGTCCGAGAGCTCGATCTCCTTGGCGACGGACACGCCGTCCTTGGTGATCGTCGGGGCGCCGAAGCTCTTCTCGAGCACGACGTTGCGGCCCTTCGGGCCGAGCGTGACCTTGACCGCGTTGGCCAGGGTGTTCACGCCCTTGAGGATGCGCGAGCGGGCGTCTTCGCCGAAGCGGACTTCTTTGGCTGCCATAAAATTTTTCCTTGAAAAATTTTGAAATTAGGTACGGAAAATTCCGCGAAAGGGGGGCAAGAAGGAGCCGAAGGCGTCTGGCGTGCGCGCTCTTTTTCCGCGCTCAGCCAACCGCCAAACGATCAGCCCTCGATCACCGCCACGATGTCGTCTTCCTTCAGGAAGACCAGCTCTTCGCCGTCGATCTTGATTTCCTGGCCGGCGTACTTGCCGAACAGCACGGTGTCGCCTTCCTTCAGGCTCATCGGGCGGACGTTGCCGTCTTCCAGGATGCGGCCGGTGCCGGCGGCGATGACCTTGCCGCGGGTCGGCTTCTCGGTGGCGCTGTCGGGGATGACGATGCCGCCGGCGGAGACGCGCTCCTCTTCCAGGCGCTTGACGATGACGCGATCGTGCAGCGGACGCAGTTTGCTCATGGATGGACTCCAGCAGTTCGGGTTGAAAGCGGGTGAGGATCACCGGTGGGCTGTTAGCACTCGGTGACGATGAGTGCCAATTCTAGCGACGCAGTCCGCCCCTGCAAGGGGGGTGAAGCGCGAATGGCTCTGCAGGTGGGGCGGTACGCGCAGGGTTTCAAGGGACATCCGGCGGATTGGGATGCGATCCTTCGACTCCGGCGCTGCGCGCCTACGCTCGGGACGAACGGCTTTGCTGCCCCACCCCGGACCGCTTTGATTGGCCCACACCCAAAGGCCCGTTCGCGCTGAGCGTAGCCCGCAGGGCGGAGTCGAAGCGCTGGGGCCTCAAGCCCCACGCCCGAATCCCTCGCCCTCCGGGATAGGCTGCCGACAGGCGGGTGAGGGATTCAGGCGGAGCGAGCGATACCGAACCCTCTCCCAACCCCCTCCCGAGGCGAGAGGGGCTACCATGCCGCGCCATGCCCGACCCCGCCCTGCTCTGCTGCTGCACCTGCCCCGACGCCGACAGCGCCCAACGAATCGCCGAAGCGCTGGTGGCCGAGCGCCTGGCCGCCTGTGTGAATCACTTGCCCGGCATCGCCTCGACCTATCGCTGGCAGGGCGAAATCACCACCGACAGCGAGCACCTGCTGCTGATCAAGACCACCACGGCCCGCTTCGAGGCGCTGCGCGAACGCCTGCTGGCGATGCATCCGTACGAGCTGCCCGAACTGATCGCAGTACCCGTCGAGCGCGGGCACGAGGCCTATCTGGCCTGGCTGCAGGATGCGGTGGCCGACCGGACGCACGACTGCTGACAAACCCTGTCAGGGGCAGCGCATCAAGCTGCACCAAACACCTACCTATCCCCGCCAAGCTTTCCCCGATGAAGAAAATCGACTACGCCGTCCTGCTGTCGCTGGGCGCCCTGTGGGGCGGCTCGTTCCTGTTCATGCGCATGGGCGCCGGCGCCTTCGGCGCGCTGCCGCTGGCCGGCCTGCGCGCGATCGGCGCGGCGCTGTGCTTCCTGCCGCTGCTGGCCTCGCGCAAGCGCCTGGCCGAATGGCGCGCGCACTGGCGGCCGATCGCGGTGGTCGGGATGACCAACTCGGCGCTGCCGTTCCTGCTGTTCACCTTCGCCACACGCAGCCTGCCGGCGGGGCTGGCCTCGATCATCGACGGCATGACGCCGATGTTCGCCGCGCTGGTCGGCTGGCTGTGGCTGGGCCAGCGGCTGGACGCCTGGCGCGGGGCCGGCCTGGTAGCCGGTTTCGCGGGCATCGTCTGGCTGGCCGAGGGCAGCCTCGCGCTGGGGCCGGGCGCCGGCCTGGCGCTGCTCGCATGCGTGGCCGCCACCGTGCTGTACGGCTACGTGGTGCACTACACGCACCTGCGCCTGGCCGGCGTGACCCCGCTGGTGGTGACCGTCGGCAGCCACATGGTCGCCGCGCTGGTGCTGCTGCCGACGACGTTGCTGGCCTGGCCGACGCAGCCGCCGCCGCTGCAGGCGTGGCTCGCCGCCGCAGGACTGGCCGTGCTGTGCACCGCGCTGGCCTACGTGCTGTTCTTCTGGGTGCTGGCGCGCGTCGGGGCCGTGCGGATCATGGTGATCCCCTACCTGATCCCGGCCTTCGGCGTGCTGTGGGGCGCGCTGCTGCTGCATGAACCGGTGACCGCCCGCATGCTCGTCGGCTGCGCCGTGATCCTGCTTGGCACGGCGCTCACTACCGGATTGGTCGGCGCCCGTCGCCGGACCCGTCGGCTGGCGGCTGGAGAGGCCTGACTGGCGGCCGATCCACCGCGTCGCGCACGCTGAGCGGCGCACCGGGCGCGGCGATGAAGATCACCAGCAGGCGCGCGGGCTCGCGCTCGCTGGCGTTGGCGCTCACCAGGTGGTGCGCCCCGGGGGGCTCGAACCAGCTTTCGCCGGCCCGATAGACGCGCTCGGGCTCCCCGGCCAGCGCGCTGCGCACGCTGCCGGCGAGCACGTACACGAAGGCGGCGCCCGGATGCCGGTGCGGCCCGGACGCCTGTCCGGGCGCGTAGGCCACGGTGATCGCGGT
The DNA here is from genome assembly GCF_013362045.1 of Frateuria sp. Taxonomy (GTDB): domain Bacteria; phylum Pseudomonadota; class Gammaproteobacteria; order Xanthomonadales; family Rhodanobacteraceae; genus Frateuria_A. Next base: position 610 of record NZ_JABFWW010000267.1, on the reverse strand, counting down.
GAGATGGCGGCCCGGTGCATTGGCCAGTGCGGTATCGAGCAGTTGGCGCTCCGTGGCCGGACTGGCGAGGGCGGCCAGCGGAAGCAGCGCGATCCATGCCCAACCCAGCCTGCTCCTGTACCGGGTGGATGGCGGACTTGGCAGGCAGCCGCGCATCACGGTGCCTTCCCCTGCACCTGCAGCGACGCGAGCGCGGCGGCGAGATCCGCCTGTCCTTCCAGCCGCCGCACGATCCGCCCCTGCGCGTCGGCCAACAGCACGGTCGGGACGTGCATCACGCCGAAACGGCGGAACAGTGCGCCGTCGGCATCCAGCGCCAGCGGCACGGGAACGCCATAGCGCTTGCGCCATGCCGCCAGATCGTCGCGGTTGGTCCACAGCCCCGAGGCGATGCCCAGCCAGCGCACGCCCGGCGCGCCGGCCAATGCCGTGACCTGCTCGCGCATCCGGCGGCAGGCGGTGGCGAAGGCAGGGCGGCTGTCGGCCAGATAGCTCTCGCACCAGGGTGAGAGGAACACCAGCACGGTCGGTTGCGCGGCGACCTTGGCACCCATGTGGAACACCGTTCCGTCCAGGGTCGCCACGTCCAGGCTGGGCAGGCGGGGATCAC
>NZ_JABFWW010000055.1 GCF_013362045.1 Frateuria sp. | reverse complement strand
GCAGGATGATGCTCAGATGCGTCAAGAGGTTCCCCCAGGGTATTCGGGCGATCATAGCGCGGGCGGTTGCGGCGAAGGCTGTCGTGGTTCGTGCTTCGTGCAAGATCCGGAGGCGATCGCGCGTGCTGCCTGCTCCGGGCGGTTTAGTGACCTTGCAGGCATGCTTTCCCTCGCAGGGGGAAGCCTAAGGATCAGCTCTTTAACGTGATGGCCTTGGCGACTTCACCCACCGGGGATCAGGGACGCCAGGCAGCAGATGACCGCGCCGCCTTTCTGGGGTAAATTCCTTTTCAATAAGGGGGCTTAAGGCCGGAATCTATCATGTCATCCCAATTGCAACCGTCGCTCGCGGGCTTGACCGGCATGGCGCGCCGCCTGGTGTCGGAGGGTGCGCTGCCGGAGGCCGATGCCCGCAAGGCGGTCGCCGATTCGGCCCAACAGAAGGTTTCGCTGGCCGCCTGGCTGCTCGACCACAACCTGGTTGAAAGCGCGAAGCTCACCCAGATCGCCTCGGCCGAGTTCGGCATGTCGATGATGGACGTCAGTGCGATCGCGCCTGCGTCGATGCCGGTCAATCTCATCAGCGAGGCGCTGATGACCAAGCATCAGGCGCTGCCGCTGTTCAAGCGCGGCAAGCGCCTGTTCGTGGGCATCGCCGACCCGATGCAGTCGCATGCGCTGGACGAGATCAAGTTCCACTCCAACTGCATGGTGGAACCCATCCTGGTCGAGCGTGGACAGCTCTCGCGCGCCATCGATGGCGCGCTGGCAAGCGCCAACGCGACCATGCCCGACATGGGCCACGACGAGTTCGACGAGCTTTCGCTGGAAGCCGGCGACGAGGACGGCGAGGCCGCCACCGGCATCGACGCCACCGGAGGCGACGATGCGCCGGTGGTGAAGTTCGTCAACAAGGTGCTGGTCGACGCGATCCGCCGCGGCGCCTCGGACATCCACTTCGAGCCGTTCGAGACCAACTACCGCGTTCGCCTGCGCATGGACGGCATGCTGCGGCCGGTGGCCAACCCGCCGATGAAGATGGCCAGCCGCATCTCCTCGCGCCTGAAGGTGATGGCCGGCCTGGACATCGCCGAGCGCCGCGTGCCGCAGGACGGGCGCATCAAGCTCAACCTCTCCAAGAGCCGCTCGATGGACTTCCGCGTGAGCACGCTGCCGACGCTGTTCGGCGAGAAGATCGTGCTGCGCATCCTGGACAGCTCCTCGGCCAAGCTGGGCATCGACAAGCTCGGCTACGAGGAGAGCCAAAAGCAGCTGTATCTGGGCGCGATCCACAAGCCCTACGGCATGGTGCTGGTGACCGGCCCGACCGGTTCGGGCAAGACCGTGTCGCTGTATACCGCGCTCAACATCCTCAACACCTCCGAGCGCAACATCTCCACGGTCGAGGACCCGGTCGAAATCCGCGTCGAGGGCATCAACCAGGTCCAGCAGAACGTCAAGCGCGGCATGACCTTCGCCGCGGCGCTGCGCTCGTTCCTGCGCCAGGACCCGGACGTGATCATGGTCGGCGAAATCCGCGACCTGGAAACCGCCGAGATCGCGATCAAGGCCGCGCAGACCGGCCACATGGTGCTCTCCACGCTGCATACCAACGACGCTCCGCAGACCGTCGCGCGCCTGATGAACATGGGCATCGCGCCCTACAACATCACCTCCTCGGTGACGCTGGTGATCGCCCAGCGCCTGGCCCGCCGCCTGCACGACTGCAAGAAGCCGCAGAACCTGCCGCCGCACGCGCTGCTGGCCGCCGGCTTCACCCAGCAGGAGATCGACGAGGGGATCACGCTGTACGAGCCGGTCGGCTGCGAGCACTGCAACGAGGGCTACAAGGGGCGCGTGGGCATCTACCAGGTGATGCCGATGCTGGAGGACATCCAGAAGATCATCCTGCAGGGCGGCAATGCACTGCAGATCGCCGAAGTCGCGCGCCAGGCCGGCATCAACGACCTGCGCGCCTCGGCGCTGAAGAAAGTGAAGGACGGGGTGACCAGCCTGGCCGAGATCGACCGCGTCACCAAGGATTGAACACGGCTTCCGGCGACGGCGGCAAGCCGCGCGGGCCTGGAGCCCCTCCCCGCCTGCGGGAAGCGGCAGGGCTCGGCACGAAGTTGCGCCTGGCGCCACGAAATGACCCGCCATTTATGGCATAAGCTGCACGAACGGCCCGCCGCGCAGGTGGCGGCCGCGGATCGAACCACCGGGGGAATCGGGCATGGCTACCGCCAACGCACTTGCCAAGAACGCGCGCGACCTGGGCGCCCAGCGCGCCGAGGTCAGCAGGTTGACCGTGTACGACTGGGTCGCACTGGACAAGCGCGGCAAGCGCATGAAGGGCGAAATGCCGGCGAAGAACGCCTCGCTGGTCAAGGCCGAGCTGCGCCGCCAGGGCATGAACCCGCAGACCGTGCGCGACAGGTCCAAGCCGCTGGTCGGCGGTGGCGGGAAATCGGTGAAGCCGGGCGACGTGGCCGTCTTCAGCCGCCAGATCGCCACCATGATGGCCTCTGGCGTGCCGATGGTGCAGTCCTTCGACATCATCGCCGGCGGCCAGAAGAACGTCCGCTTCAAGAACATGATCACGGACGTCAAGCAGGGCATCGAGGGCGGCGCCTCCCTGCACGAGGCGCTGGGCAAGTACCCGGTGCAGTTCGACGAGCTTTATCGCAACCTGGTGCGCGCCGGCGAATCGGCGGGCGTGCTCGACACCGTGCTGGATACGGTGGCGACCTACAAGGAACGCACCGAGAGCATCAAGAAAAAAATCAAGAAGGCGCTGTTCTACCCCGCGATGGTGCTTGCGGTGGTGTTCCTGGTCACCATGATCATGCTGCTGTTCGTCGTGCCGGTGTTCGCGCAGACGTTCAAGGATGCGGGCGCCGAACTGCCGGCGCCAACGCAGTTCGTGCTGAGCGCCTCGAACTTCATGGTGAGCTACTGGTGGGTGGTGATCGGCATCGTGTTCGGCACGATCGCGGGAATCATCGCGGGCAAGAAGCGCTCGATCAAGTTCGCCCATTTCCTTGACCGCGTCGCCCTGCGGATGCCGGTCATGGGAAATATCCTGCGCCAATCGGCGATCGCCCGCTTCGCGCGCACCCTCGGCGTGACTTTCCGCGCCGGCGTACCGCTGGTGGAAGCGCTCGATGCGGTGGCTGGAGCGACCGGCAGCGTGACCTATGGCGATGCGGTCAAGCGCATGCGCGACGACATCGCGGTCGGCCACCAGCTCCAGCTCGCCATGAAGCAGACCGGCCTGTTCCCGAACATGGTCGTGCAGATGACCGCCATCGGCGAGGAATCCGGCGCCCTCGACAACATGCTCTTCAAGGTCGCCGAGTTCTACGAGGAAGAGGTCAATTCCGCGGTCGACACGCTGTCCACCCTGCTCGAGCCGCTGATCATGGTCGTTCTCGGCGTACTGGTGGGTGGCATGGTGGTGTCGCTGTACCTGCCGATCTTCAAGCTGGCCGGAACTGTATAAAGTGCGCTCTTGATCGCCGCATGGCTCGGCGTCTAGGGGCGCCGTAGAACCCGTTCCTGCTTGGCGCCGGAAGCGGCCATCCATGGCCGCAATCTTCAATGGACGCCCCACGGACAAAGCATGCTCGAATTACCTGTTTGGCTCTGGCTTGTTTTCGCCGGCGTGCTCGGCCTGCTGGTGGGCAGCTTCCTCAACGTGGTGATCCTGCGCCTACCCGCGCGGCTGGAAGCGCAGTGGCGGCGCGAGGCACAGCAGGAACTTGCGCTGGCAACGCCTGACGAGCCGTTGCCACCGGGCATCGTGCGCGAGCCTTCGCACTGCCCGCAGTGCAAGCACCCGCTGTCCGCAGCCGACAACATCCCGCTGTTCGGCTGGCTGCTGCTGCGCGGACGCTGCCGCTATTGCCGCACGCCGATCTCGGCGCAGTACCCGCTGGTGGAACTGCTATGCGGCGTGCTGAGCGCGCTGGTGGTGTGGAAGCTCGGGCCCGGCTGGACGGCGCTCGCGGGGCTGGTGTTCACCTGGATGCTGATCGCCATGGCGGGCATCGACCTGCGCACCCAACTGCTGCCCGACCAGCTCACCCTGCCTCTGCTGTGGTTGGGGCTGCTGCTTTCGCTGCTGCCGATGTTCGTGCTGCCGGCCGCGGCCATCCTGGGCGCGGTGCTGGGCTACCTCAGCCTGTGGAGCGTCTACTGGTTGTTCAAGCTGCTCACCGGCAAGGAGGGCATGGGCTACGGCGATTTCAAGCTGCTTGCCGCGCTGGGTGCGTGGATGGGGCCGGGCGCGCTGCTGCCGGTGATCCTGCTTTCCTCGCTGGTGGGCGCGTTGCTCGGCGGCACGCTGATCCTGCTGCGCCGGCACGAGCGGGAGATGCCGATGCCCTTCGGCCCCCACCTCGCAATGGCTGGCTGGATCGGGTTCGTCGCCGGCAAGCCGTTGCTCGAGGGCTACCTGCAGCTGACCGGACTGCGATGACCCCGCGGCGGGCCTATGCCGTCGGCCTCACCGGCGGCGTCGCCGCTGGCAAGAGTGCGGTCGCCCGCCGCTTCGGGATGCTGGGCGTACCGGTGCACGACGCCGACGTGGCGGCGCGGGCCGTGGTCGAACCCGGCAGCGACGGCCTGGCGTCGATCGTCGATGCCTTCGGCATTGACGTGCTCGATGCGCACGGGCGCCTGGACCGTCCCGTCATGCGCCAGCGTGTGTTCGCCGATGCCGAGGCCAAGCGCCAGCTCGAAGCGATCATCCACCCGCGCGTGCGCGAATGGCTGCACCAGCGGGCGACCGCCGAGGCGGCGCCGTACTGCCTGCTGGCCATTCCCCTGCTGGCCGAGAACATCGCGCACTACCGCTGGCTCGACCGCATCCTGCTGGTCGACGTGCCCGAGGCGGTGCAGATCGAGCGCCTGATCGCGCGCGACGGCATCGACCGCCCGCTCGCCGAGCGCATGCTGGCGCAGCAGGCCAGCCGCGCCGAGCGCTTGGCGCTAGCCGACGACGTGATCGACAACAGCGGCAGCGAGGCGGCGCTGGAGGCACACGTGCAAGCGCTGCACCGGCGATACCTGGCGTTGGCGGCGCAACGGTAGCCGCTGGCACGGGCTCGCGCAGGTGGCCTCGCCAAGGCGCGCGCGGCCATTCCCGTCAAAGGGGTTCCGGCGCGCAACGCGAGGACACCACCACCCGCAGGATTTCCCGGTCCGCCGGCGCCAGCAGGCCTGGCTCGACTTCGCGCACCGGCAACCACCGCAATGCCTGGCCCTCCATCGACCGCGGCGTGCCGTGCCACGCACCGACCTGCCAGGCATCCAGCAGCAATGCGCGCTCACCATAGTTCCACGGCACCTGGACCAGCGGCTGGGCGCTGGCCGGTTCGATGCGGATGTCGAGCTCTTCGCGCAACTCGCGCAGCAGGCCGGCAGCCGCGGACTCCCCCGGCTCGAGCTTGCCGCCGGGAAACTCCCACATCCCGGCCAGGTGCTTGCCGGGCGGCCGCTGCGCAAGCAGCACACGGCCGGCCGGATCGAGCAGCACGCCGGCCACCACGTGCATGGCGGCCATCGGCGGTCAGGCTTCGCGCACGTACTCGACCATGTCGAAGCTGTACCGGTGATCGGCATCGGCCTTGTGGTGGGCGCGCGCGACCTCCGTCCAGTCGTGCAGGTGCACGCCGGGGAAGAACGTGTCGGCGCCTTCGACCGCAGCGCTCACCCAGGTCAGGTACATGCGCCGCGCGTGGGGCAGTGCCGCCGCGTAGACCTGGCCGCCGCCGATGACCATCAGGCCGGTGCCGCCGGCGCGCGCCTGCGCCTCCTCCAGCGAGCGCACGGCAACCTGGCCCGGGAACGGCGCCTCGTGCCGCCGCGAGAGCACCAGGTTGTGCCGGTCAGGCAAAGCCTTGCCGATCGCCACCGCGGTGTTGTAGCCCATCAGCACGTACTTGCCGAGCGTCAGTTGCTTGAACCAGCGCAGGTCGTCCGGCAGATGCCAGGGCAACTGCCCCTTGCGGCCGATGGCGAAGTTCTCATCCAGTGCGGCGATCAACGAAATGGACATCGGGGCTCCAAGGACGGGTTTACGGGGCTACCGGCACATGCAGCCACGGGGGCTGTCGACCATGATCGGTCGCATTGTAGCCACTCAAGGAGAACACGGAGATGCTCTTCGCAGCTGCCCTGCTCGCCATTGCCGCCTCCGCCGCCACAACGGCTCCAGGTATCCAGGTGCTGCCTACGGTTTATGAAGCCGGACACTTCTACGCGGTTCCCGAAACCACCGGCGGCGGATCGATGAAGCTGCTGGTGGACACAGGCGGCGGCGGTGGCAACGGGATGTACTGGATCACGGCGGCTGCGGCAAAGCGACTGCACCTGAAAACCGGCACCTGCACGCTGGGCGACGAACACCCCACCGTGGCGCAACTGCCCGACTACCGGCCCGACCGCGGCCTGCCCGCCCCGCTGCCGGGCCCCTGCGGTGCGGTGCTGATGGTCACCCCACACAACTACGACGTAGACGGACAGCTCGGCGCCGGCTACCTGCCCGGCCGCGTCTGGACCTTCGACTACCCGGCACACCGGCTGGTGCTGGAAGGCCCCGGCTGGCGTCCGGACCCGGCGGCCCATGATTCCACCCTGGGCTTCCCGCGCGATGCCGAGGGGAAGGCAACCGCAGGATTCGCGCGCATCGCCATCCGCGTCGACGGCCGGCCTTTGGACATGCTGCTGGACACCGGCGCCACCGCCCATCCCACCGCCGCCGGCAAGCGGGCCAGCGGCACGCCGACCGTGGATGGCTTCGGCGTGACCAGCTACATCGCCACCAGCGTAGTGGACCGCTGGCACAAGGCTCATCCGGACTGGCGCGTGGTGGAAAAGGGCGACGACCTGCGGCCTGCCCGTCCTACGCGGATCATCGAGGTGCCGGCGGTCGAAGTTGCCGGCTGGAAGGTCGGCCCGGTCTGGTTCACCGAGCAGCCGGACCGCGCCTACCACGTCTTCATGGCCAGCATGATGGACAAGCCGGTCGAAGGCGCCCTGGGCGGCAATGTCTTCGAACACTTCGCCATGACCATCGACTACCCCCACGCCAGGGCCTACTTCCGCTGTGCGGTGGATTGCGCGGCTGCGCATTAGCGGGTTTGGCCGGCCGGTATGGGGGTGAATCACCGGGTCTCGAAGCGTACCTGCCTGCCTTCGAACGCCGCGTCGACGCCGGCGAGGTTAGCGACCAACCGCATCGCGCGGTCCGCCGGGACCTGATGCAATTCCATCGCCGCCGGTCCCTTCCCCAACGCCTGTGGGTTGGCCAGCGACAAGCCCGCCTGGCGGGCGATCAACTCGGCGGCGCCGCGAACGGTTCCCTGCGTGAGCCGCAGCGTCACGGGTGCGCGAGCGGCCTCATCCGTCGCGGCGCGCGCAGGACATCCGTCGCGCGGCGTGACTTGCACGAGGTAATGGGAATCTCCGCCGGGGAGCTTGCCGGAGGCGAGCAACGGCTGGCCGATGGGCCCCTCCAGTTCGGTGCGTGCCGGCTCCGCACCGGTCGCTTCGCGGATGGCGAGATCGACGCGTACGCGATGCCCGGACGCGGCCCGGGTGACGGCATCCAACTGCAAGCCATGCGTGCTCATCGAGGCGGGTTCACCGGCTTTGGTGCACAGCGCGAGCTTGAGCCGGCGCGCATGGCTGGCCTTGGCATCGTCGCCGAGCAGGGAGACTTCCAGATCGAGCTGGTACCCGGCATCGCCGGACGTGGATCGACCGACCGCTGTTCCCGCCGGCGCACTGGCGGCATACACGATGCCGGTCATGCCCGCGGCCAGGACGAGGCCTGTGAGCAGGCCCGTGAGGCGGCGACGGGGACTGGGCTGGGATGCTTTGAGCATGGCGATTCGCTCCGTGAGTGGATGGCGGGACGACCAACTGCAGCCGATCGGCAATGCGTGCATCGCCGTCGGCGTTTTCAACATCGCCTGTGCGTAGCGGCGGCGGCTGCCGCCGCATTGGCGCAGCACGGCGGCGTCGCAGGCCAGTTCCTGGTCCTGGCGCAGGGCGCCGAGCGCCCACCACGCCAACGGATGGAACCAGCACAGCGCGGCGCAGACCTGGGCCAGCAGGCACCACCAGCCATCGCGACGACGCGCATGGGTGGCCTCGTGCGCAAGGATCAGCCGTTGCTCCACCTCGTCGTAGTGCTGCTCGAAATCGGCCGGCACGACGATGCGCGGACGCCATGCCCCGACCAGCGCAGGCCCGATCATCGGCGAAGCGGCGCGCACGACGGGCCAGCCCATGGATACGCCGGCAAGCGGCACCGCGTCACGCAGGCCGGCACGAAAGCGTGCCTGCGCGCAGGCGGCGAACAGCAGCCAGGCCGCCATGCCGGCGAACCAAAGCCAGGCCATGGCGGCCTGCCAGGGCAGTCCGCGCACCTCGGGCATCGGCGACCATGCGCCGCCGACCGGCAGAACGAGTAACCAGCCGTCGGAGAGGACGCGGACCGAATCGGCCGCATGCGGCAGCTGGCTCGCCACCATCGCCAGCGGCGGCAACAGCCACAATGTCACGGCGCACTCGGCACCGAACAACCGGCGGCTGGGCCTCCGCAGAAGCGCCACGCATGCCACCCCCGCGGTCAGGGCCAGGAGCAACTGCCAGCCGCGGCCGAGCCAATCGGCCGGGTCAGCGCTCATCGTCAAGCTCCCGCAGCAGCTTGCGCAGCTCGGCGATGTCCTTCTTCGACAGCTTGCGCTGCTCCGAGAAGTGCGCCACCAGCGGCGCCACGCGCCCGCCGAACAGGCGGTCGAGCAGGCCCTTGCTCTCCTGCGAGACGTATTTTTCGCGGCTGAGCAGGGGCGTGTAGAGATAGCGGCGGCCGTCGCGCTCGGCCTTGATCGCCTTCTTCTTCAGCAGGCGATTGAGCAGGGACTTGACCGTGCCCTCCTGCCAGCCCTGGCGAGGACCAACCTCGGCCAGGATTTCCTCTGCGCTGCGGGGCGCTTCGCGCCACAGCACATCCATGACGATGGCTTCGGCTTCGCTGATGGCCATGCAAACTCCATTTACACATGTAAACGATGAATATGTTTACGCGCGTAAACAGATAACGTCAAGTGCTGCCTGGGGACGAAGCAGCCCGCTCCCGATGGCGCCTTGCTGCAGGCCATCGCCCCCCAAAGGCTGGCGGAACCACCAACGGTGGGGGCTTGCGGCCCAGGTACGACGCGGCAGGCGCGCGTTCCGTCGTATCCTTGGCAGCTGACTCTCCCACCGGAAGGCACTGCGATGGACAAGGTGTACGCAAGCGCGGAGGCGGCCCTCGACGGCCTGCTGTTCGACGACATGACGATCGCCGCCGGCGGCTTCGGCCTTTGCGGCATCCCCGAGAACCTGATCGGGGCGCTGCTGAAGGCCGGCACCAAGGGCCTGACCATCGTCGGCAACAACGCCGGCGTGGACGACTTCGGCATGGGCCCGCTGCTCAAGACCCACCAGGTCAAGCGCGTGTTCGCCTCCTACGTGGGCGAGAACAAGGAGTTCGAGCGCCAGGTGCTGTCGGGCGAACTCGAACTGCACCTGACTCCCCAGGGCACGCTCGCCGAGAAACTGCGCGCCGGCGGCGCCGGCATCCCGGGCTTCTACACGCGCACCGCCTTCGGCACCAAGCTGGCCGAGGGCAAGGAAACCAAGGTCTTCGACGGCAAGGAGTACGTGCTGGAGGAAGCCATCCATGCCGACGTCTCCATCGTCAAGGCGTGGAAGGGCGACCGCCTGGGCAACCTGGTCTTCCGGGAGACCGCGCGCAACTTCAATCCGATGATCGCCACCTGCGGCAAGGTCTGCGTGGCCGAGGTCGAGCACCTGGTCGAGGTCGGCGAGCTCGATCCGAACAACGTCCACGTGCCCGGCATCTACGTCGACCGCATCATCCAGGGCGAGAGGTACGAGAAGCGCATCGAGTTCCGCACCATCGCCGGCGCCAATACCGGCAAGGAAAGTCCCGTGCGCACCACGATGGCCCGTCGCGCCGCGAAGGAGCTGCGCGACGGCTTCTACGTGAATCTGGGCATCGGCATCCCGACGCTGGTGGCCAACTACATTCCCGAAGGCATGGACGTGATCCTGCAGTCGGAGAACGGCCTGCTCGGCATCGGCCCGTTCCCGACCGAGGAGCAGATCGACCCCGACCTGATCAACGCCGGCAAGCAAACCATCACCACCCTGCCCGGCTCGGCCTTCTTCTCCAGCGCCGATTCGTTCGCGATGATCCGCGGCGGGCACATCGATCTGTCGATCCTGGGCGGCCTGGAAGTTTCGGCCACCGGCGACCTGGCCAACTGGATGGTGCCCGGCAAGATGGTCAAGGGCCCCGGCGGCGCGATGGACCTGGTCAGCGGCGTCAAGCGCGTGGTGGTGCTGATGGAGCACACCGCGAAGGACGGCTCGCCCAAGATCAAGCCGCAATGCGACCTGCCGCTGACCGGCAAGGAAGTGGTCGACCTGATCATCACCGACCTGTGCGTGTTCGAGGTGGCCAAGGGCCAGGGCCTGACCCTGATCGAGCTCAACGAGGGCGTGTCGCTGGACGAGGTGAAGGCCAAGACCGGCTGCGGGTTCAAGGTGGCGCTGCCAGGCTGAGGCGGGCGCAGCGCATGTGGGGTGGGCCTCAGCCCACCTTCCCTCTCGTCGCGATGCAAAGGTGGGCTGAAGCCCGCCTGGGGAATGCCCGACGTCAGGCCGGCAGCGTTTCCGGGAACCTGATGCTGGCGATGTGCTCGGTGTTGTCGCGCGTCTGCAGTTCCAGCGGCCAGTGGAAGCGCTCGCTGATGCGCTGGGCGATGGCCAGCTCGAAGCCGTGCCGGTCGATCGCCGGCGCGGCGTCCACGCGACTGGACACCGCCACGATGCCGGGCAGCACGGTGATGCGGATGGCGCCGTGATCGGCCTGCTGGCTGGCGTTGCGGATGAGCTGCCAGCACAGCACGATGAATACGCGTGGCGAGGCGCGCAGGGCGAAGCGGGCCGGCTCCTCCAGTTCCAGATCGATCGAGCGGCCTTCCAGCATCTGGCGCAGGTCGTCCAGGCCGCGGTTCAGCACATCGTTGACGACGAACTCCTCCTCGCCGGCGCCCATGTCCGACTCGCGCGCCAGGATCAGCAGCGCCTCGATCAGCGCTTCCATCTCGCGCGTGGCGCGCTGGATGCGCTTGACCGAGCGCACGCCGAACTTGCTGAGCTCCGATTCGTCCGAAAGCATGTCAGCGGACATCTTGATGACGGTGAGCGGGCTGCGCAGCTCGTGGCTGGCATCGCGGGTGAAGTTGCGCTCGCGCAGGTTGTAGCCGGCGACGCGGGTGGCGAGGCTGTGCAGGCCGCGCGCCAGCGAAACGACGTCGGCGTCGGTCCGTTCGGACAGGCCTGCGGGCGCCAGCGCTTCCACGTCGGGCTGCTCGTCCCAGGCATCCATGACCCGCGCCAGCCGACCGACCGGCCGCCACTGCCGGCGCGCCGCCAGCCACGCCAGCGCGCTGACGACGGCGATCAGCGCCAGCACCACAGCCGGCGGCGCGATGCCGAACCATCCCAGCATCACGCAGACGACCACGCCCAGCAGCTGCAGGCCGAAGATGAGCGCAAGCCGGCGATGGAACGTGCCGGCCCGACTTCCCACCTCTTCGTGTCCCTGTATCAATCCCCTGTCCATGTCTGCTGCTGCAGTGTTCACCCCGCTCGGTCAGGCGGTAGCCGTGGCCACTTCGGTTTCCAGATCGGCAAGACGGTAACCGGCCGAGTGGATCGTATGCAGCAGCGGGCGGTCGAACGGTTTGTCGATCACACGGCGCAGGTTGTACAGGTGCGAGCGCAGGGTGTCCGAATCGGGCAGCGTATCGCCCCAGATCTCCCGCTCGATGTCGCGGCGACTGACCACGCGCGGCGATTCGCGCATCAGGATCGCCAGCAGCTTCAGGCCGATCGGCGAGACGGTCAGCTCCTGCCCGCCGCGGGTCAGGCGCAGGGTGGCGGTATCCAGCGTCATGTCGCCGACGGTGAGGATCTCGGAGGACACCTGCCGGCGGTCACGGCGGATCAGCGCGCGCAGGCGCGCTTCCAGCTCGCGCACTTCGAAGGGCTTGACCAGGTAGTCGTCGGCGCCGGCCTCCAGGCCGATCAGCTTGTCTTCCAGCGTGTCGCGCGCGGTTAGCATCAGCACCGGCGTGGACTTCTTGGCGTCCTTGCGCAGCTTGCGGCAGACGTCCAGGCCATCCATGCCCGGCAGCATGAGGTCCAGCACGATCACGTCGTAACTGTTGGACACCGCCAGATGCAAGCCGCTGACGCCATCGGCGGCGTAATCCACCGAATAGCCCCGGCGCTCCAGGAATTCCCCAACCATTTCAGCGATCTGCCGATTGTCCTCGACCAGCAGGATCAAGCCGGACTGTTCGTCGCGTAGGCTCATGGTCCCTCCGTTGCTTGTTTTCACAAATGTGAAGAGCTAACGATGCCCGCGGTGACAGCAGCGTGAAATTTTTCGGTCGCAATACAGAACGCGCATTGGCGCACGGTTTGAAGCTTTCGCGCACCCCGCCGCTCAGCGCAGCAATGGCGCCAGCTGCGACCACACCGTGGCGAACACGGCAGGTTCGCCTGCCGCCGTGGGGTGCAGGCCATCATCCTGCATGCGCGACGGATCCTGTGCCACCCCTTCCAGCAGGAAAGGCACCAGCGCGGTGCGCTTGCTCCGCGCGAGGCCGGCATAGACCGCGCGCAGGCCGTCGCGGTAGCGCGGCCCGTAGTTGACGGGCAACTCGATGCCCAGCAGCAGCACCTTGGCGTGGGCGCTCTGCGCCATGTCGATCATCGCGGCGAGGTTGTCCCTCATCGCGTCCAGCGGCAGGCCACGCAGGCCGTCGTTGGCACCCAGCTCCAGAACGAGCACGGCCGGCCGGTAGGTGGCCAGCAGCTGCGGCAGATGGTGCCTGCCGCTCAGCGTGGTCTCGCCGCTGATGCTGGCATTGACCACGCGCCAGGGCGGCTCCATCTTGCCGAGGCGTACTTCCAGCAGATGCACCCAGCCTTCGTTCGCGCCGATGTTGTGCGCGGCCGAGAGCGAGTCGCCCAGCACCAGCACGGTCTTCGTCGATGCAGCCTTCGGTTCGGCCGCATGCGACGGGTTGCACCATCCGATCAACGACACCGCCAGCAGTACGAGGAATCGACGCATGAGCGAACCTTCCCAACCTCTTCTGGAGGCCCGCGATGTTAGCAAGACCGTACGCGGCCCCGAGGGGCGGCTGGACATCCTCGCCGGCGTGAGCCTGGCGGTGCACGCGGGCGAGAGCTTCGCCATCGTCGGCGCGTCCGGCTCGGGCAAGACGACCCTGCTCGGCCTGCTCGCCGGGCTGGACACGCCCAGCGCGGGCTCCATCCTTCTGGACGGCCACAGGCTGGAAACGATGGACGAGGAGGCGCGCGCGGACCTGCGCCGCCGGCGGGTCGGCTTCGTGTTCCAGTCCTTCCACCTGCTTCCCGCGCTCACCGCCGAGGAGAACGTGATGTTGCCGCTGGAACTGGAGGGTCGTGACGACGCACGCGCCCGCGCGCATGAGGCGCTCGCCGCGGTCGGCCTGGCGGCGCGGCGCCGGCACTACCCCGCACAGCTCTCCGGCGGCGAGCAGCAGCGCGTGGCGATCGCACGCGCCTTCGTGCACGGCCCGCGGGTGCTGTTCGCCGACGAGCCGACCGGCAACCTCGACCAGCGCACCGGCCGACACGTCGCCGACCTGCTGTTCGCACTCAACCGCGACCACCGCACCACGCTGCTGCTGGTCACCCACGATGCCGCGCTCGCCTCGCGCTGCGCCCGCAGCGTGGAACTTTCGGAGGGCCGCGTCGCCGTGCCGGCCGCCGCCCGATGAGCAGGCCGGCGGCTGCGTCCTCTGGCTGGACCGGCGTGCGTGGCCGGCGCAGCCTGCGGAAGGCGCGCGCATGAAGCTGCTCCGCCTGGCCCTGCGCACCCTGCGCCGCGAATGGCACCTTCCCGAGCTGCGCACCCTCGCCGCCTCGCTGCTGCTGGCCGTGGTGGCGCTGGGGGTAGTGGCGACGCTCGCCAGCCGGGTCGAACGCGGCCTGCTCGCCAGTGCCGCCGAGCTGATCGGAGGCGATGCCGGCCTGTCGGCCCCGCAGGCGCCGCCGCAGGCCTACGAGGATCAGGCGCGGCACCGCGGCCTGGCCGTCACCCGCAGCGCCGGTTTCCCCAGCGTGGCCTTCGCCGGCGATCGCAGCCAGCTGCTCGACGTCGCCGCGGTGGACGGCAGCTGGCCCCTGCGCGGCACGCTGGAACTGGCGGCGCACGGCCGCACCCTGCCGGGCCACGGCCCCGCCGTCGGCAACGTCTACCTGGACCATCGCGCGCTGGTCGCACTGGGCCTCGCGGTGGGCGACCGCATGCAACTGGGCGGGCAGGAGCTGACCATCGCCGCCGAGCTGCTGCGTGAACCCGACGGCGGCGAACTGGTGGCGCTCGCACCTCGTGCGCTGATGAACCTGGCCGATGCCCGACGTGCCGGCCTGCTGGGCACGGGCAGCCGCGCGCGCCATCGGCTGCTGGTTGCCGGCGTGCCGGCGGCGGTCGGCGGCTGGCTGGCCTGGGTCAATGCCCACGCGCTGCCGCGGGGTGCCGAACTGGTCACGCCCGAGCAGACCCA
>NZ_JABFWW010000030.1 GCF_013362045.1 Frateuria sp. | reverse complement strand
TGGGATCGAAGCGCGGCTCGCGTGCGAGCCCCGAGTCGATCACCGCGCGTATGCCGGGCAGGGTCACGCTGGATTCGGCCACGTTGGTGGCGAGGATCACGCGGCGCGTGCCCGCTTCGGCCGGCGCCAGAGCGGCCTGTTGGTCGGCCAGCGAAAGCTCGCCGTGCAGGGCGACGAGCTCGATCTCGAACCCCCTCTCCCCGGGAGAGGGCGAAGCGCAGCGGTCCGCTTCGCCGGACCTCTCTCCTCCAGCCCCTCTCCCGAGGGACGAGGGGAGCGCTTTTTCCAGCAGCGCCTGCGCGCGGGCGATCTCGCGCCGGCCGGGCAGGAACACCAGCACGTCGCCGTCGTTTTCTTCCAGCGCCTGGCGGGCGACGCGGGCGAGCTGGTGCTCGGGCGTCTCCTGTGCGCGTGCCGGCGGATGCGCGATGCGCACGGGGTGGCTGCGGCCCGGACTGGACAGGCGCGGCGCGTCCAGCCAGCGCGCGATGCGCTCGCCGTCGAGCGTGGCGGACATCACCAGCAGGCGCAGGTCCGGGCGCAGGGTGGCCTGCACGTCGAGCGTGAGCGCGAGGCCGAGGTCGCCGGCCAGGTGGCGCTCGTGGAACTCGTCGAACAGGATCGCGCCGATGCCCTCGAGGTCGGGATCGTCCTGGATCAGCCGCGTGAGGATGCCTTCGGTGACCACTTCGATGCGCGTGGCCGCACTCAGCTTCGACTCGAAGCGAATGCGGTAGCCAACGCTCTGGCCAACGTCCTCGCCGCGCTGCGCCGCCATGAATTGCGCGGCGGCACGTGCGGCGATGCGGCGCGGTTCCAGCATCACGATGCGGCGCCCTGCAAGCCAGGGCGCGTCGAGCAGCGCCGGCGGCACCTGGGTGGTCTTGCCGGCGCCGGGCGGGGCTTCCAGGACCAGGCGCGGGTGGACGTCGAGCGAGGCGCGCAGCTCGGGCAGCAGCGGGGTGATCGGGAACACGGGTGAGGCTTGCGTCATCCGGAAGGATGATAACGGCCTGCCGACATCGGCTCGGATGTGCCCCGGACACCCTCCCCTTGAAGGGGAGGGCTTCCAAGCGCCGCGGAGACGGGGTCAACGCGGGATTACTTGCCACCCGCCCTGCACTGCTCCATCCACTTGTGCGCCGTGGCCACGCCCTCGGTGTCGCCCAGGTGCGTGCGCACGCTGGCGATGATCTGCCAGTTGCGCGCGCACAGGTCGCCATGCTGCGGGCCGTCGCGCCAGGACTCCAGTGCCAGCCGCTGGGCAGCGCCGTAGTCGGTCTGCTTGAGCGCGGCCTCGGCCTGCTGGTTCAGCTGCTCGGGCGTGGCTGGCGGCGTGGGCAGCGGCACGTCGGCGGGCGAGGCGGCCGGCGGCGGCGCTTCCTTGGCGTGCTCGGCGCGCAGCGGCGCGAGCGATTCGAATTTGGCCTGGTACTCGTCGGTGATGCGCTTGGCGTCGTCGCTGGAGCCGATCACGCGCGGGGTGATCAGCACGATCAGCTCCGAGCGGTTGCGATGGCGGTCGGTGGTGCCGAACAGGCGGCCGACCAAAGGTATGCGGTTCAGGCCGGGGATGCCGGTGTCGCTGTTGCCCTCGTCCTGGCGGATCAGGCCGCCGAGCAGCACCGTCTGGCCGCTCTGCACGCCGACCTGCGTGGCGATCTCGCGCTGCTGGATGGTGTAGTTGCCGTTGGTGTCCTTGGTCGAGGGCACGCTCACCTGCTGCTTGATGTTGAGGTAGACCAGGCCGCCCGGATTGATGCGCGGCTGCACGTCCAGGATCACGCCGGTGCTGATGTACTGCACCTGGCCGATGGTGGTGGGGTTGTTGGCCGTGGTGGTGCCCAGGCCGGTGGTGAAGTAGGTCTGGTTGACCGGGATCTGATCGCCCGCCTGGATGTGCGCGACCTGGTTGTTCATCACCACCAGCGAGGGCGCCGACAGCGTCTTGGCGTTGCCGTCGGTCTCCTGCGCGTGCAGCGCGACCTGCAGGTTGTTGTTGACGAAGGAGTAGAAGAACGAATCGCCGGCCGGGTTGTAGGTCATGCCTCCGCTGCCCAGCGCCCACTGCTGCTGGTTGCCCGGCTGGCCGGGCGTGATGCCGCCGCTGCCGTTGGGCGTGCCGCGGATCAGCCCTTCCAGATACCACTGCACGCCGAACTGGAAGGCGCCGGTGAGCTGCACCTCGAGGATGCGCGTCTCGATCTGCACCTGCAGCGGCACGGTGTCCAGGCGCTTGATCGCCTCCTCGATCTCCGACCATTGCGAGGGCCGTGCCCGCACCAGCAGCTGGTTGTTGGCGTCGACCGAACTGATCTTGATGGAGCCGTCGGCGGAGGTGTACTGCTGGTCGTTAGCGGCGCTGGTCGCATTGGGCAGGCCGCTGTTGTTGCCGAAGCTGCCGCCGGCTCCGCCCAGCGCGCCGTTGCCGGTGCCGCCGCCCAGCAGACTGCCGTTGCCCAGGCCGCCGGTGCCGGTGTCGTTGCCGCCCTTGAAGCCGCCCTCGTTGCCGGCGAGCCCGCCGCTGTTGCCGAAGCCGCCGGCGGTGCTGCCCATCGCGGTGCCGTTGGCGTTCTCGGCGCTGCCCAGCGTGCCCGAGGTCAGCCCGGGACCCACCTCGCCGCCGCTGCTGCCGCCGGCGGCGGCGTTGGTGTAGATCTGCGCCAGGTACTTGGCCAGGTCCGAGGCCTTGATGTTGCGCACGTCGTAGACGTACAGCTGCGGCTCGTTGCCGCCGCCGCGGTCGATCCGCGCGATCCAGTCGCCCACCTCCTGCAGGTAGTCCGGCTGCGCGCTGATCACCACCAGCGCGTTGGTGCGCTCGATCGGGATGAAGCGCAGCATGCCGGCCAGCGGGGTGTCGCCGTTCTTGCCGAACATCGCGTCGAGCTTGGGCATCAGGTCGGTGACGTTGGCGCGTTGCAGGCTGAACACGCCCACCGACATGCCCTTCAGCCAGTCCACGTCGAAGGTGCGCACGGTGCGCGAGTAGTTGTCCAGTTCCGGCGGCGTGCCGGCCAGCACCAGCAGGTTGCGCGAAGGGTCGACCAGCAGGATCGCGTCGGGCCGCGCGAACGGCTTGATCAGCTTCTGCATCTGCGTGGCGGAGATGTAGTGCAGCGGAAACAACCGCGCCTGCATGCCGCCCTGCGGCGCCACCGCGCCCAGACTGGGCACCAGGCTGCCGGCTACCGCGTTCTTGGCCGGCAGCACCACGTAGCTGCCGCCCTGCTGCACCAGCGCGTTGCCGGTCCACGACAGCAGCGTCTCCAGCACCGGCAGCGCCTGGCTGGCGTCGATCGGCTCGGAGGTGGAGAAGGAGATGTTGCCCTGCACGCCCGGCACGATGGTGTAGTTCTTCTTGAGGAAATCCCCGAGGATCGCCTTGACCACCGCCTGCACCGGCTGGTTTTCGAAGTTGAAGGTCACCGCGTTCTCGCCGTGCGCCGGCGGGCGCGGGCGAGCCAGCGGCTGCGGATGGATGAACCGCCCGGTGCCGCTGTTGAGCTGCGGCTGCGGGTTGCCCTCCTGCGCGGGATTGGCGGTGTTGTTGAGCGGCAATGGCGCCGGCACGGGCTTTTCGGTGCCGGCCACGGCCTCGCGCTGCAACGCGTAGTCGTCGCGCGGCTGCGGCACGCTGGCGCAGCCGGCAAGCCAGACCGTCAGCGCAATCGCGCCGATCCGGGACAGACGGTGCAGGGCTAGGGTGGACATGGCTCAACGGTCTCCTTGATTTGCCTGCGCGGCGGCCTGTGCGGCGCGGCGCTTTTCGATGGCGGCCTTGAGCTGGCGCAGGCGCGCGGCCTGGCGCGCGTCGTTGCTCAAGTCCATGTCGGTCGGGGCGCCGCGCAAGGCGGAGAGCGCTGCGCCGCCGGATTGCGCTCCACCGCCTCCGCCGCCGCTTTGCGGGCTGGCCGGAATGGCGCCGGGTTGCTCCTCGCCTTTTGCCGGCACGGGTTCGAGCGGGGGCCGCTCGCCCGAGTCCTCCGGCAGCTCGTTGGGCACCGACGAGCCTTCGGCGGGACGGCCTGCAGGCTCCTGTCCAGCAGGAGCCTGCCCGCCGTGCAACTGTTCGATCGGCGCGCCGGCCGGCAGCTGCAGCTCGACGCGGCCGCTCGAGGAGTCGAATACCGCCGACCGCGGGCGCACCTCCACCAGGGTCCAGCTGCCGTCGGGCAGGCGGGTGCCTTCGCGCACGCGCAGTTCCTGGCCGTTGTCGCCCTCGCGCTTGTTGTGCAACAGGGCCATGCGCAGGGTGGGCGTCAGGAGGATGCCGGTCAGCTGCATGTCGCCCAGCTGGCCGCCGCCGCTGGCGGCGTGCGCCACTGGCTTGCGGTCCGGATCGAACAGCGGTTGCTGCC
>NZ_JABFWW010000146.1 GCF_013362045.1 Frateuria sp. | reverse complement strand
ACCTTGCCTGATTTCAGCGCGCGCACGGCGCGGTCGAGCAGCTCGGTGTAGAGGCCGAAGCCGATTTCCTGGATCTGGCCGGACTGCTCCTCGCCCAGCAGCTCGCCCGCGCCGCGGATCTCCAGGTCGTGCGTGGCGAGGGTGAAGCCGGCGCCCAGTTCCTCCAGCGAGGCGAGCGCTTCCAGGCGCTTCTCGGCGTCGGCGGTCATCGCCTTGCGGTCGGGCACCACCAGGTAGGCATAGGCGCGGTGGTGCGAGCGGCCCACGCGTCCGCGCAACTGGTGCAGCTGGGCCAGGCCGAAGCGGTCGGCACGGTCGATGATGATCGTGTTGGCCGTCGGAATGTCGATGCCGGTCTCGATGATGGTGGTGCACACCAGCACGTTGAAGCGCTGGCGATGGAAGTCGGCCATCACGCGCTCGAGCTCGCGCTCGGCCATCTGGCCGTGGGCGATGCCGATGCGCGCCTCGGGGATCAGTTCCTCCAGCTCGCGCGCGGTGCGCTCGATGGTCTGCACTTCGTTGTGCAGGAAATACACCTGGCCGCCGCGCGACAGCTCGCGCTGGAAGGCCTCGCGGATGGTGGCCGGATCCCAGGCGCTGATGAAGGTGCGCACGGCCATGCGGTGCGCGGGCGGGGTGGTGATGAGCGAAAGATCGCGCAGGCCGGCCATCGCCATGTTGAGCGTGCGCGGGATCGGCGTGGCGGTCATGGTGAGCAGGTCGACCTCGGCGCGCAGCTTTTTCAGCTGCTCCTTCTGGCGCACGCCGAAGCGCTGTTCCTCGTCGACCACGACCAGGCCCAGGTTCCTGAATTTGATGTCCGACTGCAGCAGCTTGTGGGTGCCGACGATCACGTCGATCTGGCCATCGGCCAGGCGCTTGAGCGCCTCGTTGACTTCCCTGGTGGACTTGAAGCGCGAGAGCACGTCGACCTTCACCGGCCAGTCGGCGAAGCGGTCGGCGAAGTTGCGGTAGTGCTGCTGGGCGAGCAGGGTGGTGGGCACCAGCACGGCCACCTGCTTGCCGGCGGTGGCGGCGGCGAAGGCCGCGCGCAGCGCGACCTCGGTCTTGCCGAAGCCGACGTCGCCGCAGATCACGCGGTCCATGGCGCGCGGCGCGGCCAGGTCGGCGAGCACGGCATCGATGGCCTGCTCCTGGTCGGGTGTTTCCTCGAACGGGAAGGTGGCGCCGAACGCCTCGACCATGCCGCGGTCGATGGCGATCGACTCGCCGCCTCGCGCCTCGCGTTGGGCATAGATGGCAAGGAGTTCCGCGGCCACGTCGCGCACCTTCTCGGCCGCCTTCCTGCGCGCGCGTTCCCAGGCGTCGCCGCCGAGCGAGTGCAGCGGCGCGAGCTCCGGCGCGGTGCCGGAGTAGCGGCTGACCAGCCCCAGTTGCGCCACCGGCACGTAGAGCTTGTCGCCCTTGGCGTACTCGATGACCAGGAACTCGCCTTCCATGCCGCCGAGCTCCATCGACACCAGGCCCTGGTAGCGGCCCACGCCGTGGTCGACGTGCACGATCGGCGCGCCGGCAGAGAGTTCGGTGAGATCGCGGATGATCGCGTCGGGATCGCGCGCCGCGCCGCGGCGGCGCCTGCGTTCGGTGCGCACGCGCTCGCCGTAGAGTTCGCGCTCGGTGAGCACGGTGATCGTCGGCTGCTTGAGGGCGAAACCCTGTTCCAGCGGCGCGATAGTGATGGCGAAGCGTGGCGCAATTCCCTCTCCCCCGGCTGCGCCGGGGGAGAGGGGGAGGCCTTTGCCTTTGGCTTGTCCGGGTACAGCAGAAGGAGAAGCAGGGGCCCCCCTCTCCCCAGCCATCTCCCCCGGTTGCGCCAGGGGAAATGGAGCCGCAGTCTGCGCTACGGAGAGAGCGGACGAGGCGCCGAGGAATGCTGGCCAACCATCGACGTTCTGTGGCCTCAGTCCCGCGGCGGCAAGCGTTTCCATGAGCGCTTCGCGCCGCCCCGCCGAATCGGCGGCGACCAGCACGCGGCCGGGGTAGCTTTCGAGGAAATGCCGAAGTGAGGTGCCCGGCTCCTCGCCCTTGCGGTTGAGCGGCAGCTCGGGTGCGGGCAGGGTGCCCGAATCGACGGCGTGCTCGTGGCCCGATTCGACCACCTCGACGCGCAGCCGCTTGTTCAGCTGTTCGCGCAGCTGCTCGGGCGAAAGATACAGTTCGGCCGGCGGCAGCACCGGGCGCTCGATGTCGTGCGCGCGCTGTTCGTAGCGCTCGGCGGTGTTCGTCCAGAAATGCCCGGACGCCTCGCCGGCGCCCTCGCCCAGCACGAACAGTGCGCCTTCGCCCAGGTAGTCGAACAGCGTGGCGGTTCCGGTACGCGATTCCTTCGCAGGATCTCGCACGTCCGCCTGCGGATTCTTGAAGAACAGCGGCAGGTAGTACTCGAGGCCACCCGGCGTGACGCCTTCCTTCATGTCCTGGTAGAGCGGGCAGCGGCGCACGTCGATGGGAAAGCGCTCGCGCAAGGCGGTGCGAAAGTCCTTCGCCGCCTCCTCGGTGAGCGGGAACTCGCGCGCGGGCAGCAGCTCGACTTTCTCCACGGGCTGCTGCGAGCGCTGGGTTTCCGGATCGAAGCTGCGGATCGAGTCGATCTCGTCGTCGAACAGTTCGACGCGATAGGGCTCGGCCGTGCCCATCGGGAAGATGTCGATCAGCGCGCCGCGCACGGCGTAGTCGCCCGGCTCGGCCACCTGCGGCACGTGGCGGTAGCCGGCCGCTTCCAGCCGGCGTTGCTCGACGGCGAGGTCGAGCTTCTGGCCCTTGGCGAGCATCAGGCCCGAGCCGGTGATGTGCGAGCGCGGGGCGATGCGCTGCATCAGCGTGGCAATGGGCACCACCAGCACGCCGCGCTGTACCGACGGCAGCCGATAAAGCGTGGCGATGCGCTGGGAGACGATCTCCGGGTGCGGGCTGAAGATGTCGTAGGGCAGCGTTTCCCAGTCGGGGAAATGCAGTACCGGCAGGTCGCCCGCAAAGATGCGCAGCTCGTCCTCCAGCGCCGAGGCGCGCTGGGTGTCGCGGGTGACCGCCACCAGCAGGCCGGCGTGGTCGCGCGCCGCCTGCGTTATCAGCAGGGCGCGCGAGGAGCCGTGTGGCGGCGTCCAGTAGCGGCGTTGCCTGGGGCTGGTGGGCAGGGGCGGATGGGGAATCTGGGGCATGGGGAGCGCTTGTCGCGCGGCGCGTGGCCACGGCGGGGAAAGCGGGGGAGTTTAGCGCGGCGGCATTCGGGCGGGCCTGGAATTGCCCCAGGCACGTACCATCCGCCGGTCGGGTGCCATCTTCCGCGAGTGGAAGACCCATGGCCACGGATGCCATGACCGGGCCCTCTGCGCCTAGGGGACGGTGGCGGCGGGCGGATCGAAACTACGCGGAAACTTCGTCGCTTCGGACGGAAAGGCTCAAAGCTTCAGCGTGATCTGCGCCGTGCCGGGTTCGTCGGGGATCATGCGCGAGGTGAAGCCCAGCTCGCCGCACAGCCGCAGCATCGGGCGGTTCTCCACCAGCACGTAGCCCCACAGCTCGGCCAGGCCGCGTTCGCGGCAGGCGTCGACCAGGCGGTGCATGAGCAGTGCGCCCAGGCCCAGGCGCGTCCAGTCGCGTTCGACCAGCACGGAGAATTCGGCGCTGTCGCTCGACTGGTCGATGAAGAGGCGGCCGACGCCGCGCACCTCGGCCGGGGTCACCGTGTCGTCGACCAGCACGTAGGCCACTTCGGTCGCCGGGTCCAGGCGGCACAGCCGCTGGGCCATCGGTTCGGGCAGTTCCGTGAGCATGTGCATGAAGCGGCGGCGGATGTCCTGCGCGGGCAGGCGCTTGAAGCAGCGGCGCAGGGCCTGGGCATCGCCGGGCTCGATCGGGCGCAGCCGCAACGTGCGGCCGTCGCGGGTGGCCACCGGCTCGCTGTCGGACGGCGCGGCCTGGTCGCGGGCGAAGCGGCGGTTGCTCGGCGGCGGGAGCGCCGCATTGCGGATGGGCGTGGCGAAATCGACGACAGGCTGGATGGTCATGTCCATACTCTAGCGTATTGTTTGCGCTGCAGCATGAACGGGCGGCGCAAAAGGGGTGCCGTATATGCGCCACAGGGTGCGCACCCGGCGTGAACAGGCAAGCGGGTGCTGGGGTATGGCTTGCGGCAGTGCGGCAGTGTCGGCGGTGCAGGTACGCGCCCGCATGCAGCCGATCGGCAAGGGATGCAACGACTTGCCACAGCGGCGGCTGCCTCCGCCGCGTCCTTGGCGGCACGTCACCTGCTGCGTGGCGGTCGCGCCTTGGCTGCAGGGAACTGAGGGCGGGCCGGTGGCGGCCCGCCCACTTGTTTCAGAGCGCCTCGGAGGCGAAGTCGGCCAGGCGCGAGCGCTCGCCGCGACGCAACGTGATGTGCGCCGAATGCTCCCAATCCTTGAAGCGGTCGACCGCGTAGGTGAGGCCGGAGGTGGTCTCGGTGAGGTAGGGCGTGTCGATCTGCTCCACGTTGCCCAGGCAGACGATCTTGGTGCCGGGGCCGGCGCGGGTGATCAGCGTCTTCATCTGCTTGGGCGTGAGGTTCTGCGCCTCGTCGATGATCAGGTAGCGCGACAGGAAGGTGCGCCCGCGCATGAAGTTGAGCGAGCGGATCTTGATGCGCGAGGCGAGCAGGTCGTTGGTGGCCTGGCGACCCCACGAGCCGCCTTCCTCCGGATTGGCGAGCACCTCGAGGTTGTCGGTGAGCGCGCCCATCCACGGCGTCATCTTTTCCTCCTCGGTGCCGGGCAGGAAGCCGATGTCCTCGCCGACAGAAACCGTCGCGCGGGTCATGATGATCTCGCGGTAGCGCTGCTGGTCCATCACCTGCGCGAGGCCCGCGGCCAGTGCCAGCAGCGTCTTGCCGGTGCCGGCGGTGCCGAGCAGGGTGACGAAGTCGACGTCCGGGTCCATCAGCACGTTGAGCGCGAAGTTCTGCTCGCGGTTGCGTGCGGCGATGCCCCACACGCTGTGGTTGGGATGGCTGTGGTCGTCCAGCAGAACCAGCGTCGTTTCGGTGTCGTCGACGTGCAGCACGCGCAGCTCGACGCTGTTGTCGCCGGGCAGGAACAGGCACTGGTTGGGATGCCAGTCTTCGTCGGTGCGACGGCCGAGCTTGTAGAAGGTGCGGCCGCGCTCGGTCCAGGACTGCACTTCCGGGTGGCGGTCCCAGAAATCCTCCGGCAGCTGGGTCGATCCGGTGTAGAGCAGCGCGAAGTCGTCCAGCGCGCGATCGTTCTCGTAGTCCTCCGCGTCGATGCCGTAGATCTTGGCCTTGATGCGCAGATTGATGTCCTTGGTGACCAGGATCACCGAGCGACCGGGGTTCTGGTCGCGCAGCTCGATCACCGCGGCGAGGATCAGGTTGTCCGCCTTGCTGTGCCCGTTGGTGGTGGTGCGCTGCTGGAAGTACAGGCGGCCCACCGCGCCGCCGCGCTTGAGGTTGACGCCCTTGGGGTTGGACAGCTCCAGCCCGTTGCTGATGCCGTGGCCGTTGCCGCGCTCGATCAATTCGTTGAGGAAGCGGCTGACCTGGCGGCCGTTGCGCGAGACTTCCGAGCCGCCCTTTTTCTTTTCGTCCAGTTCCTCCAGCACGGTCATCGGGATGAAGACGTCGTGTTCCTCGAAGCGGAACAGCGAGGTGGGGTCGTGCAACAGCACATTGGTGTCGAGCGCGTAGATACGCTTGCTTCCGGTCATGCGGAAGATGCCTCGCTTTGGTCGGACAAAAGAAAAGCGGCCCCGACCATAAAGGTCGCGGGCCGCCGGAGCGCACGGCCGAGCGCCATGCGAAGAGGGTGCCTGGATGCGACGGAGGACTTCACTTGGCGGGGATGGCGTCCAGGACGGCCTGGGCATGGCCCGGGACTTTCACGCCGCGCCATTCCTGCGCGAGGTGACCTTTGGGGTCGATCAGGAAGGTGCTGCGCACGATTCCCAGGTGTTTCTTGCCGTAGAGCACCTTCTCGTGGATCACGTCGAAGGCCTTGCACCAGGTTTCGTCCGTGTCGGCGATCAGCGGGAAGGGCAGGGCCTGCTTGTCGGCGAAGCTGGCGTGGGAACCCACCGAATCGCGCGAGATGCCGACGATCTCCGCGTGGCGCCGCTTGAAGTCATCGTAGAGGTCGCGGAAATCCTGCGCCTCGGTGGTGCAGCCGGGTGTGGCGTCCTTCGGGTAGAAGTACACCACCACCCAGCGGCCCTTGAGGTCGGACAGTTGCAGTTCGGTGTCGTCGCCGGTGGTGCCGGTCAGGTGGGGAAGCGGTTTGCCGAGTTCGGGCATGGGGTCTCCGCGAGGTCGATCAGGAATCGATTGGCGAAGCGCGCCGCGAGACGCATTCTTCGGCCCTCGGGGGAAAGACTAGCGCGCTGCGCGCGGCATGCAACAGGCCTTGCCCGACATCCCGCAACAAGCGATGCTCAGAACTTGACCGGATCCATGATCGCGTCGAGGTTGAGCCCGTCACAAAGCTCGAGGAAGTCGTCGCGCAGGGTGGCCAGGTGGATCTGCGCGGGAATGCCGATGGTGATCTGCGCCTGGAACATCTGCGCGCCGGTCTGCATGGCCTGGTAGCGCATCGAGCTGAGCTGCTCCACGCGGATGTCGTGGCGGCTGAAGAACTCCACCACCTTGACCAGGATGCCGGGGCGGTCGGCCGCCACCACTTCGACCAGGTAGGGCAACAGCGTGCCGCTTTGTTCGCGCGGGCCGGTGCGGTAGTGCGACAGGCGCAGTTCCTCGTCGCGGCCGAGCTTGACGAGCGCGGTCTCCAGCTTGGCGATCGCATCCCAGGCACCCGCGGCGAGCATGACCAGCGAGGTGTCGTTGCCGATGGTGGAGACGCGCGCGTCGGCGAGGCTGCAGCCGGCGTCGGCGATGCGCTTGGTGAGCGTGAGCAGCGGCGCGCGCGACGCCGGGGTGAGCGTGTGGATCAGCAGCTGGTTGTCGGTGCCGGCGCGCGCGGAAGATAGGTTCAAGGGAAAGCTGCCTTCGGGAGTCCCGCGGCGCGGGAACCGGACGAGCTTACCCGGGAAGCTCCGGGCAAGTCACGCAAGCGACCCCGGGCGCGCGGAGGATTCCGGCCGCCCGATCGATGGACGCCCAGCGCCGCCCCGCCGGCGCGTCCCTTCCCCTGCGCACAGGGCGCCAGTAACATCCCTGGCTTGCCATCAGGCCGGAATCGCGTCTTGGACATTCGTGGAAGCATCTGCGCGCTGGCGACGCCGTTCGCGGTCGACAGCTCGCTCGACCTGCCGGCGTTCGGCCGGCTGATCGACCACCAGCTCGCGGGCGGTACGCAGGCGGTGGTGGTGGCCGGCTCCACCGGCGAGGCGCACATGCTCGAGCATGACGAATTCGAGCGCTTGCTCGCCTTTGCGGTCGAGCACGTGGCCGGCCGTGTGCCGGTGATCGCCGGCACCGGCGAGGCAGGCACCGCGCGCACCGTGGCACAGACCCGCCGCGCGGCCGCGCTGGGCGCCGATGCCGCGCTGGTGGTCGCTCCCTACTATGTGCGTCCCACCCAGGAAGGCCTGCGCCGCCATTTCGCGGAAGTCGCCGAGCACGGCGGATTGCCGGTGCTGCTGTACAACGTGCCCACCCGCACCGCCTGCGACCTGCTGCCGGAGACGGTGCAGGCGCTGCGCGACCATCCGGCGATCCTCGGCATCAAGGAGGCCGTCGCCACCGATGAGCGCATCCACGCTCTTGCGGAACTTGCGCGCGCGGATTTCGTCTACCTGTCGGGCGACGACGGTACGGCAGGCAAGGCCATGCTGGCCGGCGCGGCCGGTACCGTCTCGGTGGTGGCCAACCTGGTGCCGCAGGCATTCCGTGCGTTGTGCGACGCGGCCACTTCGGGCGACCGGGCGGCCACAGCACACGCGCACGGGCGGCTCGATCCGCTGGTGCAGGCGCTCAATTGCGCGCCCAACCCGATCGCGGTGAAGGCCATGCTGCCGGCGCTGGGGCTGGGTTCGGCGCAGTTGCGCCTGCCGCTGGTCGAACTTCCCGACGGTCCCGAGCGCGCGCGGCTGCGCGAAGCACTGGCCGCTCTGGCATCCTTGGCGGCCGTCGCCTGATCTCCTGGCTGCCGCTTGATCCCATTTCGGAAATCACTCCATGAAGAAATCCTCGCTCGTCGTCGCCCTGCCGGCCCTGGTCCTGAGCGGCCTGCTGCTTTCCGGCTGCGGCATGTTCCGCTCGCACAAGTCCTGGGAAACCGCGCGCCAGGAATCCCCGCTGGAGATCCCGCCGGGGCTGGATACCCCCACGGCCAGTGACGCGCTGGTGATCCCGCCGCGGGGCGCCAACTACCCGACCGCTGCGGGTGCCACCGCGGACGACGGTGGTGCGGGCGGCCTGATCGCCGACGGCTTCGTATTGTCCGACAGCGTCGACGGCGCCTACCGGCGCGTGGGCCAGGTGCTGGACGGCGGCGAGGTGGGCCAGGTCACCGCCCGTGACGATGCCGCGCACACCTATACGCTGAGCGTGGCCGCCGCCGCGGCGAAGAAGCGCGGCTTCTTCGGCCGCCTGTTCCACCGCGAGGACAACGCGGACAGCACCGGCACGGCCGCACGCCAGGTACAGGTGACCGTCAGCGGCAGCGGGAGCGCCAGCGAGATCCGCGCGCAGGGCCAGGCGGCGGCGGTCGCCAAGGTGATCGATACGCTGAAGGCCAAGCTCGGCGGTTGATCGCCGGTTCGTCCAACGACATCAGGACGCCGCCTTCGGGCGGCGTTTTGCATTTGAGGGCTCAAGGCAAGGCCCTTCGGCCTCGGCGCTGTGTGCCTACGCTCAGAGCGAACGGAGTAGGGTGGTCGGGCCCTCAACGGATCCGTTCGCGTTGAACGTAGCCCGAAGGGCGAAGTCGAAACGCCTGCCGCCGGAAACAAGAACGCCGCCCGAAGGCGGCGTCTGCATGAACTGGCGGTTGGCTCAGCGCTCCAGCAGCTTGAGCTTGTCCGGCTTGCCTTCCCATTCCTTGGCGTCGGGCAGGCCGTCCTTGCGCTCGGTGATCACCGGCCAGGCCTTGGACAGCTCGGCATTGATGGCGACGAACGCCTCCTGTCCGGCCGGCACGTCGTCCTCGGGGTAGATCGCGTTGATCGGGCACTCCGGCTCGCACAGCGTGCAGTCGATGCACTCGTCCGGATCGATCACCAGGAAATTCGGGCCTTCGTGGAAGGCATCAACCGGGCAGACCTCGACGCAATCGGTGTACTTGCACTTGATGCAGTTGTCGGTAACGACAAAGGTCATAGGCGGCTTCGAGTCGGCTGTAGAGAACGCGCTGTCTGCTCGAAATACCGAGCCGGAGCGCTGCTCCTTGTGAAAAGTACGGCCATGGATGGCCGCTTCTAGTCTAGCCGATAGCCAAGAGCTTAGGGTTTACCGAGGCCCTTCCAGACAGCGGCAATCATGGACGATTGCAAAAATAATGGCGCTCCCTACGAGGTTCGAAATCGTGTTCCCGCCTTGAGAGGGCGGTGTCCTAGGCCACTAGACGAAGGGAGCGCAGAGCTGCGAGGCGCGCTAGTATATCGGAATTGTTTCGCCCGGCAATGCCTGCGCGAGGTGTCTCGCGCTGCCGTCCGGAACAGCCGGCGGCCGTCATGCCGCACGGACGGACCGCAGCGCACAGCGCCGCGTTTGTTGCACCGGCGCCGCGCGCCGCCAAGGATCCAAACCGCTTGAACCCAGAAGCAAGGACTTCCGTCACGCCCGTGCCCGCGGTGATTCCGCGCGAGCAGCACGTGATCTCCCGCAAGAACATCAGCAAGGCCGCGCTGCGCGTGCTCTACCGCCTGCACGACGCCGGCTACGACGCCTTCCTGGTCGGCGGCGCCGTGCGCGACCTGCTGCTCGGCGGCCACCCGAAGGACTTCGACGTGGCCACCAACGCCACGCCCGACGAGGTCAAGAAGCTGTTCCGCAATTGCCGCCTGATCGGCCGGCGCTTCCGCCTCGCGCACGTCGTGTTCGGGCCGGAGATCATCGAGGTGGCGACCTTCCGCGGCACCGGAGAAGTGGAAGGCGGCGAGGGCGACCGCCACATCGTCGACGGGCTGATCGTGCGCGACAACGTATGGGGCACGATCGAGGAAGACGCAGTGCGCCGCGACTTCCGCGTCAACGCGCTGTACTACGACATCAGCGACTTCTCGGTACGCGACTATGTCGGCGGCATGCAGGACCTGGACGGCCGCGTGCTGCACCTGATCGGCGATCCGGCCACGCGCTACCGTGAGGATCCGGTGCGCATGCTGCGCGCCGCGCGGCTGGCGGCCAAGCTGGGCTTCACCATCGACCCGAAGGCGTCCGCTCCGTTCGAGGAACTCGGCCCGCTGCTGACCGATGCCGCGCCCGCGCGTCTGTTCGACGAGTCGCTGAAGATGTTCCTGGCCGGCAACGGCCTGAAGAGTTTCCGCATGCTCGAGCAGTGCGGCCTGCTCAAGTTCCTTTTCCCTGCCACGGCGCGTGCGCTCAGGCGCGGTGACGAGGCGTTGCGCTCGTTGATCGAACGGGGCCTGGCCAATACCGATGCACGCATTGCCGAAGGCAAGTCGGTGACGCCGGCGTTCCTCTTCGCCGTGCTGTTGTGGGGCGAGGTGCGCGACCTGGCCTATGCATGGATGGCCAAGGGCGTGGACGGCAACGAGGCATGGGCCCGTGCCGCCGCGCACGTGGTCGGCGAACAGTGCCAGCGCGTGGCGATCCCGCGGCGCTTCACCATCACCATGGAAGAGATCTGGTCGCTGCAGCCGCGCTTCGAGCAGATCCAGCGCAAGAGGGTGTTCCGCCTGATGACGCATCCGCGCTTCCGCGCAGCATTCGATTTCCTGCTGTTGCGCGCGGCCGAGTCGCCGGCGATCCGCGAGCTCGGCCAGTGGTGGGCGCACGCCCAGCAGTTGCCGCAGGAAGTGCTGGCGGCCGCGTTGCCTGCGAGCACGGCAGCAGTGGCCGATTCTGCCGCCGGTGCACCGCGCAAGCGCCGGCGGCGCAAGCCCCCGGGCAAGTCCGGTTCGGCCTGAAGCCGCATGACACGGGCTTTCGTCGCGCTGGGCGGCAACCTGGGCGACACGCATGCATACCTGCGCCAGGCGTTCGACGCGCTGGCCGCGCTGTCGCAGACCCGGCTGCTGGCGCACTCGCGCATCTACCGCACGCCACCGTGGGGCCTGCAGGCACAGCCACCGTTCCTCAATGCCGTGGCCGAGCTGGACACCGGCCTGGCGCCGCATGAACTGCTGGACGCACTGCTCGATATCGAGCGCAGCGCCGGCCGCGTGCGCGATGGCGAACGCTGGGGGCCGCGCACGCTGGACCTGGACCTGCTGCACATGGACGGTGTGGTCCTGCACGACGAACGCCTGACCCTGCCACACCCTCGCATTGCCGGGCGCGCCTTCGTACTGCTGCCGCTGGCCGAACTGGCAGCGGACCTTGAATTGCCCGGCCAGGGCAGGGTGGGGGCGCTGCTGGCCGCCGCCGATGCCGCCGGTTGCATCGTCGAGCCGGCGGGTGGGCGCTGATCGCGGCCTGGTTTCCATGCCGACCCAAGCCAGCGGCGCCTGAAGCCTGCCCGACCGCCCTCCGCGCCCCGCGCTTGGCCTGCGCGACCGCGCGCCGGATAATCGCCAGTTCGCCCCGCACCCTAGGAATCGCCGTGTACGTGGACAACGCCAGCGTTCCCGCCCGCAAGCCGATGACCGTGCCAGGCCTGCGCACGATGAAGGCACAGGGCCGCAAGATCGTGATGCTGACCGCCTACGATGCCAGCTTCGCCGCACAGGTCGAGGCCGCGGGCGTGGACGTGGCGCTGGTGGGCGATTCGCTCGGCATGGTGGTGCAGGGGCATCGCAGCACGCTCCCGGTGACGCTGGAGGACATGGCCTACCACACGCGTGCGGTCGCGCGCGGATTGCACGCCACGCTGTTGATTTCCGACCTGCCGTTCATGGCCGACCGCGACCTGCCGCATACGTTGGAGGCGGCCGCGCGCCTGGTTGGCGAGGCGGGCGCGGCGGCGGTGAAGATCGAGGGCGCGGCGCCGCACATCCTGGATGCGATCGCTGCGCTCGTTGCGCGCGCCGTGCCGGTGTGCGCGCACCTGGGCCTCACGCCGCAGTCGGTACACAAGTTCGGCGGCTTCCGCATCCAGGGTCGCGAGCAGGAGGCGGCCGACCGCGTGCTGGCACAAGCGCTGGCCGTGCAGTCCGCGGGCGCCGACCTGCTGGTGCTCGAGGGCGTGCCGAGCGCGCTGGGCGAGCGGATCACCAGCGCCGTGGACATCCCGGTGATCGGCATCGGCGCCGGCCCGCACTGCGACGGCCAGGTGCTGGTGATCTACGACATGCTCGGCATCACGCCCGGCAAGCGGCCGAAGTTCAGCAAGGACTTCCTGGCCGGCCGCGGTTCGGTGGCGCAGGCCATCGCCGCTTTCGCCGAGGACGTGCGCAGCGGCGCCTTCCCGGCGCCGGAACACTGCTTCGACTGAGATCCCGCCATGCAGACAGTCCACGACGCCGCCGGCTTGCGCGCGACCATCCGCGGATGGCGCGGCCAGGGCCAGACGGTGGGTTTCGTGCCCACCATGGGCAACCTGCACGAAGGCCATCACTCGCTGATCAAGCTGGCGCGCGCGCGCGCCGAGCGCGTGGTGGCGAGCGTGTTCGTCAACCCGACCCAGTTCGGCCCGGGCGAGGATTTCGAGCGCTATCCGCGCACGCTGGCGCAGGACCAGGCCGGGCTCGCGGAGATGGACTGCGACCTCTTGTTCGCGCCGGACGTGGCGACGATCTACCCCTTCGGCGCAGCGCAGAGCGTGAGCGTGCACGTGCCCGGCGTCACCGACGCGCTGGAAGGCGCGCACCGGCCCGGCCACTTCGACGGCGTGGCCACCGTGGTGTGCAAGCTGTTCAACCTGGTGCAGCCGGACGTGGCGGTGTTCGGGCAGAAGGACTTCCAGCAGCTGAAGGTGATCGAGCGGATGGTGCGCGACCTGGCGCTGCCGGTGAAGGTGCTGCAGGCGCCGACGCTGCGCGCCACAGACGGCCTGGCGTTGAGCTCGCGCAACCAGTACCTGTCCGAGGCCGAGCGCGCGACCGCGCCGCAGATCCACCAGACTCTGCTGAAGATGCGCGAGCTGCTGCTGGAGAAAGGGCACGCGCGCCGGGTGATCGAGCAGGCGGCCGCCTCGACGCTGGAACGCGCCGGCTTCCAGCCCGACTACACCGTGATCCGCCGCGCCGAGGACCTGGCCGAGCCCGCCGACGACGAGCGCACGGGCCTGGTGGCGCTGGTCGCCGCGCGCCTGGGCCGCACGCGGCTGATCGACAACCTGCCGTTCGATTGAATGCGTAGGTGGGCTCCAGCCCACCGTAACCCGATGGTGGGCTGGAGCCCACCCTACGGAAATCGCACCTTACTCCTGCCGTTCCCACACCTGGCTGCGGCCGAGCAGGGCGAAGCCGATGTAGCCGTGCACGTCGAGCTTGTTGCCGTTGTCCAGCATGCTCAGCTTGACCTTGTAGGTCTTGCCGTTGTGCGGATCGAGGATCTTGCCGCCGTCCCACACGTCGCCGTCGCGGGTGACGCCCCACATGATGGTCATGCCTTCCACCGGCTGGTCCTTGCGCTCGCCTTCGCACTTGCGACAGACCGGATGCGGGCCCTCGTCGGACTGCAGCACCTGGAGCACCTTACCCTGCAGCTGCCCGTCCTGCTCGGTGATCTGCACGATGGACTTGGGCTTGCCGGTGGTGTCGTCGATGGTCTTCCAGGTGCCCACCGGGGTGTCGTCGGCGGCATGTGCGGCGCCGCCGAACAGCAGGCCGGCAATTAGCGCCAGGCAGAACAATGGCTTCATGATGTCCTCCCGTACGAAAGCGTACGGCGGCAGCCTGACGAGCGGTCGCGGGGCCGTCAAGCTGCGCTGCGCAACCCCTCGCCACTGATCTGCATCAGGCGGCTGCGGTGACGCGGCTGGCATAATGGGTGATCTGCAAAACGACGTATCCAGCCCATGACCGAAGTGAACGAAGCGCGCGTGCGCCAGCTGCTTGGCGCGCTGATCGACCCCCATACCGGCGCGCCCATGGCCGACGCCCTGCGCGCGGTCGGTGTCGATGGGGCGCGGGTATCGGTCGACATCCAGCTCGGCTATCCGGCCGCTTCGGTGATCGATGATCTGGCCGCGCGCGTGCGCCAGGCACTGGAGGCCGATCCGGCGATCCGGGCGGCCAGCGTGTCGATGTCCAGCCGCATCCAGCCGCACAAGGTGCAGGGCGTGCTGGGGCCGCTGCCCAACGTCAAGAACATCATCGTGGTGGCGTCCGGCAAGGGCGGCGTGGGCAAGTCCACGGTGTCGGCCAACCTGGCGCTGGCGCTCCAGGCGGAGGGCGCGCGCGTCGGCGTGCTGGATGCGGACATCTACGGCCCCAGCCAGCCGCGCATGCTGGGCATCGAAGGCAGGCCGCAGTCGCCCGACGGCAAGAGCATCATTCCGATGCAGGCGCACGGATTGCAGGCGATGTCGATCGGTTTCCTGGTCGACCCGGAGACGCCGATGATCTGGCGCGGCCCGATGGTCACCCAGGCGATGATGCAGCTGCTGACCGACAGCCGCTGGGACGCGCTCGATTACCTCGTCATCGACCTGCCGCCAGGCACGGGCGACATCCAGCTCACGCTCTCGCAGAAGGTGCCCGTGGCCGGCGCGGTGATCGTCACCACGCCGCAGGACATCGCGCTGCTCGATGCGATCAAGGCGCTGAAGATGTTCGAGAAGGTCGAGGTGCCGGTGCTGGGCCTGGTCGAGAACATGTCCACGCACGTGTGCTCCAA
>NZ_JABFWW010000199.1 GCF_013362045.1 Frateuria sp. | reverse complement strand
GGGGCGGTCCGCCCACACCTCGCCGGGCAGGTCCAGGTCGGTGCGCGCGCGCGCGCCGGCTTCGCCCAGCAGGCGCTCGATCTGCCGGCGGGAGGCGACGGACAGGCTGTCGCCCGCCACCGCCAGCACATTGCCTTCATGCAGGTGCTGCTGCAGCCATTGCAGGTGTTCGGAGGCCTGCGACGCCTTCTGCTTCTTCAGCGCGATGCCGCTTCCGGCCAGTTGCTGCTCGGCCTGGAAGAAGTAGCGCGAGTCGGTCCAAAGGTCGGCGTCGGTGGCGGTCACCACCAGCGTGCCGGCCGAGCCGGTAAAGCCGGACAGCCATTCGCGGGCGGCCCAGTGCGTGGGCAGGTATTCGGACAGGTGCGGGTCGGCGGTGGGCACCAGGCAGGCCGCGACGCCGTGGCGTTGCATGGCCTGGCGCAGGGCAGCCAGACGGGAAGTGATGGGGGTCGTCATCAACGCATGCTAGCGCCTTCCATTCCGGACCGTTCACGCTGAGCGTAGGCGCGAAGCGCCGGAGTCGAAGCGCCGCGCCTTGAGGGGACCCTTTTGACTTCGGCGCTTCGGGCCTACGCTCAGGGCGAACGATGTGGGATGGTCTCCAAACCGTGGACCTTCTCCTTCCGGGTGCCCGAAGGGCAGGCGAGGGTTCGGGCGGAGCGCGATACCAGGCGCCACCGGCCCCTTTCCCGAGCTCCCTGCCCGGCGGGAGAGGGCTTAAGCGTGAACCGCTCGGTTCGAATGTCTCGCCGCCGGAGCCTTCACCCGCTAAAATGCCGATTTCCAGCACGGCTGCATTCCATGACCCCCCTGATTTTCGTCACCGGCGGTGTGGTGTCCTCGCTTGGCAAGGGCATCGCGGCGGCGTCGCTTGCGTCCATCCTCGAGGCGCGCGGGCTCTCGGTCACCATGATGAAGCTCGATCCCTACATCAATGTGGATCCGGGCACCATGAGTCCCTTCCAGCATGGCGAGGTGTACGTCACCGACGACGGCGCCGAGACCGACCTGGACCTGGGCCACTACGAGCGCTTCGTCCACACCCGGCTGACCGGCAAGAACTCGATCACCACGGGCAAGATCTACGAGAGCGTGATCCGCAAGGAGCGCCGCGGCGACTACCTGGGCGCCACCGTACAGGTGATCCCGCACATCACCGACGAGATCAAGCACTGCGTGCACGAGGCCACCCGCGGCTTCGACGTGGCGCTGGTGGAGATCGGCGGCACCGTGGGCGACATCGAGTCGCTGCCGTTCCTGGAGGCGATCCGCCAGCTGCGCATCGAGCACGGCCCGGAGAAATGCCTGTTCATGCACCTGACCCTGGTGCCTTTCATCAAGGCCGCCGGGGAGATCAAGACCAAGCCGACCCAGCATTCGGTCAAGGAACTGCGCTCGATCGGCATCCAGCCGGACGTCCTGCTGTGCCGCTGCGAAGAGGCGTTGCCGGAAGCCGAGCGGCGCAAGATCGCCCTGTTCACCAACGTACCGGAGAACGCGGTGATCAGCGCGGTCGACGTGGACGTGATCTACAAGACCCCGCTGTGGCTGCACAGCCAGGG
Organism: Frateuria sp.; assembly: GCF_013362045.1. Lineage (GTDB taxonomy): Bacteria > Pseudomonadota > Gammaproteobacteria > Xanthomonadales > Rhodanobacteraceae > Frateuria_A. The sequence goes on along the minus strand of NZ_JABFWW010000199.1, from coordinate 13,328 downwards.
CCTGGACGACATCGTGGTCAAGCGGCTGGGGCTGGATGCCAAGCCCGCGGACCTGTCCAGCTGGCGCCGCACCGTCGAGGCGGTGGAGCACCCGAAGGACGAGGTCACCATCGCGATTGTCGGTAAGTACGTCGAGCACAAGGACGCCTACAAGTCGCTCGGCGAGGCGCTGCGCCACGGCGGCATCAAGCAGCAGACCCGCGTCAACCTGGACTGGATCGATTCGGAGCAGGTCGAGGCCGAGGGCGCGCAGAAGGTGCTGGGCAAGGCCGACGCGATCCTGGTGCCGGGCGGCTTCGGCAAGCGCGGCTTCGAGGGCAAGGTGCTCGCGGCCAAGTATGCCCGCGAGACGGGCGTACCATACTTCGGCATCTGCTACGGCATGCACGCGGCGGTAGTGGACTTCGCCCGCAACGTGGCGGGCCTTGCGGACGCCGATTCGAGCGAGAACGAGCGCAATAGTGCCAACCCGGTGATCGCGCTGATCACCGAATGGACCACCGCCGCCGGCGAACTGGAACAACGCAGCGAACACTCGGACCTCGGCGGCACCATGCGCCTGGGCTCGCAGGAGTGCCGCCTGAAGACCGGCTCGCTGGCGCGCGAGCTCTACGGTCACGAAGTGGTGCGCGAGCGCCATCGCCACCGCTACGAGTTCAACAACCGCTACCGGCAGGATTTCGAAGACCTGGGCCTGGTGGTGTCGGGCAAGTCGATGGACGACCTGCTGGTGGAAATCGTCGAGCTGCCGCAGCAGAAGCATCCGTGGTTCCTGGGCTGCCAGGCACATCCGGAGTTCACCTCCACGCCGCGCGACGGCCATCCGTTGTTCATCGGCTTCGTCGAGGCGGCGCGCGAGCACAAGGCCATGCGCGAAGGCGAGAAGCTGGCGGGTGCGCAGGCACGGGCATGATGACGCGCGGCGCATGCTGCCCGATGCCGCAAGCCGCGGTATCGGACCTTGGTTTGCAGGCCTCGACCATGGCACCTGACAGGAAACACCCATGAAGCTTTGCGGTTTCGAAGTCGGCCTCAACCAGCCCTTGTTCCTGATCGCCGGCCCTTGCGTGGTCGAGTCCGAGCAACTGCAGTTGGACACGGCCGGCAAGCTCAAGGAGATCACCGGCCGGTTGGGCGTCAACTTCATCTTCAAATCCAGCTTCGACAAGGCCAACCGCTCCTCCGGCCAGAGCTTCCGCGGCCCGGGCCTGGAGGAGGGCCTGCGCGTGCTGGCCGAGGTCAAGCGCCAGATCGGTGTGCCGGTGCTCACCGACGTGCACGAGTACACGCCGATGAACGAGGTGGCCGCAGTGGTCGACGTGCTGCAGACTCCCGCCTTCCTGTGCCGGCAGACCGATTTCATCCAGAACGTGGCCCGCGCCGGCAAGCCGGTGAACATCAAGAAGGGCCAGTTCCTGGCGCCGTGGGACATGAAGCACGTGGTGGCCAAGGCCAAGGCCGTGGGCAACGACGCCATCATGGTGTGCGAGCGCGGCGCGAGCTTCGGCTACAACAACCTGGTGTCGGACATGCGCAGCCTGAGCGTGATGCGCGAGACCGATTGCCCGGTGGTGTTCGACGCCACGCATTCGGTGCAGTTGCCGGGCGGGCAGGGTGCCAGTTCCGGCGGCCAGCGCGAGTTCGTGCCGGTGCTGGCGCGCGCGGCGGTGGCGGTCGGCGTGGCCGGCCTGTTCGCCGAGACGCACCCGGACCCGAGCAAGGCGCTTTCCGATGGCCCCAACGCCTGGCCGCTGGACAGGATGGAGGCGCTGCTGGAAACCCTGATGGAGCTGGACGCCGTGACCAAGCGCCACGGCTTTCTCGAACACGACCTCTACGCTACGGCGGGCTGAATGGAGCCCGCCGTCCGCACCAAAGACATTGACGCCACTCGACAGACGGACTTCCCATGACCACCACGATCACCCGCATCCACGCCCGTGAAATCCTCGACTCGCGCGGCAACCCCACGCTGGAAGCCGAGGTCACCCTGGCCGGTGGCGCGTTCGGCCGAGCCGCGGTGCCCAGCGGCGCCTCCACCGGTTCGCGCGAGGCGGTGGAGCTGCGCGACGGTGACAAGGCGCGCTACGGCGGCAAGGGCGTGAGGAACGCGGTGGCCAACGTCAACGGCACGATCGCCAATGCGCTCAAGGGCTTCAACGCGGCCGACCAGAAGGGCCTGGACGCCAAGCTGATCGCGCTGGACGGCACCCCGAACAAGGGCAAGCTCGGCGCCAACGCGCTGCTGGGCGTTTCCATGGCCGCGGCGCACGCGGTGGCCGCTTCGCGTGGCGAACCGCTGTGGAATTACCTCGCGCACGGCAAGCCGGGCAGCCTGCCGGTGCCGATGATGAACATCATCAACGGCGGCGCACACGCCGACAACAACGTCGACGTGCAGGAGTTCATGATCCTGCCGGTCGGCGTGCCGAACTTCGCCGAGGCGCTGCGCGCCGGCGCGGAAATCTTCCATGCGCTCAAGGCCGTGCTCAAGGCCAAGGGCCTCAACACCGCCGTCGGCGACGAGGGCGGCTTCGCGCCCAACCTGCGCTCGAACATCGAAGCGCTGGACACCATCCTCGAAGCGGTCGGCAAGGCAGGCTACAAGGTCGGCAGCGAGATCCTGCTCGGCCTGGACGTGGCCAGCTCCGAGTTCTTCAAGAATGGCAAGTACGACCTGGAAGGCGAGGGCAAGGCCTATGCGCCGGAACAGTTCGTCGACCTGCTCGCCGGCTGGGCAAGGCAGTATCCGATCGTCACCGTCGAGGACGGCATGGCCGAGGGCGACTGGGACGGCTGGAAGCTGCTCACCGACAAGCTCGGCAAGGAAGTGCAACTGGTCGGCGACGATCTGTTCGTCACCAACCCGGCGATCTTCCGCGAGGGCATCGAGAAGCACATCGCCAACGCGATCCTGATCAAGGTCAACCAGATCGGCACGCTGTCGGAGACGCTGGAAGCCATCGCCATGGCCGACGCGGCCAAGTATGCGGCGGTCGTCTCGCACCGCTCGGGCGAGACCGAGGACACGACCATTTCGGACATCGCCGTGGCCACCACTGCGACCCAGATCAAGACCGGCTCGCTGTGCCGCACCGACCGCGTGGCCAAGTACAACCAGCTCCTGCGCATCGAGGAAGCCCTGGGTGCCAACGCCCGCTACGCTGGCCGCAACGCGTTCCCCAACCTCGCCCGCCTGCCGGGCTGAACCCGAAGGTACGCCACCGACCATGCTGCGCTGGATCGCGCTGATCCTCCTTCTGGTCCTGCTCGGTCTGCAGTTCAAACTGTGGACCGGCAGCGGCGGCATGCGCGAAGTCGAGACCCTACGCGCTTCGGTGAAGAAGCAGGGCGACGACAACGAGCGCCTGCGCCAGCGCAACCAGGCGCTGGCCGCCGATGTCAGCGACCTGAAGCATGGCGAGCAGGCGGTCGAGGCCCGGGCACGGGCGGAACTGGGCCTGATCAAGTCGGGCGAAACGTTCTACCAGGTGGTCGAACGGCCGGCCGCAAGCGCAAGCGCAGCTTCGCCTCCGGCTGCCAGTGACGGCGGCGGCCGCTGACATGGCCGCGCTGTGGTGCGTGGTACCGGCCGCCGGCCGCGGCACCCGGGTCGGCGGCGACTGCCCCAAGCAATACCTGCCGCTGGGCGGCCGGGCGCTGATCCTGCACACGCTGGATCGGTTGGCGGCGCATCCGCGCATCGCCGGCCTGCTGGTGGTGCTGGCCGCGGGCGACCAGCGCTGGCCGGGCATCGGCATGCTCGGCGGCAAGCCTGTGCTCAGTGCCGTCGGCGGGGGCGAACGCGCCGATTCCGTGCTCGCCGGCTTGCGCGCGCTGCCTCCCGAGGTCGGCAAGGACGATTTCGTGCTGGTGCACGATGCGGCGCGCCCCTGCGTGCGTGCATCCGACATCGACCGCCTGATCGACCTTGGCTCGCCTGCCGGCGGCGGCCTGCTCGGCGCGCCGCTGCGCGACACCCTCAAGCGCGCCGACGCCAACGGGCGCAGTGCCCTCACCGAACCGCGCGAGCAGCGTTGGCGCGCCTTCACGCCACAGATGTTCCGCCACGGGCAGCTTGTGGCAGCACTGGAGGCGGCCAGTCGCGACGGCGTGCTGGTCAGCGACGAAGCCATGGCGATGGAGCGGGCGGGGCACGCGCCGATGCTTGTCGAGGGCGCGGAGGACAACATCAAGGTGACCACGGCGGCAGACTTCGCATTGGCGGAATTCCTGCTGTCGAGGACGGGATGACGGGCTGTCGGAAGGAGGCCTCCGGCTCCTCGCTTCCCGCAGGAACGGCACCCTGGTGGCCGCACCGGGTGTCTGCTTCGTAGTAATGGCAAACCACGCAGGCGTTCGGAAAGGGGTGGCATTCATGCGCATAGGCCAGGGCTTCGACGTACATGCATTCGGCGACGGCGACTTCGTCGTGCTCGGCGGCGTGCGCGTGCCGCATGGCCGCGGCGTGGTAGCGCACTCCGACGGCGACGTGGTGATCCATGCGTTGTGCGACGCGATCTTCGGCGCGCTGGCGCTGGGCGACATCGGCCGGCATTTCCCGCCGTCGGACGAACGCTGGCGCGACGCAGACAGCCGCCGGTTCCTGCGCCACGCGGCCATGCTGATGTCGCAGCACGGCTACGCACTGGGCAACGCCGACGTCACGGTGATCTGCGAAGCGCCCAAGGTCGGCCCGCATGCCGAGGCGATGCGCGCAAACCTGGCCGAGGATCTCGCCTGCGAGGTCGGCCGCATCAGCATCAAGGCCACCACTACCGAAAAGCTCGGCTTCACCGGCCGCGGCGAAGGCATCGCCGCGCAGGCCTGCGTGCTGCTGGAACGCGCGTGAGCGAGGCCGAGGCCCGCGGCGCCCATCGGCTGCACGAGCAGCTGGAGGCCATCGCCGGGCTGCTGCAACGGCTGGCCGAGGACGCCGCGCCAGCACACCAGGCCGAGTTGCAGCAGCGGCTGGACGCACTGCACCCGGCCGACATCGCCTTCGTGCTGGAGGCCCTGCCGCTGGACGAGCGTCTGGCCGTCTGGCAGCGGGTAAAGGCCGACCGCGACGGCGAAATCCTGCTGGAAGTCTCCGACGCGGTGCGCGAGTCGCTGATCGCGGACATGGACCAGCGCGAGATCCTCGCCGCGGTCGAACCGCTGGATGCGGACGAGCTGGCCGACCTGGTCGAGGACCTGCCGACCGAGGTGCTGCCCGAGCTGATGGCCAGCCTGGATGCACAGCAGCGCGAGCGGGTGCAATCGGCGCTGTCCTGGAAGGAGGATCAGGTCGGCGCGCTGATGGACTTCGAGATGGTGACGATCCGCGAGGACGTGAGCCTGGAGACCGTGCTGCGCTACCTGCGCCGTTTCGACGAATTGCCCGCGCAGACCGACAAGCTGTTCGTGATCAATCAGGACAACCTGCTCACCGGCGTGCTGCCGCTGCACCGGCTGCTGGTCAATGCGCCGGAGAAGATGGTTGGCGTCGTGATGGCGCCGGACGTCAACACCTTTCACCCGGCCGACGATGCCTACGAGGCGGCGCAGGCCTTCGAGCGCTACGATCTGGTGACCGCGCCGGTGGTGGACGATGCCGGCCGGTTGATCGGCCGCATCACCATCGACGCGATGGTCGACGTGATCCGCGAGGAGAGCGAAAGCGAAGCGCTGAGCCGCGGCGGCCTGCGCGAGGAAGAGGACATCTTTGCTCCGGTCTGGGCGAGCCTGCGCAATCGCTGGTCGTGGCTGGCGGTCAACCTGGTCACCGCCTTCGTCGCCTCGCGCGTGATCGGCCTGTTCGAGGGTTCGATCCAGCGGCTGGTCGCGCTGGCCGCGCTGATGCCGATCGTCGCGGGCATCGGCGGCAACTCCGGCAACCAGACCATCACCATGATCGTGCGCGCGCTGGCGCTCAACCAGATCACCCCCGACAGCGCCAAGCGTTTGTGGCGCAAGGAGCTGGCCGTGTCGCTGATCAACGGCCTGATTTGGGGCAGCGTGATCGGCATCGTGGCCTACCTGCTGTACACCAACGTTGCACTGGGCCTGGTGATGACCGCGGCGATGACCCTCAACCTGCTGCTGGCCGCTTTCGCCGGCGTGGGCATCCCCATGCTGATGACGAAGTTCGGCCGCGATCCGGCGCTGGGTTCCAGCGTGATGATCACCGCGATGACCGACAGCGGCGGCTTCTTCATTTTCCTGGGGCTGGCCACGCTGTTCCTGATGTAATGCCCGCCACGAGCGCGCTGGCCGGTAAGGCCAACGCATATCGATGCCGCCGCCTGGCGCCTGCATCCCTCCTGCACCTTGCGATCCTTACCGCTTCCATGTCCGAACTTCCCTACGCCTACGGCAATCCACCGCTCACCGCCCGCCTGCGCTCCGCACCGGAGGACTTCCTGGTCGAGGAGATCCTCGGCTACGACGCCGATGGCGCCGGCGAGCACGCGCTGCTGTGGGTGGAAAAGCGCGGCGCCAATACCGATTGGGTCGCGCGCGAGCTGGCGCGCTTCGCCGGCGTGCCGCCGGTGGCGGTGGGCTACGCGGGCCTGAAGGACCGGCACGCGGTCACGCGCCAGGCCTTCACCGTGCAACTGGCCGGCAAGCCCGACCCGGACTGGCCGGCCTTCCCGCATGCGGAGGTGAAGGTGCTGGCCGCCACCCGGCACAGCCGCAAGCTCAAGCGCGGTGCCCTGCGCGGCAACCGCTTCGTGCTGGTGCTGCGCGAGGTGCAGGGCGATCGTGCCGCCGCCGAACGCGTGCTCGCCGCCATCGCCGCCCGCGGCGTGCCCAACTACTTCGGCGAGCAACGCTTCGGCCGCGAGGGCGGCAATGTGGCACAGGCCCGCGCGATGTTTGCCGGCCGCCGGGTCGATCGCGACCAGCGCAGTTTTCTGCTCTCGGCGGCGCGTTCGCACATCTTCAACGGCGTGCTCGCCGCGCGGGTGGAACAGGGCGCGTGGGACACGCCGCTGGAGGGCGAGATCTGGTCGCTCGCCGGCTCGCGCTCCTGGTTCGGCCCCGAGCCGTTCGACGCCGCGCTGGCCGATCGCCTGGCGCGCGGCGACATCCACCCGTCCGGCCCGTTGTGGGGCCAGGGCGAGCCGCCCACCAGCGGAGCCGCCGCCGCCCTGGAACGCGAAATCGCCGCCCGCGACAACGACCTTGCCGAAGGCCTCGCCGCCGCGCGCATGGACCAGGAACGCCGTCCCCTGCGCCTGCTGCCCCGCAACCTCGGCTGGCGCTGGCTGGCCGACGACGCGCTGGAACTGGCCTTCGAACTGCCCGCTGGCGCCTACGCCACCGTCGTGGTGCGCGAACTGGCGCACACCTGAGGCTCCGGCGCGGATTCCCACGCGGGCCGGCGCCCATTAAGGTTGTCGCGGGGAATTGGGGAAATGGAATGTTGCGCTATTACCTGGAACTGGCCGTGCGCAGTTGCCGGCGCAGCAAGGCGCTGACTGCGCTCGTGGTCATGCTGATGGGCTTTGGCGTGGCCGCGTGCACGTTGAGCTACGCGGTGCTGCGGGTGGCGGCCAGCGATCCGATCCCCGCCAAGTCCAGCCGCCTGTTCGTGCCGCAGGTCGACAACTTCGGCCCAGCCCACAACGGCAATGGCCAACCGCCCGATCAGCTCAGCTACACCGATGCGATGGCCCTGCTGCACGCGCGCCGCGCGCTGCGGCAGACGCTGGTCTATCCGACGAACTTCGGCGTGGTGCCCGCCGACCCCGGGAGCCCGCCGTTCCCGCAAGCGGGCGAGGCGGTAACCGCCGACTTTTTCGAAATGTTCGACGTGCCGTTCCGCTACGGACACGGCTGGGACGATGCGGCGGATCAGGGGCGCGTGCCGGTCGCCGTGATCACCGGCGATCTCAACCGCAAGTTGTTCGGCGACATCGACAGTACCGGCCGCACGTTGACGCTGGACGGCCACGACTACCGCATCGCCGGTGTGCTCGGCGACTTCGACCCGCTGCCGCGCTACATCGACATCGCCAGCACCTGGAACGGCTTCGGCAAGCTGCCGCAGGTCTATGTTCCCTTCGCACGTGCGCTGGAACAGCGCAAGCCGCCGCTCACCGACTACTGCAGCAGCACGAGTGCGGCTCCTTACGTGTCCGACTGGAACGGCTTCCTCGCCAGCGAATGCGTCTGGATCGATGGCTGGGTCGAGCTGCCGGATGCCGCCAGCGCCGCCGGTTACCAGCGCTTCCTCGTCAACTACGCCACCGAACAGCAGCGGCTGGGGCGCTTTGCCTGGCCGGTCAACGTGCGGTTGCGCAACCTGGCGCAGGTGCTGGTCGACCATCGCGCCGTGCCGCAGGGTTCGAAGCTGTCGGCGTGGGTTTCGCTGGGGTTCCTGATCGTGTGCCTGGTCAACGTGGTCGGGCTGCTGCTGGCGCGCTTCAGCCGGCGTGGCCTGGAGATCGGCGTGCGCCGTGCGCTGGGCGCGCCGCGGCGCCAGATCGTGCGCCAGTTCCTCGTCGAGGCGGCGTTGATCGGCGCGGCCGGCGGCGTGCTGGGCGTGCTGCTCACGGCGCTGGGCATGCTGGGCCTCGACCGGGTGTTCGTGCCGGAGATTGCGCGTCTGGCGCGTCTGGATGCCTTTCTGATGTCGCTGACCTTGCTCGCCGCCGTGGCCGCGACGCTGGCCGCAGCCCTCTGGCCTACGTGGCGTGCCGCGCAGGTGCGGCCGGCGTGGCAGCTGGCGCAGGGATGAGGAGCCGATGATGCGCATGGGGATGCAGGTTCAGCCGATCCTCGCCGCCCTGCGCCGCCACAAGGCGGCCACGGCGCTGATCGTGCTGCAGGTCGCCCTGACGCTCGCGGTGGTGAGCAACGCGCTGTTCGTGCTGCACACCCGGCTGGCCCACCTGGCGCGCCCGACCGGCACCGACGAGGCCAACCTGTTCGTGATCCGCAACGGCTGGCTGGGTCATGACGACGGCGCGCGCGTCGACGCGCGGATGCGCGCCGACCTGGCCACCTTGCGCGGCTTGCCCGGCGTGCGCGACGCCTTCGCCAGCGAGGCCTACCCGTTGCAGGGTGGCGGCGGCCTGCCGGTCGGCATCAAGCGCGATCCCGCACAGACCACGCGTCCGCGCCTGGCCATCAGCTATTTCGCCGACGAGCACGCGCTGGAAACGCTCGGCGTGCGGCTGGTCGCGGGACGCAATTTCCGGGCTGAGGAGATCGCACGTACGGGATCATTCGACAAGGTGGCGCCGGCGTCGATCATCATCACCCGCGACCTGGCGCAGAAGCTCTTTCCGGATTCGCCGGCGCTGGGGCGGACCGTCTACCTCGACGGGCCGAGCGCGATCGTGGGCATCGTGGAGCGGCTGCAGGGAGCGTACGCCGGCAGCACCGTGCGCAGCATCGACGAGGACACGGTGCTGATCCCGGCGCGGCTGGCCGACCCGGACGGCACGGTCTACCTGGTTCGCGCGCACTCGGGCCAGCGCGCATCGGCCATGCGGGCGTCGGTCGCTGCGCTGCTGGCGCAGGACCGCATGCGCCTGATCGACCCCGGCGAAGGCGTACTCACGCTGACGCAGGTGCGCGAGACGGGGTATGCGGTCGACCGCGGCGTGGCGACTGCGATGGTGGTGCTCAGCGTATTGCTGCTGCTGGCGACGGCGGGCGGCATCGTCGGGCTGAGCAGCTTCTGGGTCAGCCAGCGGCGCCGGCAGATCGGCATGCGTCGCGCGCTGGGCGCCACGCGGGGCGACATCCTTGCCTATTTCCGGACCGAGAATTTCCTCATCGTGGGCGCAGGCGCGATGCTGGGCGTGGCGCTCGCCATCGGTGCCAACCTGTGGCTGATGGAGCGCGGCGAGCTGCCGCGGATGCCGCCTTGGTTCGCGCTGGTCGGCGCGCTGCTGCTGTGGCTGCTTGGCCAGATTGCCGTGTTGGGACCGGCGCGCCGCGCTGCGGCCGTGGCGCCGGTGGCGGCCATTCGCGCCGACTGAGCGGCGCTACGCGCTCTTGAGCAGGACCACCACCGCCCCCGTGCCGCCTTGCGCGGGGCGCGCGGAGGCGAACGCGACCACGTCGTCGCGCCGGCGCAGCAGGCGGTCGGTGAGCGCCTTCAGCACCGGGCCGGCGGCTTTCGAGCGCAGGCCCTTGCCATGCACGATGCGCACGCAGCGCAGGCCGTGCTGGCGGGCTTCGGCGAGGAAGTCGGCAATGCTTGCCTGCGCAGCGGCGGCGTTCATGTGGTGCAGGTCGATCTCGTCCTGCACGCTGAACTGGCCGCGCTTGAGCTGGCGCAGCAGGCGCGGCGGGTAGCCGTCGCGCAGGTAGGCCAATTCCTCGCCGATTTCCATCAGGGCGGGATCGAAGGCGGGCTCCAGCAGTTCGCCGGGCACGGCGGCTTCGTCCGCTTCGAGCATGTGGGCACGCGGCTCCGGGCGTGGCGCGGGCGGCGGTGGTACGTCGGCGCGGATCTCGCGCACCGGGCCGATGGCCTCGCGGAACAGGCGGATGTCGTCCTCATTCGGTTCGACCGGGGCGCGGCGCTTCTTCATGGGGACATGCTAGCAAGGCCCTGTCGATGGGGCCGGGCGAGCCAACGCTCTCCCCGCTGGGAGAGGGCCCCCGGCACGCGTGGCCGTGAAACCTAAGGCATGGTCCGGTAGACTCGCACGGATCAAGGCGTGGCCTCTTGCGGCGCGCGTTCGCGCACTTCTGACGGAACCTCATGCGAGTCCTGGTAAGCAACGACGACGGCGTGGATGCCCCCGGCATCCGCGTGCTGGCCGAATGCCTTGCGACGGTGGGGCAGGTGACGGTGGTGGCGCCCGACCGCGATCGCTCCGGCGCCAGCAATTCGCTCACCCTGGACGCGCCGATCCGCGCGCTGAAGATGGACGACGGCCGCTACCGCGTGGCCGGCACGCCGACCGATTGCGTGCACCTGGCGCTGGCCGGCCTGCTCGACCACGAACCGGACATCGTGGTGTCGGGCATCAACAACTCATCCAACCTCGGCGACGACGTGATCTATTCGGGCACGGTGTCGGCGGCGATGGAAGGGCGTTTCCTCGGCCTGCCGGCGATCGCCGTATCGCTGGTCAGCCGCGACCACAAGGGCGAGCACTACGCTTCGGCGGCGCAGGCGGTGTTGCAGCTGATGAAGCGGCTGCTGGTCGATCCGCTGCCGGCCGACACCATCCTCAACGTCAACGTACCGGACCGGCCCTGGCATGAGATCCAGGGGTTCGAGGTGACGCGCCTGGGCAAGCGGCACCGTTCGGCGCCGTGCATCGCCCAGACCGACCCGCGCGGCAAGCCGATCTGGTGGATCGGTCCGGCCGGTGGCGCCGAGGACGACGGCCCGGGCACCGACTTCGACGCGGTGCGCCGCGGCTACGTTTCGGTCACGCCGATCCATGTCGACCTGACCCGCTACCAGGCGCTGGAGAAGATCAGCGGCTGGATGCAGGCCATGACCGCGGCGATGGACGAGAAGGCGGCCTGAAGCGATGACGATGAACATCCATCCGCTGCCGCCGTCGGCGTTCAAGGGCGAGGGGATGACCTCGCAGCGCGCGCGCGACCGCCTGGCCGCGACGCTCAAGGAAAGCGGCATCCGCGATCAACGCGTGATCGAGGTGATCCGCAATACGCCCCGTCACCACTTCATCGACCAGGCGCTGCATTCGCGCGCCTACGAGAACACCGCGCTGCCGATCGGCCATGGCCAGACGATCTCGCAGCCATGGGTGGTCGCGCGCATGACCGAGGCGCTGCTGGAACCGTTCGGCGGCGCAGCGCCGCAGAAGGTGCTGGAGATCGGCACCGGTTCGGGCTACCAGGCCGTCGTGCTGGCCGCGGTGGTGGGGCAGGTGTTCACCGTCGAGCGCATCGAGGAGCTGCTGCGCCAGGCACGCCGCCGCTTCCGCCAGCTCGGGCTGGCCAACGTGCGCTCGCGTCACGACGACGGCAAGCTCGGCTGGCCGGACGAGGCGCCGTTCGACGCGATCATCCTCACTGCCGCCGGCGATGCGATCCCGAACCAGGTGCTCGACCAACTGGCGCCCAACGGCGTGCTGGTGGCGCCGGTGGGTTCGCCCAGCAGCCAGATGCTGCTGCGCATCCGCGGCGACGGGCAGGGCGACTTCATCCAGGAAGAGCTCGGCGCCGTCAGCTTCGTGCCGCTGCTCGGCGGCATCGGCTGATGCCACACCTCACGCGAGAAGGAACGCCCTAGATGCGCCTGTTCGGAACGCTTTATTCGCGTGCACTCACCTGGGCGCGCGATCCGCGGGCGCTCTACTACCTGTGCGGATTGAGCTTCGTCGAGGCCTTCATCTTCCCGGTCATGCCGGAGGTGATGCTGGCGCCGATGATGCTGGGCAAGCGGCAGAAGGCGTTCTTCTATGCCAACGTCAGCCTGCTGTTTTCGCTGCTGGGCTCCCTGGTCGGCTACGCGCTGGGCCACTGGGCGTTCCAGGCGCTGCAGCCGCTGCTCGCCTCGCTGCACCTGCTGGGGCCCATCGAGCAGGGTGTGGCCAGCCTGCGCGCGCAGATGAACCAGCATTGGCTGGGCCTGTTGCTGGTGCTGGCGCTGGCGGCGCTGCAGCCGGTGGTGCCGATGAAGTTCGTGACCTGGGCGTCGGGCATCGTCGGCGTGCCGGTGGTGCCTTTCCTGATCTGCATGGCGGTCGGGCGCGGCAAGCGCGTGTGGCTGCTGGCGTTGCTGATCCGGATCTTCGGCGAGCGTGCCGAGCGGCTGCTGCACAAGCACATCGAGCGGATCGGCTGGGTGGCGATCATCGTGCTGGCGCTGCTGCTGGCATGGTGGATCTGGCCGCGCTGAACGGCGTCGCGGCGAGGTCGCCTTCGTGAAATTGCCGTGTCGGCTGGGTATGCTGGACGGCATGATGAAATGGATGCGTCTTTCCGCGGTCCTCCTGGCCGCGCTGGCCCTTGCCGCCTGCGACCTCACGCGACGATCCGTCGTGGTGCAGCCTAGCCGTGCCACCGGTGCGCCACGCATGGTGTCGCCTGCGCCTGCACCGGCTACTGGCGACTATCGCGTCGCGCACGGCGACACGCTCTACTCGATTGCCTTCCGCCACGGCGTGGACTTCCGCGACCTGGCCGCGTGGAACCACATCGCCGCTCCCTACACGATCCGGCCCGGCCAGACGCTGCGGCTGTCGGCTGCGGGCGGCCGGACCGCCGCGCCGCGATCGAACACGGCGGTGAACCACTCTCATGCGCCGGTCTTCGAGCCGGTGACGCCACCGGGTCCCGCGCGCTCGCCGGCGCCGGTTGCCGAGGTGGCCAGGCCTTCCAGCGCTACGTCGCCA
>NZ_JABFWW010000167.1 GCF_013362045.1 Frateuria sp. | reverse complement strand
CGACGCCGGTCGAGGGCACTGCAAAGGCCTCCCCCTCTCCCCAGCCCCCTTCGATGGACTCCGGGCGGGGCTCTCCCCCGGCGGGGCCGGGGGAGAGGGAGCAAAAGCTGGCCCGCCCGGAGGCGCGCGCTTCGCATGCGTCCCGCTCCCGGGCAGATGTCCGTGCGCCGGCCGGGATCCGGGACTCCGCCGATGTCGGTACCCAAGGACAGGTTCAGTCGCAATCGTCCGAGTCGCCCGCCGAGCCGACACCCGTCCATCCACTGATCGAACGCGCCGCCGCCGACACCGTGCGCATGCGCTCCGAGCTGTCCAGCCTGCGCGAGATGCTGGAGATGCAGCTCTCCAGCCTGGCCTGGAACGACATGGAGCGCCGCCAGCCGATGCACGCGCGCGTGCTGCGCGAACTGACCCGGCTGGGCATCGATGCCGACGTCGCCCGTGCGCTGGCCGATGAACTGCCCGCGCAAATGACGCCCGAGCAGGCGCGCTACCTGCCGCTGGGCATGTTGAGCCGCGGCCTGGCGGTGAGTGGCCGCGGGCGCTCGGAGGAGGGCGGCGTCACCGCGCTGGTCGGACCGACCGGCGTGGGCAAGACCACGACGCTCGCGAAACTCGCGGCCCGCGCCGTGGTGCGCCACGGCGCCTCGCAGGTCGCGCTGGTAAGCACCGACCACTACCGCATCGGCGCCGCGGCGCAGCTGGAGCACTACGGCCGCCTGCTCGGCGTGCGGGTGTACCCGGCCTACGACGCGCAGAGCCTGCGCCAGGTGCTGCAACTGCTGAAGGGTTGCCACACCGTGCTGGTCGACACCGCAGGGCTGGCCGGCCACGACCCGCGGCTGGCCGAACAGCTCGACGTGCTGGGCGACGCCGGCGAGCTGCGCGCCAGCCTGGTGCTGGCCGCCAACGCGCAGGCGCAGTCGCTGGAGGAATCGGTGCGCGCCTACCTGCCGCTGAAGCCGCACGCGGCCATCCTCACCAAACTCGACGAGGCTCCCAGCCTCGGCGGCGCGCTGTCGGTGCTGATCCGCCACCGGCTCGCGCTGGACTACACCACCGACGGCCAGCGCGTGCCCGAGGACATCGCCGCCGCCGACGCGCGGCTGCTGGTGTGCCGCGCAGCGCAGGTGCTCAAGGGCAGCGCGCCGGCCACCGACGAGGCGCTGCTGGCCGAGCGCTTCGGCGCGATGGTGGCCCAGGCATGAGCGGAACCCTTGCAATGAACCAGGCGTGGGGCTTGAAAGACATGTTCAACGCGATCACGGGCGAACGCGACAAGGTTCCGCCCGCACCGCACCGGCCGCACCAGGCGGCCAACGCAGGCGCACCCCGCCGCCGCTGCCGCGCGATCGCGGTGGCCGGCGGCAAGGGCGGGGTGGGCAAGACCACCGTGGCGGTCAACTTAGGCATGAGCCTGGCGATGGCCGGCCGCGACGTGATGCTGCTGGACGCCGACATGGGCCTGGCCAACGTCGACGTGCTGCTCGGCCTGGCGCCGTCGCGGCACCTTGGCCACCTGCTCGATGGCACGGCCACGCTGGAGGAGCTGGTGCTGGAAGCCCCGCACGGGCTGAAGGTGATTCCCGGCGGCTCCGGCGCGCGGCGCCTGGCTCAGCTGGGCAACGGCGAGCACGCCGCGGTGATCCGCGCCTTCGACGAGCTGCCCAGGCCGCCGGACTACCTGCTGGTGGACACCGCCGCGGGGCTTTCGGACAACGTGGCGATGTTCGCCGCCGCCGCCGACGACGTGGTGCTGGTGGTGTGCGACGAGCCCGCTTCGCTCACCGACGCGTATGCGCTGGTCAAGGTGCTGAGCCGCGACTTCGGCGTGCGCCGCTTCCGCTTCGTGGCCAACCTGGTGCGCAACGCAGGCGAGGCCCGCGCGCTGCACCAGAAGCTGGCCAAGGTGAGCGACCGCTTCCTCGACGTGGTGCTCGATTTCCTCGGCATGGTCCCGCAGGACGAGCGCCTCAGGCAGGCGATCCGCCGCCAGAACGCGGTGGTGGATCTGTGGCCGGCCGCGCGATCGTCGCAGGCATTCAAGCAATTGGCAGGTGCGGTCGATAACTGGGAAGAACCCGCGCGCGCGGGCCTGGACCGCATCGCCTTCTTCGGCGGCCAGACCGTACCGGTTGCGGGGTGGTGAGATGAGCGTGGCATCGGAATACCTCCAGCTGCAGCGACAGAGTGCCGAGGAGTTGGTGCGTCAGCACGCGCCGCTGGTGCGCCGTATTGCCTATCACCTGATGGGCCGCCTGCCGCCGAGCGTGGACGTGGGCGACCTGATCCAGTCCGGCATGATCGGCCTGCTGGAAGCCGCGCGGCACTACGCCACCGATCGCGCCGCCAGCTTCGAAACCTATGCCGGCATCCGCATCCGCGGCGCCATGCTCGACGAGCTGCGCAAGACCGACTGGACCCCGCGCTCGGTCCACCGCAAGGTGCGCGAGGTGGCCGAGGTGGTGCGCCAGATCGAGATCGAGACCGGCGCCGATGCCGAGGACGCCGAAATCATCAAGCGCCTCGGCGTCAGCGCGGAGGAGTACCACCAGGTGCTCGCCGACGCCGCCAGTGCGCGCCTGCTCAGCCTCACCGCGCCGGACGACGGCGACGGCTCGCCCGCCTTCGACGTGGCCGACCAGGCCAGCCTCGGGCCGGCCGAAAGCATCGAGCAGGACGGCCTGCGCCAGGCGCTGATCGAGGGCATCTCGACGCTGCCCGAGCGCGAGCAGCTGGTGATGTCGCTCTACTACGAGCAGGAATTGAACCTGAAGGAAATCGGCGCCGTGCTGGGCGTGACCGAGTCGCGCGTGTGCCAGATCCACGGCCAGGCGATCGTGCGCCTGCGCGCGCGGCTGGGCGACTGGCGCGACGGCGAGTCGCAACCGAAAAAGAAGAAGGCGGCGCGGCAGCAGTGACGAGACACACCGGGCCAGGAAGCGGGTGTTGGCGATAACCCTCGCAACGGAGAAAAGGCGTTGGACAAGAACATGAAGATCCTCGTGGTGGACGATTTCTCCACCATGCGGCGCATCGTCAGGAACCTGCTGGTGGAGCTGGGCTTCACCAACACCCTGATCCAGGAGGCCGACGACGGCAACAACGCGCTGACCATGCTGCGCAGCCAGCCGTTCGACCTGGTGGTCACCGACTGGAACATGCCCAACATGACCGGCATCGACCTGCTGCGCGCGATCCGCTCCGAGCCCACGCTCAAGGGCATGCCGGTGCTGATGGTCACGGCCGAGAACAACCGCGACCAGATCATCGCCGCGGCGCAGGCCGGCGTGAACGGCTACATCGTCAAGCCGTTCAACGCGGTCACGCTCAAGGAAAAGCTCGGCAAGATCTTCGAGCGCCTCGCCGCCGCGGGAGCCAGCGCATGAGCGCCGTGCTGTCTACCTTCGACCAGGGCGCGATGCCGGCGGAACTGCAGGACCTGCTCAACAGCGCCGATGGCGCCGCCTTCGAGCAGGCGCTCGACGCGCTGGTGCGCCAGCGCGAGCAGCACCTGTTCCGCGCGCTCGGCCTGCTCGCGCGCGACCTGCACGGGGCGGTCAGCCGGCTCGGCCACGACCTGGCGCAGGAAGGCGTGCCGGGCAAGGTCGCCGACGTGCGCAAGCATTTGAACGACGTGCTCGAGATGAGTGCGCAGGCGGCCCATCGCAGCATCGATTTCGCCGAGCGCATGAGCCCGGAGGCCGAAGCGCTGGCGCAGAGCGCCGAGCAGGTCGTGGCCACCGCCCATCCAGGCCAGCCGGCCGCCGTGCTGGCCAGCCAGGCCGTGGCGTTCGCCTCCAATTGCCGCGAAGGCCTCAACGACATGGTGATGGCGCAGTCCTGGCAGGACCTGTCCGGCCAGCGCATCAAGAAGGTCGTCAACTTCATCGAGTCGGTCGAATCCTCGCTGCTGGAACTGGTGCACCTCACCGGTGCGCTGGCCGGCCGCGAGCCGCCCCCGGTGGTGGAGAAGATCTCCGGCCAGGACGAGGCGGACCGCCTGCTCTCCGAATTCGGATTCTGAGCGGAGCCGGATGAGCATGGACCCCTCGCTCGACGCCGAATTGCGCGACGACTTCCTGGTCGAGGCCGGTGAACTGGTCGAGCGCCTGTCCGAGCAACTGGTCGAGCTGGAGGCCAATCCGCGCGAGGCCGAGCTGCTCAACGCGGTGTTCCGCGCCTTCCACACGGTCAAGGGAGGAGCCGGCTTTCTCGCCATCGAGCCGATGGTGCAGCTGTGCCATCACGCCGAGGATCTGCTCAACGCCGCGCGCAACGGCGCGCTGGTGCTGGACTCGGGACAGATGGACGCGTTGCTGGAAGCGCTGGACCTGCTCAACGCGATGATGGATGCGCTGCGCAGCGGCGCGTCCATGGCGATGCCGCCGCCGGCGCTGCTG
>NZ_JABFWW010000301.1 GCF_013362045.1 Frateuria sp. | reverse complement strand
GACGCTCTTCCGATCTGCGGAACTCGTCGCCCTGCGGGATGCGCGCCAGCGCGTAGGGCACCGGCTCGCCGTCGATCAGCAGGATGCGCTTGTCGCCGGCGCTGATCGCCGGGATGAATTTCTGCGCGATGGCGAAGTGCTTGCCTTCGCCGTGCATGCCGCCGGCCAGCAGCGTCTCCAGCATGGAGTTCAGGTTGCTGTCGCCGGCCCTCACGCGGAAGATGCCGCGCCCGCCCATGCCGTCCAGCGGCTTGAGCACCGCTTCGCCGTGCTCGGCCACGAAGCGGCGAAGTTCGCCGGCGTCGCGCGAGACCAGGGTAGGCGCGATGCACTGCGGAAACTCGAGCGTGAACAGCTTCTCGTTGCAGTCGCGCAGCGCCTGCGGGTGGTTGATCACCTGCACGCCGCCGCGGCGGGCCGCATCCAGCACCATCGTGTCGTAGATGAACTGCGCGTCGACCGGCGGGTCCTTGCGCATCAGCACCACGTCCATCTCGCGCAGGTCCCGCCACTGGCGTTCGCCCAGCGCGTACCACCCGGACGGGTCCTCGCGGACCGACAGCGGCCGCAGGCGGGCGAAGGGCGCGCCGTCGCGCAGCGCCAGGTCGCCCTGTTCCATGTAGTGCAGCGCGTGGCCGCGACGCTGCGCCTCCAGCAGCATCGCGAAGCTGGTGTCCTTGGCGATCTTGATGGCGCCGATGGGATCCATCAGCACGGCAACCGAAAGCGGCATGAAAAATGCTCCATGGCGGGAGGGCACGCGGACCAGCGGTTCGGGGCGGCGTGCGCAGGGACGTGGATGGTCGCCGAGCGCGCGCGTAGCGGCAAGTTCTGACGCGCCTGCTCAAGAACTGACGTGTTTGCCGATGGCCGCACAAGACCGGTGCTAAGGCCTTCATTTTGCTTGACGCCGCTGCGGTCAGGCGGTAAACAGCAATGCATTGAGTGCGTTGCCGGCAATCGGGGCGCAACAACATTAACAAGTTGGGTTTCTTTACATGCACCACGGCCAGCGTTCGCCTGGCCTCAGGTGCCATACCTGAGCCTTGGGCGGGCAGCAGGGGGGGGTTGAGTGAACTTGAACACGAGCGACAACGGCTTGTCCGGTCTGAAGGTCATGGTGATCGATGACTCCAAGACCATTCGCCGCACGGCCGAAACCTTGCTCAAGAAGGAAGGTTGCGACGTGCTCACCGCCGTCGACGGCTTCGAGGCGCTGGCGAAGATCTCCGACCAGAAGCCGGCGATCATTTTCGTCGACATCATGATGCCGCGGCTGGACGGCTACCAGACCTGCGCGCTGATCAAGAACAACCCGCAGTTCCGCGCCACGCCGGTGATCATGCTGAGCTCGAAGGACGGCCTGTTCGACAAGGCCCGCGGCCGCATCGTCGGCGCCGAGCAGTACCTCACCAAGCCGTTCACCCGCGACGAACTGCTTGGCGCCATCCATCGTCACGTCAGCACGGTTTGAAAGCCACTGACTGCAGTGTCTTATAGGGGAGACCTGTGGCAAAGATTCTCATCATCGACGACTCGCCGACCGACGTGCGCGTGTTCACCACGCTGCTCGAGAAGGCCGGCTACCAGGTCGTTGCCGTCAGCACCGCCGAGGAAGGCATCGAGCGTGTTCGCGCCGAGCTGCCCGACCTGGTCATCATGGACGTGATCATGCCCGGCATGAATGGCTTCCAGGCCACGCGCACGCTCACGCGCGATCCGGCCACCTCGACCGTGCCGATCGTGATGATCACCACCAAGTCGATGGAAACCGACCGCGTCTGGGGCTTGCGCCAGGGCGCGCGCGCGTTCATCACCAAGCCGGTCAACGAGAAGGAACTGCTGACCTGCATCAACGACCTGCTGCCGAGCGCGGCATGAACCAAGCCGCCAACCTCACCCCGTTCGAGACCCTGGCCCGCTACGAGCGCCTTTCGCTGGCGCACGCGCTGGAGGTGCAGGACAAGATGGAGGCGCCCGGCCTGTGGCGCGGCATCGGCTACCGGGTGGGGGCGCGCCTGTTCGTCAGCGGCATCGACGAGATCAACGAATTGCTGGCGGTGCCGGTGCTGACCCCGGTGCCGCTCACCCAGCCCTGGTTGCTGGGCGTCGCCAACGTGCGCGGCAACCTCGTGCCGGTGATCGACTTCGGCCGCTTCCTGTTCGGCGAGCGCACCCAGCCGACCGAGCGCACGCGCCTGTTGATCGTGCGCCAGGGCGGCGGCAGCGTGGCGCTGATGGTCGACGAGGTGTTCGGCCAGCGCACGGTCGACCAGGAGCAGCGCCGCGAGGCGATGGCCGAGGACGATCCGCGGTTGACGCGCTTCGTCGAGGAGCGGGTCGAGGTAGGCATCCAGCAATTGGGCGTGTTCAGCATGAACCGGCTGGTGCGCGCACCGGATTTCCGTCAGGCCGCGGCCTGACGCGCAAGATGGGTAGGGCCGGCGCCGTGCGTGGCCGGAAACAGGGGCGAGAGGTTCCCGCCGCGGCGGCGCCGATGCAGCGCAGCCCGGCAGGAAGCAAGACGGAAGAGGTGTAACGATGAGCACTACAGGGGGCATCGGCAAGGAACGGGGCTATACCGGCCTCATCGTCCTGCTGCTGATCGCAATCGGTTTCGCGGCGCTGGATTTCTTCCTGCTCAACCAGAAGAACGGCGAGGACCGCCAGGCCAGCGCGCTGACCACGCAGATCCAGGTGCTATCGCAGCAGACGGCCAAGTATGCGCTGGAGGCCGCCGGCGGCAACGTCGACTCCTTCAAGGAACTGGACAGCACCCGCAATGCCATCGACTCGGCGGTGCAGAAGCTCACCAAGGGCGACGCCAAGGGTGGCATGCAGGCCTACAGCGACGGCAACACCACGCCTGCCGGGCGTGCCGTGACGGCGCTGGTCAATGCCTGGGGCCAGTTCGACGGCGACATCCGCAAGATCCTGTCCAACAAGGCGGTGGTGCTCGACTCGGCGCAGCGTGCCGACAAGCTCTCCCAGCAGATGCCGCTGCTCAACTCGAGCATGGACCAGGTCACCAACATCCTGCAGCAGCGCAACGGCAGCGCCGAGCAGATGCTCGGCTCCTCGCGCCAGATGCTGCTGGCCGACCGCATGACCCGCCGCGTGCAGGAGGTGCTGCAGGGCGGCGACGCAGCCCAGGCCGCCGCTGACGGCCTGGCGCGCGACGCACAGCTGTACGGTACCGTTCTCAAGGGCCTTACCGACGGCAACCCCGATGCCGGCGTCAAGGCCATGGGCGACGCCAACGCGCGCAAGATCCTCACGGAAATGCAGGCCAGCTGGGATGCGCTGGCCGATCCGATCGCCAAGCTGGTGGTCGCCGCCAGCGCCATCGTCGACGTAAAGAATGCCGGCAACCAGGCCTCGCTGGATTCGCAGAACGTACTGCTGCGTGCCAACGAGTTGTCCGACCAGATCGGCAAGCTGCCGTTCCGCCGCCTGTTCCCGAACGTGTGGTGGGGCGTGATCGGTGCCATCGGCGCGGTGGCCTTCGCGCTGCTGCTGGTGGTCACCCTGGTGCGCGACCAGCGCAAGCGCTTCCAGGATTCGACCGAGCTCAACCAGCGCAACCAGGAGGCGATCATGCGCCTGCTGGACGAGATGGGCTCGCTCGCCGAAGGCGACCTGACCGTCAAGACCACGGTCTCGGAGGACATCACCGGCGCGATCGCCGACTCGGTGAACTACGCCATCGACGAGCTGCGCACCCTGGTGACCACCATCAACGAGACCTCCGAGCAGGTGTCCTCCTCGGCGCAGGAAACCCAGACCACCGCGCGCCACCTGGCCGATGCGGCGCAGAGCCAGGCGCAGCGGATCAGCACGGCGACCTCGGCGATCAACCAGATCGCGAGCCTGATGGACAACGTGTCCAAGGACTCGGCCGAGTCGGCCGACGTGGCCGAACGCTCGGTGCAGATCGCCTCGCGCGGCGCCGAAGTGGTGCGCGAGACCATCTCGGGCATGGACTCGATCCGCGACCAGATCCAGGAGACCTCCAAGCGCATCAAGCGCCTGGGCGAGTCCTCGCAGGAAATCGGCTCGATCGTGGAACTGATCAACGACATTGCCGAACAGACCAACATTCTGGCGTTGAACGCGGCCATCCAGGCGGCCTCGGCCGGCGAGGCGGGTCGCGGCTTCGCGGTGGTGGCGGACGAAGTGCAGCGCCTGGCGGAACGCTCCGCCAGCGCGACCAAGCGAATCGAGACGCTGGTGCAGACCATTCAGTCCGACACCAACGAGGCGGTGAACTCGATGGAGCAGACCACCGCCGAGGTGGTCGCCGGCGCGCGCCTGGCCGAGGACGCCGGCAGCGCGCTGGGCGACATCGAGCGCGTCTCGCACGACCTGTCGGCGCTGATTCAGAACATCTCCACCGCGGCGCGCCAGCAGTCCGCGGCGGC
>NZ_JABFWW010000152.1 GCF_013362045.1 Frateuria sp. | reverse complement strand
TTCGCCGCCGCTTAACTCAAGCGTTAGCGCCTTCAGGAGAAGTCGTGAAATCCAGACGCCTGCTTGCGCCATTGATCGGACTCGCGCTGCTTTTTGTAAGTGTCGGCGCACAGGCCATCAAGCCGCCGATGCCGAGAACAAAAGCACAACTTGCAGGTGTCTGGGTTGGCCCGGACGCATGGGGTTCAATGCTGCGCCTAGAGCTCAATAGTGCCGGGCAAGGGCATCTCGTTGTCCGTGACCTTGATTCGAAAGGAAACCTGACCGTCTACCAAGTTGTGATCACAAAGATCAAGATCAACGATCTCTCCTTTTTCGGTAGCGCCAGTCACAAAAGGTGCTGCAAATATTGCTCTTTATGGCACCAATGACTCGAACGCCATTGACGTCGTTCGCTACCTAAAGGATTTAGGTGATGGCTATGGCGTTCATGGGCTACTTATTCGCCAAGCTGATCTACAGTCAGGCTTACAAGATTTCAAAGCTGCCGGCTCAAGGGTTCCTAACCAGCCAGCGCGCTAACAACTCGTTCAAGGCGGACGGCTTCGCCGCCGCTTAACTCCAGTGGCATACGCACGCGCTTCATACGGCTCTATCCACCGCTGGCTTTCTTGCCATTGCGCTGCGCAGCTTCAGCCGGCCGTTCAGGGCACAGACGCTCGGGCCAAAATACGGCGCCTTGCTATGGGGCTTGATCGGTCCGACGCTCGTTATCTCTGGCGTGTGCCTACGGTAGTTCTTTTTATCCAATCATCCAGGCGGACGGCTTCTAGTTACCGGCCTCAAATCTACAGCGCCAGGCCCTAAGCATGATAGAAATTCGGAAGGAAATGGCCTCGGATACAGCCGCCATTGAAGCGGTGACTGTCGCGGCATTCCAGGATGCCGCGCACGCAAGCCATACCGAGCAGTCCATCATTCGCGCACTACGCAGCTCCGGCCAACTCGCCGTTTCGCTGGTTGCGGAGGATAATGGCAAGGTCATCGGGCATGTTGCGGTGTCGCCCGTGGCCATTTCCGATGGCACGCGCGGCTGGCATGGCCTCGGTCCAATTTCCGTCCTCCCTGAACGACAAGGGCAAGGCGTTGGCACTCTTCTCATGGACCACGCCTTGGCGGAGCTACGTGCCATGGACGCGGCCGGGTGCGTCGTGCTGGGTGAGCCGGGCTATTACGCCCGCTTTGGCTTCAAGGCGGAACCGGCACTGGTGCTGCCGGGCGTGCCTGCAGGGTATTTTCAGGCCATTTCTTTCCATGGCTCATCGCCGTCGGGTCAGGTCAAATATCACGACTCGTTCGAAGCAACGGCCTGAGGATTCGTTCCAGCCGACGCCGTTTGGCGGCGGGCTTGATGCAGACGCCAAACTCCAGTCAGCGAGGACAGGCCGGCGCACACGCCGGACCCGCCACCCATGGCTCCCTACCCGGAGGCTCGCATGAACTACTTCCTGTACAGGCTCGACACGCCGCGGCCGACGTTTCCCGCGGATATGACGCCGGCCGAAGGCAAGCTGATGCAGGAGCACGCCGCGTATTGGCGTGGGTTGATGGACAAGGGCATGGTCGTCGCCTTCGGTCCGGTGGCCGATCCCAAGCGCTTCTATGGCATTGCCATCATCAGGCTGCAGGACGCCTCCGACCCCGGGGATCTTTGCGCCAACGATCCGGTGATAAGGGCCGACGCAGGCTTCAACTTCGAGGTTCATCCCATGCCCAGCGTGGTGCTCCCGGAGCATCGCGCCTGACACATCGGCTTTGGCATCTAATGGAGGCCAGGCACTCGGCGGCCACGATGGCCGTCCGGGGCCTGCTGCAGGCATGATGCGCAAGCCCGGCACGGGCTTCCTTCAACCCTGACGCACCGAGGTTCACCATGGCATCGATCCTGATCCGGTTCTGGCTGAAGCGTTTCGCGCTGGTGTTCGTGCTGGCATGCCTCGGCCTGGGGCTGGTCGAGTTCGTACAGCACGGCACCGGCCGCTTCTCTGTCGGGTCGGTCGTGGGCTGGAGCGCCGGGGCCGCCCTGCTCGCCTCGTCGCTCAGCACGTACTGGGCCTACAGGGTCCAGTGCCGGGTCGTGTTCAAGCAGCCTTCGGAGTAACCCGGCGCAGCTCGTGGATGCTGCGGGACCTGGCCGTTCGGCCGGTCGTTTCCGCAGCAGCCGGCCGGTGTGCCGCGGTGCACGCCTTCGTCCCGAGGCCTCGTCGACACCTCCGGCGCCCGCACCCGGTCATGTGGTTCTGGCCCCGCCGCGCGTGGAACGCCTTTCGGGCGTCGCTCAGGCCGGAGATTGCGGCGCGTGCGCGGCGGCGATGATGCGGTTGCGGCCTTGCGCCTTGGCCCGATACAGACAGCGATCCACGGTTTCGATGAAGGTGGCCAGGTCCTCGCCGGGCGCCGGCGTGGCGGTAGCCACGCCGAGGCTGGCCGTGAGCACGGGGCCGACGGTGGATGATTCGTGCGGCAGCTGCGCCTCGGCGAACGCGGCCAGGCAGCGCTGCGCGCAGTCCAGCGCCGCCTGCGCATCCACGCCGGGCAGCACCAGCAGGAACTCCTCGCCGCCGAAGCGGCCGAGCAGGTCGCGCCCCCGCACGGCCGCCGCATCCAGCAGCGACGCGACGCGCTTGAGGCAGGCGTCGCCGGCGAGGTGGCCGTAGCGGTCGTTGTACTGCTTGAAGCAGTCGATGTCCGCCAGCACCAGCGACAGCGGCTTGCCTTCGCGGGCGGCGGCGGACCATTCGGCATCGATGAAGGCGTCGAGGCGGCGGCGGTTGGCCACGCCGGTGAGGCCGTCGCGGAAGGACAGCTCGGTCAGCTCGCGCTGCAGCTGGAGCAACTGTTCCTCGGCGCGCTTGCGCTCGCTGATGTCGAACATGAAGCCGACCAGCGAATCGACCGCGCCGTCTTCGTTGCGCACCACGTGCACGACGTCGCGGATCCACACGTAGTCGCCCTCGCAGGTGAGCGCGCGATAGTCCGCCTCGTGGTCGATGCCTGCCTGCGATTGCGCGACGCAGAACTGCACCACGCGGTCGCGGTCCTCCGGGTGGATGCGCTCGGCCCAGTCCTGCACGGTGGCCCAGCTGTGCTGCGCCCAGCCCAGCAGGCCTTCGATCTGCGGTCCGATGTAGGAAAAGCTCGCAGTCGGCCAGTCGATCTTCCACGGTATGGCCCGCGTCGACTCGAGCAGCGTCTTGTAGACGGCGGGGTCCAACTCGGGCTTGTCGTCGTTTGCGTTCATGCCACTCCCTTCCGCCGTGCGCTACTACAAGCGCGCCCTGGTATCGATGCCTAGGCCTGCGCCACGGCTATCTGCGCTGGCCGTGGTGCCGGCTCATTGGCCGGGCGCACGCAGTACGCCGTCGTCCTTCAGGCTGAACGGCGTGAAGCGGGTGCCTTCGTCGAAGGTGTCCACGCCCTCGCGCGACTTGAGGAAACCCACCACCGCGTAGGTGAGCGGCGTCAGCACCACTTCCACCAGCACCTTCATCGTCCAGTTGAAGGCGATCACCTTGACGATGGTCTGGCCTTCCCAGATGCCGGTGAAGGCGATCGGGTAGAAAGTGAGGCTGTCCACGCCCTGTCCGACCAGGGTCGAGCCGATGGTGCGGGTCCACAGCATGCGGCCCTGGGTCCACAGCTTCATGCGCGCCAGCACGAAGGAGTTGGCGAAGTCACCCAGCCAGTAGGCGACCAGCGACGCCAGCGCGATGCGCCAGGTGTTGCCGAACACCAGCTCCAGCGCCGGCTGCAGTTGCGCGTTGAACGGCTCGCTTGCGCTGGCCGGCATGCGGATGATCGCCTGCGACATGAAGGTGGCGAACACCATGGCGCCGAAGCCGGCCCAGATCGCGCGCCGCGCGCGGGCGTAGCCGTAAACCTCGGTGAGCACGTCGCCGAAGATGTAGCTGACCGGGAAGAACAGGTTGCCGGCGCCGAAGGACAGCGCGCCCAGCACCGGCAGCGTGATCGTGCAGACCTTGGCCGGGCCGATCAGGTTGGAGCACAGCAGCACGGCCACCATGCCGCCGACCAGCAGGTCGTAGTAGCGAAAGCCGCGCATCTGCGCGGCAGGAACGGATGCTTGCATGGGGCCCCCTTTGGCTTGAACGACCGAGCATAACCCCGGGCGGGGGCATGGGCTCAAGCCACGAGGCATTGCAATGGATCGCCGCGACGGGCAAGACTCGCGGCCACACCGCCGCCGAGGCGCACGGCCCAGGGGCGATCGCAAGGACCGGCGATGCAAAGGGAGGGTGCCATGGAATCGTTTGCCAACCGCCTGCGCAAGGGCAGAGCCGCCTGGATCGCCGGAGAGCTGCGCTTCCGCGCGAATGGCGTCCTTCGGCCGGCCCGAACGCTGCCGCCGGGAAGCACGCCCCGCTGGTTCGCGGCTGCCGCCGGCGCGGCCCTGCTGCTGGCGGGCTGCCACGCACCCGCGC
>NZ_JABFWW010000151.1 GCF_013362045.1 Frateuria sp. | reverse complement strand
CATCCAGGATGGTAACGGTCACGTGGTCGCAGTAGCCGGCAAGGGCCTCGTCGATCGAGTTGTCGACGACCTCGAACACCATGTGATGCAGGCCGGTGCCATCATCCGTATCACCGATGTACATGCCCGGGCGCTTGCGCACCGCTTCCAGGCCCTTCAATACCTTGATGTTGCTCGAATCGTAGGATGCGTTCATGCCCTGCCCGTTGCGACGCCACCCGCCTTCCGACGGGCGCCGGTGCGGGAAAAGCCATCGCGCGATTATAGCAGAGGGCGGATTTGCCCCTGTTCCACGTGGAACAGGCGATGCGGGCGTGACTGCAGGGGCAACGGACACTCGGTTCCGGTGACCAGCACCTGCGCCCCCACGGAGGCCAGCCGATCGACCACCGCCAATTGATGGGCCTGATCGAGTTCCGACGACAGGTCGTCGAGACAGACGACCGGCCACTCGCCCCGGCGGGCGGCATGCAGTTCCGCCTGGGCAAGCAGGCAGGCGAGCGCGGTCAGCTTCTCCTGACCGCGCGACAGGTGCTCCCGCAAAGGAGCTTGTTCGAACGACAGCGACCAGTCCGCCCGGTGAGCTCCCGCAGTCGTATGGGTTCGCGCGAGGTCCCGACCTCGTTGCTCCGCCAACACCTCCGACAGCGGGCAGTCCTCGGCCCAGCCGCGGCGATAGCGCAGGCTCACGGGTCCCAGCTCTGGCAGCAGGTAACCAGCACCTTCGGCAAGCAGGGGCAGCAGTCGATCGAGGTAGGCCCGCCGGTGGGCGTCCAGGATGGCGCCCGCCGCCCCCAACTCCTGTTCCCATGGGGCATAAAGCTCGCTCGGCCCGACCACACCGGTGCGCAGCAAGGCATTGCGCTGTTTCAAGGCCCGCTGGTATCGCCGCCATGCGGCCATGAAGTCCTGTTCCACGTGGAACACGCCCCAGTCGAGGAAGCGCCTTCGCTCTTCGGCAGCCCCGGCAATCAAGGCGTGGGATCCGGGCTCGAAGCAGACCACCGCGCAAGCCTGAACCAGCTGCCCTAGCGGCACGTCTGCGCCATCCAGTCGCGCCTCCCAGCGTGAACCGACCCTGCCTAGCCCTAGCCGACGGAACGCTCCGGCTTGCCCCTGCACTTCTGCGAACACCGACAAGGTGTCCCGGCCGCGCTGCAGCAGCGCCTCCCGGGCACCGCTACGGAACGAGCGTCCGTGCGAAAGCAGATAGGCCGCCTCCAGCACGCTGGTCTTGCCCGCGCCGTTCGGACCCACGAAGACATGGATGCCTGCATCCAACGTCACCGCCACATCGGCGAGGCATCGCAAACCCTGGATATGCAGGCGCTCGAATCTCATGCAAAGCCCCAAAAAGCGCAACGCCGGAGTGTCTGGCGACGGCTCCGGCGTTGCGGGGCGACCTTCGGAGGTCTGGACCTCACAGGGTCAGAGGCGCAACGGCATGATCACGTGGCGCGATTGCTCGTTGTCGTCTTCCTGCACCAGACAGCTCGACTGGGCATCGCGCAGGTTCAACCGCGCACGCTCACCCTTCAACGCCGACAGTGCATCAAGCAGGTAACCCACGTTGAAGCCCACCGCCAGGTCGGACACTACGGTATCGGCCTCGACCTCCTCCACGGCTTCTTCCTGCTCCGGGTTGTGCGCCACGATGCGCAGCTTGCCTGGTGAGAGCTCGAGCTTCACGCCGCGGTATTTTTCGTTCGAAAGGATCGCCGCACGCTGCAGAGCCCCGCGCAGCACCTCGCGATCCAGCGTGGCGCGCTTGTCGGCACCCAACGGAATCACCGCTTCGTAGTCGGGAAAGCGACCGTCGATCAGCTTGGATGTGAAGACCACATCGCCACGACGCACACGCAGATGGTTGCGCCCGAACTCCAGCTCCACTTGACCGTCGCCGGTTTCGAACAGGCCAATCAGCTCGTTGACGCCCTTGCGCGGGATGATGATTTGCCGACGGGCGGCGACCTTGCTCTCCAGCTTGGTTTCCTTGAGGGCCAGGCGGTGGCCGTCGGTGGATACGCAGCGCAGCGTGTGTTCCTGCAAGTCCAGCAACATGCCGTTCAAGTAGTAACGGACATCCTGGTTGGCCATGGCGAAAGCAGTCCGCTCCATCAGGTCGCGCAGGACTTCTTCCGGCAGGCTCACCCGCTCGACGAGCTCGATCTCGTCAATAGTGGGAAATTCACTGGCCGGCAGTGTGGCCAGGGTGAAACGACTACGGCCGGCAGTCAGCCCCACCCGGTCGCCATTGAGCTTGAGATCGATCCGCACGCCGTCGGGAAGCGCGCGCACGATGTCGAAAAGCTTGCGCGCGGGAATGGTGGTCTCACCCTCGCTCGCTAGGTCAGCGGCGGTGGACGCGATCATCTCCACTTCCAGATCGGTGCCGGTCAATGCGACACGGCCATCGGCGACCTTCACCAGCAGGTTGGCCAGCACCGGCAGTGTTTGTCGCCGCTCGACCACGCCCACTACTTGCTGCAGCGGCTTGAGCAAAGCTTCTCGTTGGATGCTGAATTGCATGTGTGGGCTTCCCCTGGCTGTTGCTCTGTTTTTAAAAGAAAGCTGGTGGTTGTTGTAGGCGCGGTGGATAACCGGAATTCGCCTTTTTAGACAATGAAATCAGTATCTTGCAAAGCTTTCCCGGTGTGCCTAACTGGGCTTGCCTGCTGTGGGCCGATTGTGGATAAGTCCGCGGCTCGAAACATCCACCTATTATCCACAGCTTGGGCCACCCCTTTTCAAGCGTTTACCCCGTCAGCACCCGGATCAGTTGTTCCCAGTCCTGGCGCATGCGCGCATCGGTTTCGCACAGCTTCCGGATCGTGCGGCAGGCATGCAGCACCGTGGTGTGGTCGCGCCCGCCGAACGCTTCACCGATCTCCGGCAGGCTGTGCTCGGTCAGCTCCTTCGACAGCGCCATCGCGATCTGCCGCGGCCGCGCCAGCGAACGCACGCGCCGCTTGGACAACAGGTCCTGCAGGCGCACGTTGAAGTATTCGGCAGTGATCTTCTGGATGTTGGGCACCGTCACCGCCTGCGCATGGGTGGCCAGCAGGTCGCGCAGGGTTTCCTCGGCGAAATCGGTGGTGATCGGCTTGCCGTAGAAGTTGGCCCGCGCCGCCAGCGTGTTGAGCGCCCCTTCCAGGTCGCGCACGTTGGAGCGGATGCGCTTGGCCAGCAGCATCGCCACGTTCTCGCTCACCGCCACGCCCTTGTCGTGCGCCTTGGACAAAAGGATCGCCGCGCGCGTTTCGAAGTCCGGCGGCTCGATCGCCACCGACAGGCCCCAGCCCAGGCGGGATTTCAGCCGCGGCTCGAGCTTGTCCACTTCCTTCGGGTAGCGGTCGCAGGTCAGGATGATCTGCTGCTTGGACTCGAACAGCGCATTGAAGGTGTGGAAGAACTCCTCCTGCGTGGTGTCCTTGCCGGCGAAGAACTGGATGTCGTCGATCAGGAGCGCGTCGACCGAGCGGAAACGCTGCTTGAACTGGTCCATGTTCTTGGTGCGCAGCGCCTCGATCATGGCGCCGACGAACTGCTCCGAGCGCAGGTACAGCACCTTGCAGCTGACGTTGCGTTCGCGCATCAGGTTGCCGGCCGCGTGCATCAGGTGGGTCTTGCCCAGGCCGGTGCCGCCGTAGAGCAGCAGCGGGTTGTAGGCGCGGCCGGGGTTCATCGCCACCTGCATGGCGGCGGCCTTGCCCAGCTGATTGGACTTGCCCTCGACGAAGGTCTCGAAGGTGTAGTGCGGATCGAGATTGTGTGCGAAGGAAGATGCTGCCGCGGGTTCCGCGGTCACGGCCACCTTGGCCGCCGCCGGCCTGGCAGCGGCGCGTGGCGCGCTCGATCCCACTTCCAGCCGCACCGCGCGCGGGCGGCCTGCCAGCTGGGCCAGCACGGCCTCGATGCGCGGCAGGTAGCGTTCGCGAACCGTATCCAGCGTGTACGGATTCGGCGCGAACAGCTGTACCTCGACATCATCCTCACGCGCCTGCAGCGGCATCAGCCAGGTATGCAGCTCCTCGGCGCTCAGCTCGCTTTCCAGACGCTCGAGGCAGCGCCGCCACAAATCACTCATGGGATAGTTCTTGACCGACGAAGGGGCGCTCATCGCGCAGGGTGGACCGGCAAGTCTAGCAGCCAAGTCCCCAGCATATCCCCAGCGATGTCCACAGGCCGCATCAAGGGCGGTTTGACAGCTTGCGCACGCAAGCCTCATAATTTCCAACCTTTTTATCGACTTTCTTCTGGAGCCAAAGCCATGAAGCGGACCTTCCAGCCGAGCAAGCTCAAGCGCGCCCGCACCCACGGCTTCCGTGCCCGCATGGCGACCGCCGACGGCCGCAAGGTGCTCAACGCCCGTCGCGCCAAGGGTCGCAAGCGCCTGATCCCGTAAGCGGGCCAGAGCGCCATGCCCGCCGGCCTGCCGCGCGATGCGCGGATCCGCCGCGCCGGCGACTTTGCCGCCCTGCGTCACGCCAGCGGTCGCTTCGGCGGCCGCTGTTTTTCTGTGCGCTATCGACCCAACGGGCTGGACCATGCGCGGCTGGGCCTGGCCATCTCCAAGCGCGTGTCCAAGCGCGCGGTCGAGCGCAACCGGATCAAGCGCCTGCTGCGCGAGTCGTTCCGCCGTGCCCGGGCGCAATTGCCGCCGATCGACGTGGTCGTGATGGCGCGCGAGGCTGCCGCCGGCCTGCCCGGCCACGAGCTCCTGGCCGAGATCGATGCGCTCTGGCGCAAGCTGCCGCCGTTGAAGCCCATCGAAGGCACCGGCACAATCGCGTGTTGACCTCCCCCTTGCCCAGTCCCTCCGCGGCTTGCATCCGCGGCGCCACCGGAATTGCTCCGCGATGAACCAGACGCGCACGTTTCTCCTGTTTGCCCTGATGGCCGTGGCCTACCTGCTCTGGATGGCCTGGGAGAAGGACTATGCGCCCGCGCCGGCCGTCACTGGCAGCCCCGTGGCGGCCAGCAGCGCAACCCCGCCGGCGGACAACGCGGTGCCCGGTGCCGTGTCGACCGCCACACCCGCGATCGCCAGCGGCGTGCCCGCCACCGCCGCCGGCCAGCTGATCACCCTCAGCAACGACGTGCTGCGCCTGACCATCGACACCCGCGGCGGCAGCGTGGTGCGTGCGGAGCTGCTGGCCTATCCGGCCGAGCCGGTCACCAAGAAGCACCCCAATCCGCCGCCGGTGCGGCTGCTCGACGATGCGGCCGGCGACTACTTCGTCGCGCAGAGCGGCTTGGTCAGCGCCGGCAGCCCGGCACCGGATCACCGCGCGCTGTTCCAGTCGGCGCAGACCCATTACGAACTGGCCAGCGGCCAGCCGCAGCTGAAGGCCGACCTGACCTGGCAGCAGGACGGCATCAAGGTCACCAAGAGCTACACGCTCAAGCGCGGCAGCTACGAAGTGGCCCTGAGCCAGCGCATCGACAACGCCGGTGCCGCACCCTGGCAGGGCAACGCCTACGAGCAGCTGCAGCGGGCGCCGCGCCCGGCGCATACCGGCTGGCTGCAGAACATGACCGACCCCTCCGCAGCCAGCTTCTTCGGCGCTGCCTGGTACAGCCCGGAGGACCATTTCCAGTCGCTCGCCTTCGACAAGTTCCAGAAGGACCCGCTGCACCAGACCTTCGCCGGCGGCTGGGCCGCGATGCTGCAGCACTACTTCTTCGCCGCCTGGATCCCGCCCGCGCAACAGACGTCCAGCTACAGCACCGACGTGGTCAATGCCGGCGGCGAGCACCCCACCTACCTGATCCGTACCGTGAGCTCCCCGCTCGCCGTCGCGCCCGGCCAGAGCGCCAGCAGCGACGCGCGCCTGTACATCGGTCCCAAGCTCACCGGCACCCTTGACACCGTCGCTCCGGGATTGTCGCTGGCCACCAACTACGGCGTGTTCACCGTGATCGCCCAGCCGATGCACGCGCTCCTGTCCTGGCTCGAGAAGATCAGCGGCAACTGGGGCGTGGCGATCATCCTGCTGGTGCTGATCATCAAGGGCCTGACCTGGAAGCTCACGGCCGCCCAGTACCGCTCCAGCGCCAAGATGCGCAAGCTGCAGCCGCGCGTGGCCGCGCTCAAGGAGCGCTTCGGCGACGACAAGCAGAAGATGCAGATGGCGATGATGGAGCTGTACAAGAAGGAGAAGGTCAACCCGATGACCGGCTGCCTTCCGGTGCTGATCACCATTCCGATCTTCTACGGCCTGTACGAAGTGCTGCGCGAGAGCGTGGAGCTGCGCCAGGCGCCGTTCGTGGGCTGGATCCACGACCTGTCGATGCCCGACCCGTTCTTCGTGCTGCCGGCGCTGTACACGCTGGTGATGCTGGGCCAGCAGTACCTGATGCCCGCCACCGGCATGGACCCGACCCAGGCGAAGATGATGAAGTTCATGCCGCTGGTGTTCGCGGTGCTGTTCGCCTTCTTCCCCGCCGGCCTGTGCCTGTACTACGTGGTCAACGGCATCACCGGCCTGGCCCAGCAGTGGTACATCACCCATCAGGTCGAGCAGGGCGACGCAAAGGCAAAGGCCTGATCGAGCCGCTCGCGGGCTCGCGGGCTCGCGGGCGCGCCATACGCGCCCGCTATGCTTGGCGCATGGCCGACACCGACACCATCGCCGCGATCGCCAGCGCCCCCGGCGCGGCGGGCATCGGCGTGGTGCGCGTGTCGGGACCGCGGGTGCCGGCCATCGCCGAAGCGCTGCTCGGGCGCCCGCCGCAATCGCGCCATGCGCATTTGGCCGCGTTGCGCGACGAGGACGGCGGCCTGATCGATCGCGGCCTGCTGCTCTATTTCCCCGCACCGCATTCCTACACCGGCGAACACGTGCTCGAGCTGCAGGGCCACGGCAGTGCCGTGCTGCTCGACCTGCTGCTGCGCCGCGTCTGCACGCTGGGCGCGCGGCTGGCGCGGCCGGGCGAGTTCACCGAGCGGGCCTTCCTCAACGGCAAGCTGGACCTGGCGCAGGCCGAGGCGGTCGCCGACCTGATCGCGGCCCGCTCCGAAGCCGGCGCGCGCGCCGCGCTGCGCTCGCTCGAAGGCGCCTTCTCGCAACAGGTGCACGCGCTGCTCGAAGCCCTGGTGGCGCTGCGCGTGCACGTCGAGGCGGCCATCGATTTTCCGGAAGAGGAAATCGATTTCCTGGCGGATCCGGCCATCGCCCGCCAGCTCGACGACCTGCGCACGCGGCTGGACGGGCTGCTTGCCGAGACGCGCCGCGGCGTGCGCCTGACCGACGGCCTCAAGGTCGCCATCGTGGGTCGGCCGAACGTGGGCAAGTCCAGCCTGCTCAACGCACTGGCGCGAAGCGAGCGCGCCATCGTCACGCCGATCGCCGGCACCACCCGCGACGTGCTGCGCGAATCGGTGAACCTGGATGGCGTGGTGCTGGAACTGGCCGACACAGCCGGCCTGCGCCACACCGAGGACGAGGTCGAGCGCGAAGGCGTGCGCCGCGCCCATGGCGAGCTGACCCGTGCCGACCTCGTCTTGCTGGTCACCGACGCGAACGGGGAGGAGGCCGACCTTGCCCTGCTCGCGCAACTTCCCGCGAACGTGGCGCGGCTGGTGCTGGTCAACAAGATCGACCTGGCCAGTACGCCGCCGCACGTTGCGCGGCGCGAAGGCGTGCACTGGCTGTGGATTTCCGCCCACACCGGCGCAGGCCTCGACGCCCTGCGCACGGAACTGAAGCAGCGTGCCGGTGCCGGCAGCGGCGAAGGGGCCTTCAGCGCCCGGCGTCGTCACGTGCAGGCGCTCGAGGGTGTGCAGGCGCACCTCGAACACGCCGCCGGCGCGCTCGCCGCCACCCGCGCCGGCGAGCTGGCCGCCGAAGATCTGCGCCAGGCCCAGCATGCGCTGGGCGAGATCACCGGCAGCTACAGCAGCGATGACCTGCTCGGCGCCATCTTCGGCAGCTTCTGCATCGGCAAGTGATCGCGCGGCACGCGGTCAGCGGGCAAGGAAGGCGTCGAGTTCCTGTGCCCGCGGCATGCCCTGCTGCGCACCCAGGCGCGTGACTGCCAGCGCGGCGGCGGCGCAGGCCTTGCGTACGGCGGTGGGCAAGCCTTCGTGCAGGAACACGGCGAGTGCGGCGTTGAAGGTGTCGCCGGCACCGGTGCTGTCGGCGACTTCGACGTCGAAGGCATGCTGGTGGACCGGTTCGCCTTGCTCCTGGTACCAGGCGCCTTCGTGGCCGCGGGTGAGCACGACGGGGACGGGCGCGCGGCGCAGCAGGACCTGAAAGTCTTCGGCCGGATCGGCGCCCAGCAAGGTCGCCAGTTCGTGCTGGTTGGGGGTCAGGTAGCGCGCCAGCCCGAGCCACTCGGCCGGCAGCGGCCGCGCCGGTGCCGGGTTGAGGATCACCGGCACGCCCAGGCGCCGGCCCAGCCGCAAGGTCGCCTCGATGGCTTCCAATGGGATCTCCATCTGCACGAGCACCACGTCCGCGCCAGCGAGCGCCCCGCGGGCGGATTCCACCTGCGCCGGCGTGACCCGGGCGTTGGCGGCAGGCACCACGATGATCTGGTTCTCGCCGCCGGCGACGGTGATCGAGGCGGTGCCGCTGGTCGTGTCGTCCGGACGCTGCACGTGGTCGAGGTTGATGCCCTCGCGCCGCAGGCCTGCGTGCAGCAGGTCGCCGAACGCGTCGCGGCCCAGCGCACCGACCAGCGCGACCTCGGCACCCAGCCGCGCGGCCGCCACCGCCTGGTTGGCGCCCTTGCCGCCGGGTACGGTGACGAAACCTTCGCCCAGCAACGTCTCGCCCGGCTGGGGAAAGTGCGGCGCCTGGGTGACCAGGTCCATGTTGATGCTGCCGACGACGGCGATGCGGCGGACCATGCGGTTCCCCGGGAGCGGACCAAATGCCAAGCATAGCGGCCGCCGCCTTCGAGGCCGCACGCCGGCGCCGTCACGCTGGCCATGGGAAGATGATGTTTCTGCCTTGTTCCGGGAGCCAGGCGTGTCGCCCTCCACACCCACACCGGCCTCCGCACTGCATCGAACGGTGCGGTGGGTGGCGTTGCTCAACCTCGCCTACTTCGGCGTGGAGTTCGCGGTGGCGCTGGCGATCGGCTCGGTTTCGCTGTTCGCCGACAGCATCGACTTCCTGGAAGACACCTCGGTCAATCTGCTGATCTTCCTGGCGCTGGACTGGAGCCTGCGCGCACGGGCGCGGGTGGGCATGGCGCTGGCGGGAATCCTGCTGCTGCCTGCGCTGGCGCTGCTGTGGGCGCTATGGCAGAAGCTGCATGTGCCGGTGCCGCCCGCCGCCGTGCCGCTGTCGCTGACCGGCTTGGGCGCGCTGGTGGTGAACCTCGCCTGCGCGCTCATGCTGGCGCGCTATCGCCACCACGCCGGCAGCCTCACTCGCGCGGCGTTCCTGTCGGCGCGCAACGATGCGTATGCCAACGTAGCGATCATCGTCGCCGGCGGACTTACGGCATGGACCGCTTCGGTATGGCCGGACGTGGTGGTCGGCCTGGGCATCGCGGCGATGAACGCCGACGCGGCGCGCGAGGTATGGGAGGCGGCGCGCGAGGAACACCGCGAGGCGCAAGCCTAGGCGGCTTCAGTCACCACGTCTTCCAAGGAATGGGTAGGCCCAGGCCCACCCTACGCAACCCGCGGAGCCGGGTCAGTGTGCGCGGCCGATGCCCGAATCGCCCTGCTCCAGCGGCGGCGGCGTGCCGGCCACGGCCAGCAGCGCCTGCGCGTAGCCGTCTTCCATGCTGATCGTGGAAACCTCGTCCCAGGCGAAGAACGACGCCTCGCGCAGCCATTCGGCGTCGGGACTGATCTCCTGCAGGGTGAAGCCATCCTCTTCCACGCCGACCAGCTTGCCGATGTAGCAGACCTCGGCCTCGTCCTCGCTGTCCACGTGCACGCCGATCACCGGCGCGAGCTTGCCGGCGGCCTGGACCACCTCGCGGATCGAGTCGAGCGGGAAGCCCCGCGGCGTGCGCGGCAGCAGCTGCTTGTGCTTGAGCGCCTTCTCCATGAACACGTGGTGCTTGTCCGGCGTTTCCAGCTCGGACACGTCGCGGTGGCGCATCACGTACATGCCGTCATAGGTGATGCCGTCGCCGACCACCCACAGCAGGAAGAACTCGCGGCCGACGCCGCCCACGTAGCCGCAAAAGCTGCCGTGCTCCAGCTCGGCGCGCCACAACCGGATCAGCTGCTGCTGCTGCTGCGCCTCGCGCAGCTGCGCGCGCTGGCCGGTGGTTTTGAGTTCGATGACCTTGCCCATGACGGGAATTTTACCAGAGGGGTCCGCGTGGCTTGTTCAGAGGATGTAACGGCTCAGATCCTGGTTCTTCACGAGAGAAGCCAGGCTCTTGTCTACCTGATCGGCGTCGATCAGGTATTTTTCGCCGGACTTGTCCGCGGCCTCGAACGAGATCCTTTCCAGCAGCCGCTCCATCACCGTGTGCAGGCGGCGGGCGCCGATGTTCTCGGTGCGCTCGTTCACCTGGCAGGCCACTTCGGCCAGCCGATCGATGCCCGAATCGGTGAATTCGATGGTCACGCCCTCGGTGCCCAGCAGCGCCACGTACTGTTTGGTCAGTGCGTTGTGCGGCTCGCGCAGGATGCGCTTGAAATCGTCCACCGACAGCGCCGACAGCTCCACGCGGATGGGCAACCGGCCCTGCAGCTCGGGGATCAGGTCCGAAGGCTTGGAGAGCGAGAACGCGCCCGAGGCGATGAACAGCATGTGGTCGGTCTTGAGCGGGCCATACTTGGTCGACACGGTGGAGCCTTCCACCAGCGGCAGCAAATCGCGCTGCACGCCCTCGCGGCTGACCCCGGCGCCTCCCCATTCAGAGCGTTGCGCCACCTTGTCGATCTCGTCGATGAAGACGATGCCGTTCTGTTCGGCTGCCTCGACCGCCTGCGTGCGGATCTCCTCGTCGTTGAGCAGCTTGCCGGCCTCCTCGTCGATCAGCAGCGGACGGGCCGCCTTGATCGAGAGCTTGCGCTGCTGCGTGCGCGCACCGCCGATGTTCTGGAACATCTGGCGCAGCTGCGCGCCCATCTCCTCCATGCCGGGCGGGGACATGATCTCCACGCCTACGTTCATGGCGAAGTCCAGCTCGATCTCGCGCTCGTCCAGCGTGCCCTCGCGCAGCTGCTTGCGCAGCTTCTGGCGGGTGTCGTTGTCGGGCGCGGCGACGGTGAGGTCGTGCGACCAGTCGCTGGCGGTCTGCCGGCGCGGCAGCAGCGCATCGAGGATGCGGTCCTCGGCGCGGTCCTCGGCCTGCGAGCGCACGCGTTTGACCGCCTGGTCGCGGGTGAGCTTGTAGGCCACGTCGGCCAGGTCGCGGATGATCGACTCGACGTCCTTGCCGACGTAGCCGACCTCGGTGAACTTGGTCGCCTCCACCTTCACGAACGGCGCGTTGGCTAGCGTGGCCAGGCGGCGCGCGATCTCGGTCTTGCCCACGCCGGTGGGCCCGATCATCAGGATGTTCTTGGGCGTGACCTCGTTGCGCAGGTCCGGGTCCAGCTGCATGCGCCGCCAGCGGTTGCGCAGCGCGATGGCGACGGCGCGCTTGGCGTCGCTCTGGCCGACGATGTAGCGGTCCAGCTCGTTGACGATTTCGCGGGGGGTGAGTTCGCTCATGGGGTGACCGGATGGGGAAGGGGAAACGGGAAGCGGGGAACGTCGACTGCAGGGCAAGCGGGAGGCTTCACGTTCCCTGTTCCCCGTTTCCCGATCCCGCCGCCAGCTCTTCGATGGTCGTGCTGTGGTTGGTATAGATGCAGATGTCGCCGGCGATCTTCAGCGCCTTCTCGACGATCGCGCGCGCATCCATGTCGGTGTTCTCCAGCAGCGAGAGTGCCGCCGCCTGCGCGTAGGGGCCGCCCGAGCCGATCGCGATCAGGCCGTGCTCCGGTTCCAGCACGTCGCCGTTGCCGGAGATCAGCAGCGAGGCGTCCTTGTCGGCCACCGCCAGCATCGCCTCGAGCTTGCCGAAGCGGCGGTCGGTGCGCCATTCCTTGGCCATCTCCACCGCCGCGCGGGTGAGGTTGTTGCCGTGCTTGTCCAGCTTCTGTTCGAACAGTTCGAACAGCGTGAACGCATCGGCGGTGGCGCCGGCGAAGCCGGCCAGCACGTCACCCTTGCCCAGCCGGCGGATCTTGCGGGCGTTGGACTTCATCACCGTGTTGCCCAGGGTGACCTGGCCATCGCCGCCCAGCACGACGCGTCCGCCGCGGCGGACCGAAAGGATGGTGGTGGCGTGGAAGGATTCCATGGACGGCTCCGCGAGAGGCTGCAGCGGGCATACATGGGGCCGCCGGAGTGGCCTTCAACATTGCCACGCGACGTAGGTGGGCTTCAGCGCGCCAGACGCCAGGAGCAAAGACTCGCCCTCTCCCCGGCGATGCCGGAGAGAACGAGCCACGGGCTCAACCCTTGCGCCGCGCGCGCGGGTGCGCCGCGTCGTAGACCTTCGCCAGGTGCTGGAAATCCAGGTGGGTATAGATCTGCGTGGTGGCGATGTCGGCGTGGCCCAGCAGCTCCTGCACGGCGCGCAGGTCGCCGGAGGATTCGAGCATGTGGCTGGCGAAGGTGTGCCGCAGCAGGTGCGGGTGCACGCGCTTGGCGAAGCCCTGCGCCAGCGCCAGCTGCTTGAGCCGTCCTTGCACCGTGC
This sequence comes from Frateuria sp., assembly GCF_013362045.1. Classification (GTDB taxonomy): domain Bacteria; phylum Pseudomonadota; class Gammaproteobacteria; order Xanthomonadales; family Rhodanobacteraceae; genus Frateuria_A. Next base: position 2,415 of record NZ_JABFWW010000151.1, on the reverse strand, counting down.
GCGGGCTGATCGGCGCGCCGGCACGGCCGCGGAACACCGGGGCGGTCGGCGCCATGCCTTCGGCCCGGCCAAGCGCGCGCAGCGCGGCCACGGCGTGGCTGCCCACCGGCACGATGCGCGTCTTGGCGCCCTTGCCGAGCACGCGCACTTCGCCCTCGTCGAGCTGCAGGTCGCCCCAGCGCAGGCCGCACAGCTCGGACAGCCGCAGGCCGGAGGAATAGAACAGCTCCAGCATGGCGCGGTCGCGCAGGGCGAGCGCGCCATCGCCGGTGTTTTCCACCAGCGCGCCGGCCTCGTCCACGTCCAGCACCTGCGGCAGCTTGCGGTGCACCTTCGGGCCGCGCACGCCGGCGGCGGGGTCGTGCGCGAGCAGGCCCTCGCGGGTGAGCTGGCGGAACAGGCTGCGGCAGGAGGACAGCAGGCGCTGCAGGCTCTTGGGCGAGAGCCCGCTGCGATGCTCGGCGGCGACGAAGGCGCGTAGCCGGTGCGGCGCCAGCGCGGCGAAGTCGCCGATGCCCTGGGCGTCCATCCAATCGAGCAGCTTGTCCAGGTCGCGGCGGTAGGCGGCCGTGGTGTGCACCGAAGCCTGGCGTTCGCCGGCGAGGCGGCCGAGCCAGGCCTCGACCTGCGCGCGCGGCACGGCCTTCGCGTCGGTCGCGTTCAGGCCAGCTCCTGCGAGCGCGTCAGCGCGGCGTTCACCGTGGCGCCGAGCATCTTCAGGAACAGCGTGCCCATGCCGGGCTGGAAGTGGTTCGGATCGGCGCTGCCCAGCGCGAGCAGGCCCAGCTCGCCCAGCGGCATCACCGCCGCCGATTGCACCTCGGGCGCGTGGTCGCCGAACAGCCGGTACAGGCGCTCGGCCGAGAGCCGGCCGACCAGCGGCTCGTGGTTGCCCAGGAAGCCCGCGAATTCGGTCATCCCGCTGCGGCCGCCTGGTTCGACCACCAGCCATTCGGCCTGCGGCAGGCCATGGGCATGGCCGAACAACAGCAGCCGTACCTGCTCGATACGGAAATCGCTGGCCAGCCGGCTGATCACGCTGCGCGCGGCGAGCGCGGGCGTGGCCGCGCGCAGCATGGTCACGTGCAGCTCGTGCACGCGTTGCATCAGCCGCTCGTTGTCGGCGGCGATGGCGATCAGCTCGGCCAGGCGACGCTCCAGCTCGGCATTCTTCTCGCGCAGCTGCTGCAGCTGGTACATCGCCAGCGAGGCGACCGGGCCTTCGCTGCGCGGCAGCGTGAGCTGCGCGGCGAGGTCCGGGTAGTCGGCCAGGAAGTGCGGATGGCGCTTGAGGTACGCAGCCACGGCGGTGGCGCCTGGGATCTCGTCGAGCACGGTATCGGACATGGAGCGACCTAGGGAACGTCAGGCGGCGGATCGGCCTGCCCGGAGTGTGCGACGCGCGCGGCCGCGCATCAATGCATTGCGTCCCATCATTCGCGGGGCAGCCACTCGCCTTCGAAGGCGAACGCGGCGGGGCCGGTCATCCACAGCGTGTGCCCGGAACCGGGCCAGTCGATCTGCAACCGGCCGCCAGGCAGGTCGACCTGCACGCGCTCGTCCACCTGGCCGCGTGCGCGCAGCACCGCCATCGCGGCGCAGGCGCCGGTGCCGCAGGCCTGCGTCCAGCCGGCGCCGCGCTCGTGCACGCGCAGCTGCAGGTGGTTGCGGTCGAGGATCCGCACGAAGCCGGCGTTGGCGCCCTGCGGGAAATGCGGATGGCCGGTCAGCTGCGGCCCGAGGCGTTCCAGCGCGGCATCGGCCAGGTCCTGCACCAGCAGGACCGCGTGCGGGTTGCCCATCGAGACCGCGCCCACGTGCACGGTGCCGTCCTCGAGCGTGAGCGGATAGCTGCCGGACGGGCCGCCGGCCAGCAGCGGGACGCGCGCCGGATCGAACACCGGCTCGCCCATGTCCACGGTGACGCGCTGCGCATCGAGCACGCGCACCATCACCGGGCCGGAGGGGCTTTCGATCCGCACCGCCTCGTCCGGCGCCAGCACGCCGGCGCGGTGCAGCCAGGCCGCCACGCAGCGCACGCCGTTGCCGCACTGGCCCGAGGGGCTGCCGTCGGCGTTCCAGATGCCGTAGTAGAAGGCGCACGACGGATCGCGCGGCGCTTCCACGCTCAGCAGCTGGTCACAGCCGATGCCGGTGTGGCGGTCGGCCAGCGCACGGATCTGCGCAGGCCTGAGCGCAAGCGGCGAGCGCCTTGCATCGACCAGCACGAAATCGTTGCCGATGCCGTGCATCTTGGAGAAGCGCATGGCGGTCAGCCCGGCAGCGGCGCGCTCGCGGCCGGGGCCGGCACGGAGGCGGCGGGCGCCACCGTGCTGCCTGGTTGCGCCGGCGGCGGCAGCACCAGAGGTCCCTTGTTGCCGCAACCGGCGAGCACGCCGGCGGTCAGCAGCACCT
>NZ_JABFWW010000065.1 GCF_013362045.1 Frateuria sp. | reverse complement strand
AGGAGAGCGCCATGAACGCCCAACCGAACCTCGGCATGCAGGTGACCACCTTCGAGAACCCGATGGGCATCGACGGCTTCGAGTTCGTCGAGTTCGCCGCGCCGGCCGGCCGTGGCACCGAGCTGCATGCGCTGTTCCGCAAGATGGGCTTTACCGCCGTGCTCCGGCACAAGTCGCGCGCGATCACGGTGTACCGCCAGAACGGCGTGAACTTCCTGGTCAACGAGGACCCCGATTCCTTCGCCGCCGACTTCGCGGCCAAGCACGGCCCCTGCGCCTGCGGTTTCGCGATCCGCTTCGAAAAGCCTGCCGACGAGGTTTGTCGGAAGGTACTGGCCAATGGCGGCGAGGCGATCGATCACAAGGCGGAAAGCCGCGCGGTGAGCGCGCCGGTGGTCAAGGGCATCGGCGATTGCATGCTCTACCTGGTCGACCGCTACGGCACCAAGGGCGACGTCTATGACGGCGATTACGCGCCGGTCGAGGGCGCCGACCAGAACCCCAAGGGTTTCGGCCTCACCTTCATCGACCACCTCACGCACAACCTCTACTTCGGCAACATGCAGAAGTGGTCGGACTACTACGAGCGACTGTTCAACTTCCGCGAGATCCGCTACTTCGACATCAAGGGCGCCAAGACCGGCCTGGTGTCCAAGGCGATGACCGCGCCGGACGGCATCGTGCGCATCCCGCTCAACGAGTCGAGCGACCCCAAGAGCCAGATCAACGAGTACCTGGACGCCTACCACGGCGAGGGCATCCAGCACATCGCCTGCTTCACCGACGACATCTATGCGACGGTGGAGAAGATGCGCGCGCAGGGCGTCGAGTTCCTGGACACGCCCGACACCTATTTCGACGTGATCGACCTGCGTATCCCCAACCACGGCGAGGACGTGCCGCGGCTGGCGAAGAACAAGATCCTGATCGACGCCGACCCGGAGACCAAGCAGCGCAAGCTGCTGCAGATCTTCACGCAGAACGCCATCGGGCCGATCTTCTTCGAGATCATCCAGCGCAAGGGCAACGAGGGTTTCGGCGAGGGCAACTTCCAGGCGCTGTTCGAGAGCATCGAACGGGATCAGATGAAGCGCGGGGTGCTCTGAGGCTTTTGAGCCCCTCTTCCTCCGGGAGAGGGGTTGGGGAGAGGGTACGGGCATGCCAGGACGCATCAACCCGCCGCTGCCGACACGGACGCGCAATCATGCCAAGTCGCTACGACAGTCGCGCACGGATGCGGAACAGGCCTTGTGGTATCGCTTGCGCGCCGCTCGCCTAGACGGCTTGAAGTTTCGCCGGCAGCATCCCATCCCGCCCTATGTGGCCGATTTTTATTGTGCGGCCTGCAAGCTGGTCATTGAGTTGGACGGCTCGCAGCATGACGATCAGATGGACCGCGAGCGTACCCGTTTCTTCAAGGCAAGGGGACTCGAGGTACTGCGCTTCTGGGACAACGAAGTCCTGCAGCAAATGGAAGCGGTGATCGAGGCAATCCTCCGCGCCGCGCACGACCGGACCCTCACCCCAACCCCTCTCCCGGAGGGAGAGGGGCTCAAGAGCGAAGAGCAATGAGTGCCATGCAATCGAGCGGTTACCAATCCGGATTCGCCAACGAATTCGCCACCGAGGCGATCGAAGGCACCCTCCCCGCGGGCCAGAACTCGCCCCAGCGCGTTGCCCACGGGCTTTACGCCGAGCAGCTCTCCGGCACCGCCTTCACCGCGCCGCGGCACGCCAACCGCCGCAGCTGGCTCTACCGCATCCGTCCGGCGGCGGTGCACGAGCCGTTCGAGGCGCTGGCGCACGAGCGCTTCCACAACCGCTTCGACGAAGCGCCGGCCACGCCCAACCAGTTGCGCTGGGATCCGCTGCCGATGCCGCAGCAGCCGGCCGACTTCGTCGATGGCCTGGTCACCCTCGCCGGCAACGGCGGCCCGGCCGAGCAGGCGGGGATCGGCATTCACCTCTACGCGGCCAACCGCTCGATGCAGGGGCGCTTCTTCTACGACGCCGACGGCGAGCTGCTGATCGTGCCGCAGCAGGGCCGCCTGCGCATTGCCACGGAACTGGGCGTCATCGAGCTCGAGCCGCAGGAGATCGCGGTGATTCCGCGCGGCCTGCGCTTCCGCGTCGAGCTGCCGGACGGCGAGGCGCGCGGCTACGTCTGCGAGAACTTCGGCGCGCTGCTGCGGCTGCCCGAGCTCGGGCCCATCGGCTCGAACTGCCTGGCCAACGCGCGCGACTTCCTCACGCCCTGTGCGGCCTACGAGGACGTCGAAGGCGATTTCCGCCTGGTCGCCAAATTCCAGGGCACATTGTGGGAAGCGAAGATCGACCACTCGCCGCTGGACGTGGTCGGCTGGCATGGCAACTACGCGCCGTACAAGTACGACCTGCGCCGCTTCAACACAATCGGCTCGATCAGCTACGACCATCCCGATCCGTCGATCTTCACCGTGCTGACCTCGCCCAGCGATACGCCCGGCACGGCGAACGTGGACCTGGCGATTTTCCCGCCGCGCTGGCTGGTGGCGCAGCACACCTTCCGGCCGCCGTGGTTCCACCGCAACGTGGCGAGCGAGTTCATGGGCCTGATCGCCGGCGTGTACGACGCCAAGGCCGAGGGCTTCATGCCCGGCGGCGCCTCGCTGCACAACTGCATGAGCGGGCACGGGCCGGATGCGGCCACTTTCGAGAAGGCGTCCGCCGCCGACCTTTCCAGGCCTGACGTCATCAGCGGCACGATGGCCTTCATGTTCGAGACGCGCAGGGTGATCCGACCCACGCGCCAGGCGCTGGCCTCGCCGCGGCTGCAGCAGAATTACTACCAGTGCTGGCAGGGCGTCGCGCGCCACTTCGCACCGCCCAAGGCCTGACCCTTTCGCAGGAGAAACCCATGAAGCTCGCAAGTCTCAAGGAAGGCGGCCGCGACGGCACGCTGATCGTGGTCAGCCGCGACCTGAAGCGCGCGGTCAGGGCCAGCGGCATCGCCCCGACGCTGCAGGCCGCGCTGGACGACTGGTCCAATGCGGCGCCGCGGCTCAACGCGCTGTCCGACGAACTCAACGCCGGCCGTGCCGCGGGGGCTTTCGCGCTGGACATGGCAGCACTGGCCGCGCCGCTGCCGCGCGCCTACGAGTTCGTCGACGGCTCGGCCTACCTGCCGCACGTCGAGCGCGTGCGCCGCGCGCGCGGCGCCGAGGTGCCGGCGAGCTTCTACATCGATCCGCTGATGTACCAGGCCACCAGCGCCGGCTTCCTGGGCCCGCGCGACCCGGTGGTGGTGCCGAGCGAGGACTACGGCATCGACCTGGAGGCCGAGGTCGTCGTGGTCACCGACGACGTGCCGATGGCGGCCACGCCGGCGCAGGCGTCGGAGCACATCCAGCTGGTCGGCCTGGTCAACGACGTCTCGCTGCGCGGGCTGATTCCCAACGAGCTGGCCAAGGGCTTCGGTTTCCTGCAGAGCAAGCCGCGCTCGGCGCTCTCGCCGGTGCTGGTCACGCCCGACGAGCTGGGCGAGGCATGGAGCGGCGACAAGCTGCACCTGCCGATGCGCACCTGGCTCAACGGCCAGTGGTTCGGCGAGGCCGAATGCGGCGTGGACATGCAGTTCAGCTTTGCCCAGCTGGTGGCGCACGCGGCCAAGACGCGCCCGCTTACCGCCGGCACCATCGTCGGCTCCGGCACCATCGCCAACCAGGACACCGGCAAGGGCGCCTCCTGCCTGGCCGAGCAGCGCACGGTGGAGACCCTGCGCGATGGCAAGCCGAGCACGCCTTTCCTGAAGTTCGGCGACAGCCTGCGCATCGAGGTCACCGACGCCGCCGGCGCCACGATCTTCGGCGCCATCGAGCAAACCGTCACGCCACTGTCGGCATGATCGGTGCCGCCCGGGCGCACAGGCGCCTGGGTGGTCCGGGCGGCCGGCCGCTCGTCGTCCCAGGGAGCTTGCCGCCATGCCGCATCCGTTGCCTTTCCTCGCCGCAGCCGCTGCGGTCCCGCTGCTGGCCCTGATCGTCCATGCGGCCGCACCCGGGCCGGGTGGTCGGGTCCATGCCGAGCGTTCGCTGCCGCACAACCTTTGCGCCTCCTGCCACGGAGGAGGGCAGGTGGCCTGGAGCGACGCCAGGCTCGATGCGGTCGACCTGATGGCGGCACGTGCCTACCTGCCAGGCCTGCCGCGCGGCTGAGTCGTCCCGTGGCAAGCCGCCGTCCCTGCGCCCGATGCATGGCGCCTGCCGGCTCCGCGGAGGCGCACGCGGGCGGATAAGCGGGTGCGGACCCGTGACCTTTTCCGCCCGGGCACCTCTCCACCTTGATCGCGGTCAAGGGCACGAGCCATCGGCCCGGCACACTGGCTCCATGAGCCATACCCTTGCCGCACCCGCCTTCGATCCGGCGCTGAACGAGCGCTACGACACCGCGGCCCCCGCTGCACCAGCTACCCGACGCGCCGCC
>NZ_JABFWW010000163.1 GCF_013362045.1 Frateuria sp. | reverse complement strand
GGCGGGCCCCGCGCCGGCCGCCAGCACAGCGAGGAATCCACATGGCACGCGGCATCAACAAGGTCATCATCGTCGGCAACCTGGGCGCGGACCCTGAGACCCGCTATACCGGCGGCGGCACGGCGATCACCAGCCTGCGCATCGCCACCTCCGAGCAGTGGACCGACAAGCAGAGCGGCGAGAAGCAGGAGCGCACCGAGTGGCACCGCGTGAAGCTGTTCGGCCGCCTCGCCGAAATCGCCGGCGAATACCTGAAGAAGGGCCGCCAGGTCTACATCGAAGGCTCGCTGCGCACCGACAAGTACACCGACAAGGACGGCATCGAGCGCTATTCGACCGACATCATCGCCAGCGAGATGCAGATGCTCGGCGGCGGCGAGGGCGGCGGCACGGGTGGCGGCGGCGGTGGCTTCCGTGAGCGCCCGCAGGGCGGCGGCCAGCGCCAGGGTGGCAACTACGGCGGCGGCCAGCCGCGCGGCAACGACTACGGCAATGCCCCGCGCCAGAACGCGCCGGCGCCGGCAGAGAGCGGCGGCGGCTTCGACGACGACGACATTCCGTTCTAGAGGACACCTTAGACCGTCTTTGTACGGTTTTGACTCACAAACCCCCGATTCGTCGGGGGTTTTTCATTATGCGGCGGTCGGAGCTGTCATCTTTCCGTTGCCGCTTCGTCATGCGCATGTCGCGCGCAGGGCCGACGCTGCCGCCAGCCCCGACCAGGCCAGCGGCATGCATCGAGCCACGTCCGTCCACGCGTTGCGCACCGCCTTCATCTCGGACATCCATCTGGGTTCGGGGCATTGCCATGCCGCCGAGCTCGCGCGCTTCCTCGCGGGCCTGCGCTGCGAGCGCCTGTACCTGGTCGGCGACATCGTCGATCTCTGGTGGCTGGCCTCGCACCGAGCGCGCTGGGGCGCGGCGCACAACCAGGTGGTGGAGCAGTTGCACCGCCTGTGGCGCTCGGGCACCGCCATCGTCTACCTGCCCGGCAACCACGACCGGCCGGCGCGCCGGCTCTGCGGCCTGGCGCTGCCGCCGATGGAGATCCGCCGCCGCGCGGTGCACGTCACCGCCGACGGGCGCCGGCTGCTGGTCGTGCACGGCGACGAGTACGACGCGCAGACGCAGTTCGGCGGCCTGCAGGAGCGCTTCGGCGACTGGCTCTATTACCGCATCCTCACCGGCAACATGCTGCTCAACCGGCTGCGGCGCCGCTTCGGTTGCCGCTACTGGTCGCTGGCCGAGTTCCTCAAGCGGCGCAGCGCCGCGGCGGAGGCGTACATCGCGCGCTACGTGGACGCCGGCCTGGCCGACGCCCGCCGGCGGCGGCTTGACGGCATCGTCTGCGGGCACGTGCACCGCGCCGCCCTCGCGCTGCGGGACGACCTGGTCTACGCCAACGACGGCGACTGGGTCGAGTCGCTGACCGCGCTGGTCGAGGATGCCGACGGCAGCCTGCGCCTGCTGTCGCACACGCACGAGACGCTTGCCCGGGTGTCGCCGCGCCGGGCGCGCGTCGCGGCCGCCGCTCCCGCGATGGGCCAGGCCGCATGAGCGCGGCAGCGGAAGGCCAGGCCCCGGCGCAGGCGACGACCGCGCCACGGCGGGTGCTGATGCTGTCGGACGTCTATTTCCCGCGCATCAACGGCGTGTCCACCTCCATCCGCGCCACCGCCCGCGCTCTGGTGCGGGCCGGCCACGCAGTGACGCTGGTCGCGCCCGACTACTGCGATCCGGCGCAGCCGCGGCACGATGCCGAACTGGGCGAGCGCTTCGAGGTGCTGCGGCTGCCGGCGAGGCGCATCTTCTTCGACCCGGAAGACCGCCTGATGCGCATGGACGCGCTGCGGGATCTGCTGCCCGCACTGGCAGCACGCACGTGGGACGCGGTGCACGTGCACACGCCGTTCCGCGCGCACCAGCTGGGCAGCCGCCTGCGCCGTTCCATCGGTTGCCCGGTCGTGGAGACCTACCACACCTATTTCGAGGCCTACATCGGGCACTACCTGCCGTGGCTGCCGCGCGCGGCCAGCGAGGCGTTCGCCCGGCGCATGTCGCGCCGGCTGTGCAACGCGGTGGACCACGTCATCGTGCCGACCGGCGAAATGGCGGCGGTGCTCGCCCGCTACGGCGTGCGCACGGCAAGCACGGTGCTGCCCACCGGCCTGGACCTGGACGAGTTCCACGGCGGCAGCGGGGCGGCCTTCCGCGCGCGGCACGGCATCGCGCGGGACCGCCCAGTGCTGGTGACGGTCAGCCGGCTCGCCCGCGAGAAGCAGATCGACTTCCTGCTGCGCGTCGCGCGCGAGCTCGTGCCGCGGTTCCCTGCCTTGCTGCTGGTTGTCGCAGGAGAGGGGCCGGATGCGCCGAGGCTGAAGGCGCTGGCGCAGGAACTGAAGCTGGGGGCGCACGTGATGTTCCTCGGCAACCTCGACCGCCAGAACGCGCTGCTGGACTGCTACCGCGCCGCCGACCTGTTCGTCTTCGCCTCGCCCACGGAGACGCAGGGCCTGGTGCTGATCGAGGCGATGGCGCTGGGTGCGCCGATCGTCTCCACCGCCGTGCTGGGGACGGCGACGGTGCTGCGTGGCGCGCGCAGCGCCTGCATCGCGCCGGAAGAGGTGCCGCGGTTCGCCGGCTGCGTGGCCGAGCTGCTCGAACAGCCGGAGCGCCGCGCCGCGATGGCGGCGGCGGGCCCGGGCGACGCACGGGCATGGGGCGTCGATGCGATGATGGCGCGGCTGCTCGCGGTGTATGCGGCGGCGCGACCGGCCCCGCTGCGCGAAAGCGCCTCCCTCGCAGAGTGAGGTTTGCCGTCCCGCGCACAGCCGACGCGGGCCGTCCGGTCCTTGGCGGGACGCGCCGACCGGCAGCCCTGAGCCGGGTCTGTCACGGTTTTGCCACCTCACTGCAACGGCGCGCGACAGCCAGCGCGTGAAAATCATGTGCAACGCCGCCCACCCTGGGCGGCCTGCCCACGCGAACATCCATGCATTTGCGTATGCCTTCGTTGCGCCCTCTGTCCCTGCGGACGCGGTTGCTGCTCCGCTTGGTAGGTTCGGGTGTGCTGATGCTGCTGCTCGGTTCGGTCGCCGGCCTGCAGCTGGACCGCGCCGACCAGCGCCTGCAGCAGGCGGTCGGCGAAACGCTCACGCCGGTGGCGGCGGTCGGGCGCATCCAGAGCGACTACGACGACATGACGCAGGCGGTGGTCCATGCCGTGCTCACCCAACTGCCGTCCGCCGTGGACGACGCGGCCACCGCCATCCACAAGGACCGGACCAGCGCGGCGCGTGCCTGGGGGACGCTGGCCTCCAGCGACTTCGGCCATGACCAGGCGCGGGCGCTGCTGCTGGCACAACGTCACCGCGCCGACGCGGACGCGGTCGTCGACGAGGTGATGGCCCTGCTCGGCAGCGGCGACTTCACGATGGCGCAACTGAAGGTGTCCGGCGACCTGCAGCCGGCGCTGGTGCCGCTGAAGACCGACTACGCGAACCTCTTCGGCAAGGCGCTGGAACGGGGCCAGAGCCTGGCGGCGATCCAGCACCGCGAAAACCGGCGGGGGCTGGTCCTGCTGGCCATCCTGCTGGGCGTCACCCTGTTGCTGTCCGCCAGCGCCGACTGGATGGTGCTCGGCTCCATCGACCGCGGGCTTGCGCGGGCGATGCAGCTGGCCTCGGACATCGCGCGGGGGCAACTGGGCGCCCAGGTGCAGGGCAGCCATGCACGGGAGATCGACCGCCTGCTGGGATCGCTGGCGGGTATGGACGGGCAACTCGGCGCCGTCGTCGCGCAGGTCCGCGAGCGCGCCGCCAGCGTCGAACAGGCTGCCGTGGCCATCGCCAAAGGCAACGAAGCACTCAGCGGGCGCACCCAGGCGCAGGGCGATTATCTGGACAGCACGACGGGCTCGCTCCAGCGCATGAAAGCCGGCCTGCAGGCCGGCGTGGCGCACGCGGAGCAGGCCGAGCGCGTGGCTGCCGACGCCCGCATGCATTCGGTGCGCGGACGCGAAGCCATCGCGTCGGCGGTCGCCTCGATGCAGGCCATCGAACAGGCCGGCCGGCGCATGGGCGAGGTGCTCGACCTCATCGACCAGGTGGCCTTCCAGACCCGGCTGCTGGCGCTCAATGCGGCGGTGGAGGCGGCCCACGCCGGTGAACATGGCCGCGGGTTCAAGGTGGTCGCCCGGGAGGTGCAGCAGCTCGCCGGCCGTTGCGGCGAGGGCGCGCGCGACATCCGCCTGCTGATCGAGCAGAGCGAGTGCGCGGTCGCCGAGGGCACGGCCCGGGTGCGCAGCAGCGGCGAGATGTTCGCCGACGTGGCCGGCTCGGTCGACCGGCTGGCGGGCGTGGTCGCCGCGATGGCCCAGGCCGGCCGCACGCACGCGCAGGACGTCGGCAGCGTGGCGCAGGCGGCCGAACGCATGCAGGCGATGACGCAGGAGAACGCGGCGCTCGGCGAACAGGCAGC
>NZ_JABFWW010000299.1 GCF_013362045.1 Frateuria sp. | reverse complement strand
TGGGCGGGAGGCTGCTTTCCGCGGGCGCCGGACGTCGCGCGGGATGAGACGTTCGTCCGCGCCATCCTGGACGACCTCGAGAGTCCGCAGGTCGGCCGGCGGGTGTTCGAGCGCTTCACCGGCGGGCGCGGCGGCACGCTGACCTACTACCGCCTGCTCGCCGATCTGTTTACGCAGCGTGGCGCGGTCATGGCACCGGCGTTGGAGCTGGCGGTGGAACGCCTGCATGCGCTGGCCGGCGAGCCTCCCTGCCGCGCGTGGTGATCCGGCGCGACAATGGCGGCTCACCGCACAGGAGTCCGCCATGTCCGCCTTTCTCGGTTCGCTGGGTGTCGAGCATCCGCTGATCCAGGCGCCGATGGCCGGCTCCAACACGCCGGCGCTGGTCGCTGCGGTGAGCGGCGCCGGCGGCTTGGGCTCGCTCGGCGCGGGCTACCTGGAGCCGCAGGCGCTGCTCGACCAGGCAGCACAGATCCGTACGGTCACCGACCGGCCCTTCGCCATCAATCTGTTCGTGCTGCCCGATGCCTTCGAGGTGGACGAGGCGCAGGTGGACGCGACCCGCCGTCGGCTGGATGCGCTGATGGAGCGCGAAGGCCTGGCCGTGCGTACGCAGCGGCCCCCGCGCTGGGCGCCGGTTTTCTCCGACCAGCTTGCCGCCCTTCGCGAGGCGCGCCCGGCGGTGGCGAGCTTCGCTTTCGACCTGCTCGATGAGGCCGACGCGCGCAGGCAGCAGGCGCTGGACATCCGCGTGGCGGGCACCGCCACCAGCGTGGCCGAGGCACGGGCCTGGGCCAGGCGCGGCGCCGATGCGGTATGCGTGCAGGGCGCCGAGGCCGGCGGCCATCGTGGCACCTTCCTGCATGCGCCGGAAGAGGCACTCATCGGACTGTTCGCGCTGCTGCCCTCGGCCGCCGCCGCGGTGGACATCCCGGTGATCGCCGCAGGCGGCATCATGGACGGACGGGGCATGTTGGCCGCGCACGTGCTGGGCGCGGATGCCAGCCAGCTCGGCACGGCTTTTCTCGCCTGCCCGGAATCGGCCGCGGCGCAGGCATGGAAAGAGGACCTGCCGATGGCCGAGGATCACCGCATCGGCACCATCTACAGCTTCTCCGGCCGCGCCGCGCGCGGCTTGCGCAACCGCTTCGTGGAGGCGATGGGGCCGTTCGCCGGGCAGCTTCCGCCGTACCCGGTCCTCAATGCGCTGACCGCGCCGCTGCGTCGCGCGGCGGCCATCGCGGGGCGCGGCGACCTGCTTTCCGAATGGTGCGGGCAGGCGGCAGCGAGGGTGCGACCGATGCCCGCTGCAGAGCTGGTCGGCGTGCTGATGGCCGAGTACGCCGCGGCCCGTCGCGCGCTCGCTTGACGTGCCGTTGAAGCGGCGCGGTTATACTGCCCCTGCGCCATTCCGCGCCCTACGCACGCCCCGAGGCACTTCCGCTTGAGTACGTCTCCCCGCAGCCAGCCTTCCCTCGTCGCCAGGAAGCCCGCCGACGCCCAGCAACTCCGCAAGCACGTGATCGACGCGCTGGAAGAGCTCAAGGCCAAGGACATCCGCGAGATCGACGTCCGCGGCAAGACCTCCATCGCCGACCTGCTGGTGATCGCCTCGGGCACCTCGGCCCGCCACGTCAAGTCGATCGCCGACGAAGTGGTCAAGTTCGCCAAGAAGGCCGGCGTCATGCCGCTGGGCGTCGAGGGCGAGCAGGAGGCCGAGTGGGTGCTGGTCGACCTGGGCGACGTGATCGTGCACGTCATGCTGCCGCGCATCCGCGAGTTCTACGGCCTGGAACGGCTGTGGACGGTGGGCGACCGCGAGCCGGGCATGGATGCGGCGAACGCCGGCTGACGTGCTTTGCCTGGTCTGCGCGCAGCCCGGTTTCCCTGAAGCGTGCGCACCCGCCTGATCGCCATCGGCGAACGCATGCCCGGCTGGGTGGCCGAGGGCTTCGCCGAATACTGCAAGCGCCTCTCGCACGAGCTGCCGCTCGAACTGGTCGAGCTGAAACCCGGCGCGCGCGGCAAGGGCCGCGACGACGCGCGTGCGATGCAGGATGAGGGCGCCGCGATCCTCGCGGCGCTGTCGCGCGATACCCACGTGATCGCGCTGGATGGCCGCGGCAAGACCTGGTCCAGCGAGGATTTGGCCGCGCAGCTGGCGAACTGGCGCATGGCCGGACGCGACCTGGCGTTCCTGATCGGAGGTCCCGACGGGCATGCCGCTGACGTGCTTGCGCGGGCCGACCAGCGCTGGTCGCTGGGTCCGCTGACGTTGCCGCACATGCTGGTGCGCCTGGTGGTCATCGAGCAGATCTACCGTGCCAGCACGCTGCTGGCCGGGCATCCGTACCATCGGGCATAGGTGGCCCTGGCACCGGGCTATGCGGCCAGCTGCGGCACCTCCGGATGCGCATGCAGCGGCAGGTGTCTGGCGCCGCTCGCCAGCACCGCCGGGCCGGCCACCGCGAGGCGCTCCTTGCTGGCGTCGAGCACGAGCAGGATCCGCCCTGCCTCGATCTCGTCCTTGAATTTGCGGTGCACGGCATCGGGCACGTCCAGGCCGACCAACGCACCCGTCCAGCAGCCGACCGCGGCGCCGGCCAGTGCAATGGCGATGGCGCCGGCCACCGTCACGCCCAGTGGCGGAACGGCCACGGCGATCAGGCCGAGCAGCATGCCGGCACCCCCGCCGCAGGCTACGCCGCGCGCGGCGGCGGGGTAGAAGTCGGTGCGCCCGATCATCAGGTGGTCGGGGATCTGTTGCAGCTCGATGTCCTCGCGGGCGATCAGCGAGATGTCGTCATCGGGAATGCCGGCCTGCCGGGCGACCATCATGGCGGTGCGCGCGGTGGCCAGGTCAGGTGTGCTGAATACGCAGCGGGTTTTCATGGAAGCCTCCCGGGCGAAGGCCCCGCCAGCGCACGACGGGGCGTCAGCGGCATCTTTCGCCCCGCCGGGTGAGCAGTGCGTGCGTCGATTGTTATGGCGCGTTCCGCGGTCACTCGTTCTCGTCGCGGATGTCCTCCTGCGTCTTGCCGATCTCCTTCTGCACCTTGCCGGCGTTCTTCTCCAGGTTGCCGGCCACCCGCTTGGGTGTGTCGCTGGTGAGCTTGCCGACCCCTTCCTTGATCGCGCCCTTGACCTGGTGCTTGGTGCCTTCGATGCGGTCGTCGTTCATGGCTGTGCGTGTCCTCGGCGCCTGCCGCTTGCAGGCCATCCGGTTGTAGGCGCCTTCGCGTTCAGCGGCAGTGACAGCCGCGAGAGCACGACTACCGGCTGGAGTTCGCGCTGCGGTTGCCCGGGCCGAGACGGTGAATTTCCTCAAGGCGGACGATGTCTCCCTGCATATCAAGAACATGACCGGCTGGCAGGGCGCCGACGCGTGCATCCTGGTACCGATCGGCGGTGCGATAAACAAGAGCTTGCCCCCGGGCGGCGGCTCCGGTTTGGAGGAGAAAACGCAGCCGGAGGTGGCAAAATCAAGCGAGCACCTTCAGGATTCACGCATGCAGGCATCTCTCGCAGGTCCCGTTGCGCCAGAGGAGCGTTACACGCTGATCGACGCCCTACGGGGATTCGCGCTCGCCGGCGTGTTGCTGGTCAATCTCGAATACCTGAGCGTCTACGCCCTGCTTCCCGCTTCGCGGCAGGCCACCCTGCCGACCGCTGCGTTCGATGGCGTGGCCGTCGCGGTGACGGAGCTGCTGGTCAACATCAAGTTCATTACGCTCTTTTCCCTGCTGTTCGGCCTGGGTTTCATGCTGCAGCTCGAGCGCGCCCGGGCGCGCGGCGCTGGCGGGATCGCGCGGTATGCCCGTCGGCTGCTGGTGCTGGCCGCCATCGGCGCCGTGCACGGCTTCTTCGTCTGGTGGGGCGACATCCTGCTGACCTATGCAGTGGTCGGCCTGCTGATGCTGGCGTTCGCGCGGTTGCCCGATCGCGTGCTGGTCGCACTGGGCCTCGTCACCGCGGTGGCGCTGCCTTCGCTGCTCAAGCCATGGATGCATCCGTTGCTGTCGGCCATGCCGGGGCAGGCCGAGGTGTCCGCAGCCAGCGCCGCGGCGTTCACATCGACCTCGTGGACGCGCACGCTACGTGCCAACCTGGTGGTTTCGGGCTGGGAACGCGTATCCAGCCTGGCGCTGGTGGGCTTCGTGCTGGGCCGTTTCCTGCTCGGCCTCTGGGCAGGGCGGCGCGGCCTGCTGCAGCGGCCGCTGGAACACCAGCCGCTGCTGCGTCGCCTGTGCGTGTGGGGTCTATCGATCGGCGTGGCCACGCGGCTGCTTTCATGGGCAGGAACGGCGCCACGCACGATGCTGCCGCAACTCGACGTCGGTGCACGGGAACTGGTTGCTCGCATACTCGACGGCATTGCCCCGCTGGCCCTGGGCATCGGGTATGCGGCCGGCTTCGTGCTCCTGTACCAGCGCCCCGCCTGGCAGCGCCGGCTGCGCGTGCTGGCGCCGGTGGGCCGCATGGCCTTGACACACTATCTGTCGCAGAGCCTGTTAGGCGTCATGCTGTTCTACGGCATCGGGCTGGGCCTGGGGCCTCGTTGGGGCATGGCTGGCGTGCTCGGGGCCTGGATGCTGATTTTCGGCACCCAGGTGCTGCTGAGCCATCTGTGGCTGGCGCGCTTTCGTTACGGTCCGCTGGAATGGCTGTGGCGCTGGATGACCTATGGCGGCCCATCGCCGCGCATGCGGCAGGGGGGCGACGGCGCGCCCATACGCGGGGGCGATGCGAACGCGCCTGCGTGCAACGAGTCAGTCTGATTCCTCCGTGGACAAGCTTCCGGTGCTGGAGAAAAGCGGTTTATCGGGATCTGCGGTCTGGCGCCGGTCTTTTTCCGGGCCACCGCGCTGCATGGTGCGCGCAACGGTGATTTGGCACACTCAAGAATATTGGCCGTTGCGCCATCGCCGGACGGGGAACCGGGCATGAGTACGCACCCAACCGCCGGCCGCCTGGTCTGCGTCGGCATCGGCATGACTCTCGGCTCGCACATCAGCCCGCTGGCGCGCAGCTACATCGAGCAGGCCGACCTGGTGTTCGCCGGCGTATCGGACGGCCTGGTCGAGCGCTGGTTGCAGCGCATGCATGCGGACGTGCGCAGCCTGCAGCCATACTACGCGCACGGCAAGTCGCGCATGCGCACGTATCGGCAGATGGTGGAGGCGATGCTCGTCGAGGTGCGTGCGGGCAGGCGCGTATGTGGCGTGTTCTACGGCCATCCCGGGGTGTTCGCCTGGGTGCCGCACAAGGCCATCGAGACGGCGCGCAGCGAGGGTTACAACGCGCGCATGGAGCCGGGCATCTCGGCCGAGGACTGCCTGTACGCCGACCTGGGCATCGATCCGGGCACCTGCGGCTGTCAGCACTTCGAGGCGAGCCAGTTGCTTGTCTACCGGCGCCGCATCGATCCGAGCGCGTGGCTGATCCTGTGGCAGGCCGGCCTGGCGGGCGACCGTTCGCTGAAACGCTTTTCCACCGGCGCCGCGTACCGCCAGGTGCTGGTCGACGTGCTGGCGCGCGACTACCCGATGGAGCACGAGGTGATCATTTACCAGGCCGCGACTTTGCCGATCGGGCAACCCCGGATCGAGCGCACGACGCTGCAAGCGCTCCCCGGGGCACAGCTTGGCATGACCGACACCCTGGCCATTCCACCAGCGCGGGCCATGGAGCCCGACGAGGAGATTCGGGCGCGATTGGCCGTGCTGGATGCCATTTCGGAGCAGGTCACGGCGTAGCCCAGCCGGATTTTTTCCGGCGGCGCTCAATGGCGGCGAAGCAGGCTATGATCAAGAAGGGTGTGCGGTTGCCGCGGGGAGCGGTCGTCTCGGATACCAGACATCACAGAAGGGGGGCCTTATGGACGTGATCGATATTCTCGAGAAGTTGGGCAGCGACGCCGGGTTGCGCGATGCGCCCCTGCAGGAACTGGAGCGGGCTCTGGCGGCGGAACAGATTGATGTGAGCGTCCGTGCGGCGATGTTGTCGGGCGATCGCGTGCAACTCCAGTCATTGATGGGGGCGGGGGCGCAGTTCAGCGTGATCATGCCGGGCGAAGAGGAAGAAGAGGCGCCGCTCGATGGGGACGAAGGCGAGGAACCGCCGCATGACGAGGATGGCGTCGCCTGACCCGCTGCCATTTCGCCCCCCGTCGTGGCTCGCATCATGCCTGGGTCTTGCCGGAACCGGTTCTGGTGGGCGGGGGGCGTGTGTTGCCTGACTCTTTTCCTGGGGCCGGTGATCGGATCGACCGTGCCCGAATCCGAGGAAACCACTCGGATGCTGGTACGGGCCGACCACCTGAAGACGTCGGACAACCCGGCGTTCGTTGCTCTGCTGGACCAGTTGCACCATCGCGAGGTCAGGCTCAGCGACGAGCAGCACCTCCTCCTGAAGTACCTGGACGCCTGGCAGCTCGACTACTTGGGCGACTACCGTGCGGCGCGAGCGTCGCTGACAGCCATCATTCGTGACGCGCCGGACCCTACGCTGCGATTCCGTGCAACGGCAACGCTGATCAACGTTCTCGGTGCCGTGCACCGCTACGAGGATGCGTTCGCCCAGCTGAATCAGTTGATCGAACAACTGCCCCGGATCACCGATCGTGAACCGCGGTGGCAGGGGCTCGGCGAGATCGCCCAGTTGCTGACTGCGGCGGGCCAATACGACCTCGCCACGAGCTATGCCAGACAGATGATGGATGTCATCCCGTCAGGGGAAACCGCGTGCAAGGCCTCGTACTTCATCGAGCACGCGCGCTACAGCAGCGGCCAGTTGGACAAGGACGACCAGGAGGCACAACAGGCCATCGACAATTGCGCCAGCGCTGGAGAGTCTGTGTTCGCCAACGCGCTGCGTGCCGACCTGGCCAGTATGCAGATCCAGGCTGGGCATCCGGGCAAGGCGGCGGCCCTCCTCGAGAAGCACTATTCGAGCGTGCGCCATGACCAATACCAGATCACCACCCTGCGTTTCGATGCACTGCTCGCGCAGGCGTACCTCGCCATGGGGCAATCCAGCAAGGCGCGCACCTATGCCCTGGCGGCCTGGCAGGCCAGTACGCCCGGAGAGTTCACTGATCCGCTGCGTATGGCCTGCAAGACCCTGTACCAGATCGACCAGCAACGCGGCGACTTCAAGTCGGCGCTGAGCTGGCACGCACGCTACATGGAGGCCGACAAGGCCTATCTGGACGATGTAAGCGCCAAGGCGATGGCCTATCAGGTGGTCAAGCAGCAGGTGCAGGCCAGGAAGGCCGAAGTCGACGCGCTGGCCAAACGGAACAGGATCCTCCAACTGCAGCGGGCGCTCGACCGCAAGGCGATGGAAGCCAGCCGGCTGTACATAGTGGTGCTCGCACTCGGGTTGCTGGCGATCGGCCTGTGGCTCCTGCGGCTCAAGCGTTCGCAGCTTCAGTTCATGCGCATGGCCCAGTGCGACAGCCTGACCGGCATCTACAACCGCAAGCATTTCATGTCCGA
The DNA here is from genome assembly GCF_013362045.1 of Frateuria sp. GTDB lineage: Bacteria > Pseudomonadota > Gammaproteobacteria > Xanthomonadales > Rhodanobacteraceae > Frateuria_A. The sequence continues at coordinate 32,092 of NZ_JABFWW010000299.1, read as the reverse complement.
GGCGGAGCATGCCTTGCTCTACGCGGAGCGGTCCGGACGGCGTGCGTCGCTGGTGCTGATCGACCTGGACCATTTCAAGCTGATCAACGACACCTACGGGCATGCGACAGGCGACCAGGTATTGCGTCGCGCAGTGCAGGCCTGCCAGGAATACATGCGCTCCACCGACGTGTTCGGCCGCCTGGGCGGCGAGGAGTTCGGCGTGCTGCTGCCCGAATGCGCGCTGGATGCCGGCATCGAGCGCGCCGAGGCGATCCGCCGCGCCATCGCCGCGCTCAGAGGCCAGGAGGAGCCGGACGTCGCGATATCGGCCAGCTTCGGCGTGGCCTTCACCGGCGAGTCCGGCTACGAGTTGCGCCAGCTCCTGATGGATGCCGACCACGCGCTTTACCGCGCCAAGCGCGCCGGGCGCAACTGCGTGGTGGCTGGAAAGGCGGGCGAGGGCATGGTGGTCGCCTGAGGCTGCGCTCAGGTGTCGCGTGCCAGCCGCGCGCGCGCCTGCCACTGCTGCAGGCGCGAGAGCATCCGTCGCACGTGGCTGCCCGGCCAGTAGACCCGGCCGCAACAGGGGCAGGCGCGGAAGGGGCCGGGCAGGTCGCGTGCGCGCGGCGGCACGCGGGCACGCTCGTCCGGTGTCGCCGGGTGCAGCGGGGTGTTGTCCAGCAGGCAGCGGGTGAAGGGTGCGCGGACCCAGTCGATGGATAGTGCTGCGGTCAGTTGCGCGGCTTGCGCATCGAGCCCATCGACATCCAGCAGCACGAGCCGGACAGACTCATCCGCGTGGGCGGCCAGGTGCCGGTCGCGGGTGACCAGGACACGCGCCTCGGCACGGCACGCGGCAAGCATCAGGCGATCGTCGGAAGCGGTCGGCGCCAGCGCGGTGTCGTAGCCGGCCGCGCGCAACCAGCGGGCGAGCCCGGCAAGCATGGCATCGCAAAACAGACGGGGTTCGCGGGACGAAGGCATAGCGTGTGAGGAAATTCAGGCAGGGACAGCGAAGTCCAGGCTTGGCGCTCAGTCGGTGTCCAGCAGGTCCTGCAGCCGGTCGAGCAGTGGCGCCTGGCTGGGCAGGATGATCCGGCGAGCCTGCGCCAGCGTGAACCACGCCACGCGGTCGACTTCGGCAAAAGTGGCGACTCGTCCGCTGCGCGGTGGCCACTGCAGCTCGAACAGGTTGCTGTGTAGGTCGACTGGATCGAATTCGCCTTCGAGCGCAAACGCCTCGATCCACTTGCCGCCCTTCTGGCGCAGCCGCCCCAGCGGGTGAAGCGCACCGAGGGCCGGCGCGCCCAGCTCTTCCTCGAATTCGCGCCGGGCCGCATCCGCAGGCTGCTCGCCGGAAGCGAGCTCGCCCTTGGGCAGCATCCACGCGCCCTCGTTGCGATGGCGCCAGAACGGCCCGCCGGGATGGGCGAGCAGCACCTGTGCTGCGCCTCCCCTCCGGCGGAACATCAGGATGCCGGCGCTGGTGGCGGGCATGCGGTTCTCCTGCAATGGCGGCCTTCGCGCCTGCATTCACGCGCAACACGCTAGCATCGGTATCCCCGATGATCTTGTGGAGAACGCCATGGCGATCGGCTGGGCAGGCGACGGCGCCGTGCAGGACCAGATCGACGCGACCGTCAAGGACGCGATCAAGCGCGCGCGCAGCAAGCTGCCGCAGGGGCCGGGCCTGAGCCACTGCGAGGAGTGCGATGCGCCCATCCCCGAGGCGCGGCGCCAGGCCGTGCCGGGCGTGCGGCTCTGCGTCGCCTGCCAGGAAGCGCAGGACAAGGCGCAGCGTGCGGTCGGCGGCTACAACCGCCGCGGCAGCAAGGACAGCCAGCTGCGCTAGTCGACGCCCGCCGCGCCGGTTTTATCCACCGGCACCCACAGGTTTTCCACAGACTTATTGTCTCGTCGGCTGAGAGGCCGACGCGTATGCTTCCGGCTCATGCCTGCCGCCCGGTCGCCGGTCGGGCGCAGTCGTCTGCGAGGAAGCCCAACCCATGTCCTTCGTTCCCGAGCGCAAGAGCGGCCACGCATCCGCCGTCGAGGCGCTGCGCGTGCCGCCGCATTCGATCGATGCCGAGCAGGCCGTACTGGGCGGCCTGATGCTGGCCCCCGACGCCCTGGACAAGGTGGCCGACAAGCTGGGCGAGGGCGACTTCTACCGCAAGGACCACCGCCTGATCTGGCGCGCGATCAACGAGCTGGCCAACAAGGGCATGCCCTGCGACGCGGTCACCCTGGGCGACTGGTTCGAGGCCAACGGCCTGGCCGAGATGGTCGGCGGCGCCAGCTACCTGATCGAGCTGGCCAACGCCACGCCGAGCGCGGCCAACATCGCTGCCTATGCGGACATCGTGCGCGAGAAATCGGTGCTGCGGCAGCTGATCGACGCCGGCACCGGCATCACCGAGGACGGCTACCGGCCCGAGGGCAAGAGCGTGCAGGAGGTGCTGGAGAACGCCGAGCAGGCGGTGTTCAAGATCGCCGAGTCGGGCGCGCGCGGCAAGAAGGATTCGGTGTCCATGCGCGAGGCGGTCAAGGACGCCTTCCGCCTGCTCACCGAGCGCTACGAAAACCGCGGCCAGTTGACCGGCATCTCCACCGGCTTCAACGACCTGGACGAGTTGACCTCCGGCCTGCAGCCTTCCGACCTGATCATCGTCGCGGCGCGCCCCTCGATGGGCAAGACCGCCTTCTCCGTCAACATCGCCGAGGCCGCCGCGCTGCGCGCGAAGAAGGCGGTGGTGATCTTCTCGATGGAAATGTCCGCCTCGCAGCTGGCCTTCCGCCTGATCTCCTCGATCGGCCGCATCCACCAGCAGCACCTGCGCAACGGCGACCTGTCCGAGGAGGACTGGCCGCGCGTGACCAACGCCATCGCGATCCTCTCCGAGGCCAAGATCTTCATCGACGACACGCCCGGCCTCTCGCCGGTGGAGCTGCGCTCGCGCGCGCGCCGCCTGCACCGCGAGCACGGCGGCCTGGGGCTGATCGTGATCGACTACCTGCAGCTGATGCAGGTGCCCGGGAACAAGGAGAACCGCGCCACCGAGATTTCAGAAATCTCGCGTTCACTCAAGGGCCTCGCCAAGGAGCTGAACGTGCCGGTGATCGCCCTGTCGCAGTTGAACCGTTCGCTGGAACAGCGCGCCGACAAGCGCCCGATGATGTCCGACCTGCGCGAGTCGGGCGCCATCGAGCAGGACGCGGACGTGATCATGTTCATCTACCGCGACGAGTACTACAACAAGGAATCGCCCGACAAAGGCCTGGCCGAGATCATCATCGGCAAGCAGCGAAACGGCCCGACCGACACGGTGAAGCTGACCTTCCTCGGTCACTACACCAAGTTCGAGAACTACGCGCCGGACTCCTTCGTCGGGTCGTTCGATTGAAGGCTGTGAGTCGGCAACCGGAAGCCGGGATTCGCAAGAGCCGCCACGCTCCTGGCGCCCTCTCTTCTGGGCAACGCCCGGAGGAGAGGGCGGGGAAGAAGGGAAGGCCTTTGCCTTTCGCGGAATTCCGAATCGCCCATCTCCAATCCCGTCACCCATGAGCCGCACCACCACCGCCACCATCCATCTGGGCGCGTTGCGTCACAACCTCGCCCGCATCAAGGCGATGGCGGCGCCGGCGCGGGTGATGGCCGTGGTCAAGGCCGACGCCTACGGCCACGGCCTGGAGCGCGTCGCGCGCGCGCTGGATGCCGACGCCGAATGCTTCGCCGTGGCCGCGCTGGGCGATGGCCTGCGCCTGCGCGCGGCCGGCCATCGCCAGCGCATCGTGGTGCTGGCGGGCCCCGACCAGGCTGGCGACATCGCCGAAATGCAACGGCTGCAACTGGACGCCGCGATTCACCACGAGGCACAACTGCATTGGCTGGCCGAAGCCCGCCCCGGCCGCGGACGCCTGCGCGTGTGGCTGAAGATCGACAGCGGCATGCACCGCCTGGGCTTTGCTCCGGAGCGCGCGGCCGACGTGCATGCGCGCCTGGCCGCGATGCCCGGCCTCGACCCGGAGATCGGCCTGCTCAGCCATTTCGCCGAGTCGGAGGTATTCGACGGCGACACCACGCGCCGGCAGATCGCCCGCTTCGAGGAGGCCACCGGCGGCCTCGCCGGCCCGCGTTCGCTGTCCAACTCCGCCGCCGTGCTGGGCTGGCCCGAGGCGCGAGTGGACTGGGTGCGCACCGGCGGCCTGCTGTACGGACTGTCGGTGGTCGATGGCAAGAGCGGTGCCGACTTCGGCTTCCGTCCCGCGATGACGCTGGCCACGCGGCTGATCGCCGTCAATCACGTGCGTAAAAGCGAACGCATCGGCTACAACGGCACCTGGACCTGTCCGGAGGACATGCCGGTCGGCGTCGCCGCGGTCGGCTACGGTGACGGCTATCCGCGCAGCGCCGCCAGCGGCACGCCCGTGCTGGTCGGCAACACCTGCGTGCCGCTGATCGGCCGTGTTTCGATGGATCTCATCACGCTGGACCTGCGCGACGCGCCGCAGGCGAAGGTCGGCGACCGCGTCTTCCTGTGGGGCGAAGGGTTGCCGGTGGAGGCCGTTGCGCGCCATGCCGGCACGATCAGCTACGACCTCACCTGCGGCATGACCCGCCGCGTGCTGTTCGTCGAAGACGAAGGCTGACCGTGGTTTCAGCCTTTACCGTCTCGCGCGGTGCGAGCGGGGCGGGCTAATCTCGCTGTCCTCGCATCCGGAAACCACCATGGCCAAAGCCAAGACCGCCTACGTCTGCACCGATTGCGGCGCGGAACACTCGAAGTGGCAGGGCCAGTGCGTCGAATGCGGCGTGTGGAACACGCTGAGCGAAGTCGTGCTGGCGCCCGCGTCCACGGCGAAGACCTCGGTCGGCGCGCAACGTTCCAGCTACGCCGGCACTGCCGCCGGCTCGGCCAAGGTCACGCCGCTCACTTCGGTGGCGCTGACCACCGAGGCGCGCACGCACACCGGCATCGGTGAGCTCGATCGGGTACTCGGCGGCGGGTTGGTGCAAGGCTCGGTGGTGCTGATCGGCGGCGATCCGGGCATCGGCAAGTCCACACTGCTGCTGCAGATGCTGGGCACGCTGGGCGCGCATCTGGCGAGCGTCTATGTCACCGGCGAGGAATCGCTCTCGCAGGTGGCCGCGCGCGCGCAGCGCCTGGGCCTGCCGCTGGAGCCGCTCAAGGCGCTGGCCGAGACCTGCATCGAGCGCATCCTCGAGCAGGCCATTGCGACACGCCCGCACGTGCTGGTGATCGACTCGATCCAGACCATCTGGACGGAACTGCTCACCGCGGCGCCGGGATCGGTCAGCCAGGTGCGCGAGTCGGCGGCCAAGCTCACGCGCTTCGCCAAGGAAACCGGCACCAGCGTGTTCCTGGTCGGCCACGTGACCAAGGAGGGCGGCATCGCCGGCCCGCGCGTGCTCGAGCACATGGTCGACGCGGTGCTGTATTTCGAGGGCGAGTCGGGCAGCCGCTTCCGCGTGCTGCGCGCGTTCAAGAACCGCTTCGGCGCGGTCAACGAGCTGGGCGTCTTCGCCATGTCGGACAAGGGACTGCGCGAGGTGCCCAATCCGTCGGCGATCTTCCTTTCCGCGCACAGCGGGCCGACCTCCGGCAGCGCGGTGATGGTCACCCGCGAAGGCACCCGCCCGCTGCTGGTCGAAGTGCAGGCGCTGGTCGACCAGAGCTCGCTGGGCAACCCGCGCCGCGTGGCGCTGGGCCTGGAGCAGAATCGCCTGGCCATGCTGCTGGCAGTGCTGCACCGCCACGGCGGCGTGGCGGCCTACGACCAGGACGTGTTCGTCAACGTGGTCGGCGGCATCCGCGTGCAGGAAACCGCGGCCGACCTGCCGGTGCTGCTGGCCGTGCTGTCGTCGTTGCGCGACCGCCCTCTGCCGGACAAGACCATCGCCTTCGGCGAGGTCGGCCTTTCCGGCGAGATCCGTCCCGTGCCCAACGGCGAGGAGCGCCTGAAGGAAGCGGCCACCCACGGCTTCCGCCGCGCCATCGTGCCCAAGGCCAACGCACCGAAGAAAGGCAAGGTGGGCGAGATGGAAGTCATCGGCGTGGAGCGCCTGGCGCAGGCCATCGACGCTTGCCGCGACGCTTGATGCGAGGGTGGCGTAGGGTGGGCTTCAGCCCACCGCTGCTTTCCGGCCAGAGCCGGTGGGCTGAAGCCCACCCTACGCTAGAGCCGCGGCAGCGGCCGATGCAGGACCAGTTCCAGCACGAACTTCGAGCCGAAGAACGCCAGCACCAGCACCGCCATGCCGATCAGCGTCAGGTTGACTGCGCGGCGTCCGCGCCAGCCGAAGCGCCAGCGCCCGTAGAGCAGCACGCCGAACACCAGCCAGGCGACGATCGATAGAACCGTCTTGTGCACCAGGTGCTGGCCGAACAGGTTGCCCACGAACAGCGCGCCGGTGACCAGGGTCAGCGTGAGCAGGGCAAAGCCTGCCGCAATCATGCGGAACAGCAGCGCCTCGGTCAGCGTCAGCGGCGGCAACGCGCGCAGCCAGGGACCGAACTGCCGATGGCGCAGGCCGCGTTCCTGTACCGCCAGGCCGAGCGCCAGCACTGCGGCGATCGACAGCAGGCTGAACGCCACCAGCGCCACCGTCACGTGCAGCTTGATCTGCCAGTCCATCGCCACGGGCGTGGTGGGTGGCGCCAGGAAGCTGTCCACCGCCAGCAGCACCGCCGCCAGCGGGAATACCGCAACGCCGAGTGCGGCGACGGGCCGGCTCAGGTTGACAAGCAGGGTGAGCGCCGAAACCACGCAGGCGACCAGCGACAGCGCGGCGAAGAAATGCAGGTCCAGCGCGCCACGGTGCATGCCCAGCAGGACGCCGGCGTGCGCAAGTACGGCCAGCGTCGCCACCGTCAGGGCAGGGCTTTGCCAGAAGGCCGGTGGCGCCGTTCTCCCGCGTCCGAACAGCGGCCACGCGAGCAGGCCGGAGGCAAGCAGGTAGCAGGCGATGGCGATGAGCGAGAGGGCGGGCAACATGAGCGGGAAGTGTCGCATACGGCTTGCGCCGGGTGAACGAAGCCCCTCCGGGCCATGCGCATGGGCCACTCCACGGTGCCATGGACGGCTGCAACGGTCGGCCTGCGGCCGCAGGCGACGAATTCCGGTGCCCTCGACCATGCCAGGGTCTTCGAAACCGCCGCCGGCGGAGCCCTCTGATATATTGGCCTGCTTGTTCCTGCCGATGCCGTAGCCAGCCCATGTTCGAGTCGTTGAGCCAGCGCCTCTCCGCCACCGTCAACCGCCTGCGCGGCCGCGGGCGGCTGACCGAGGAAAACATCCGCGAGTCCCTGCGCGAGGTGCGCATCGCGTTGCTGGAGGCCGACGTGGCGCTGCCGGTGGTGCAGGCGCTGGTCGAACGGGTCAAGGTGCGCGCGGTCGGCCAGGAGGTGCTCAAGAGCCTCTCGCCGGGCCAGGCGCTGGTGAAGGTGGTCAGCGACGAGCTGACCAAGGTGATGGGCACGGCCAACGCCGAGCTCAACCTGGCCCAGCAGCCGCCTGCGGTGGTGCTGATGGCCGGCCTGCAGGGCGCGGGCAAGACCACCACCGTGGCCAAGCTGGCTCGCTTCCTCACCGAACGCAAGAAAAAGAAGGTGATGGTGGTCAGCTGCGACGTCTACCGTCCGGCCGCCATCGAGCAGTTGCGCACGCTGGCCGAGCAGGTGGGCGTGAAGTTCTTCCCCTCCGATCCCGGTCAGAGTCCGGTCGACATCGCCAGGGGCGCGATCGCCGCCGCCCGCCGCGAGGTAGTCGACGTGCTGCTGGTCGACACCGCCGGCCGCCTGCACATCGACCAGGCGATGATGGACGAGATCAAGGCGCTGCACGCCGCGATCACGCCGGTCGAGACGCTGTTCGTGGTCGACTCGATGACCGGCCAGGACGCGGCCACCACGGCCAAGGCCTTCAGCGAGGCGCTGCCGCTGACCGGCGTGGTGCTGACCAAGACCGACGGCGATGCCCGCGGTGGTGCCGCGCTGTCGGTGCGCTACGTCACCGGCCGTCCGATCAAGTTCCTGGGTGCTGGCGAGAAGACCGACGCGCTGGAGCCGTTCCATCCGGACCGTGTGGCGCAGCGCATCCTCGGCATGGGCGACGTGCTCTCGCTGGTGGAGGAGGTCGAGCGCAAGGTCGACCAGGAGAAGGCGCAGCAGCTCGCCCAGAAGGTGATGAAGGGCAAGCGCTTCGATCTCAACGACATGCGCGACCAGCTCGAGCAGATGAACAACATGGGTGGCCTGGCCGGCCTGATGGACAAGTTGCCGGGCGTGGCCAACCTGCCGGACAACGTCAAGTCCAAGGTCAACGACAACGAGATCAAGCGCATGGTGGCGATCATCGGCTCGATGACCAAGAAGGAGCGCCGCCACCCCGACCTGCTCAACGGTTCGCGGCGCGCTCGCGTGGCCCGCGGCTCGGGTACCCAGCCCGCCGACGTCAACCGCCTGCTCAAGCAGTACATGCAGATGGAGAAGATGATGTCCAAGCTCTCCAAGGGCGGCACCAAGGGGCTGCTGCGGCAGATGCGCGGCGCCATGAAGGGCATGGGCGGGATGGGCGGCGGTTTCCCGCCGATGAGGTGAGTGGAGCAGGGAACGGGGAACGGGGAACACGTAGCTCCCCGTTCCGCCCAGATCCCTGCGCCAGCGATGCGCGCTCGCGGAAAGCCCGCCAGGTTGCGACAACCCGTTCCCCGTTCCCCGTTCCCCGTCCAGGGCTTCCCTTTTACCGAAATTCCACTAAAATGCCGCGTTTACCGCGCGCGGATCCCGTGCGTGCTGCCGGTATCGCCGGCACCTCTGGAGCTTTTACTTATGGTCAAGATTCGTCTTTCGCGCGGCGGCGCCAAGGGCCGTCCGTTCTACCACGTCGTCGTCACCGACCAGCGCAGCAAGCGCGATGGCCGCAGCATCGAGAACGTGGGTTTCTACAACCCGGTCGCCTCGGGCAAGGACAAGCGCCTCGAGCTCAATGTCGAGCGCGTCAACGAATGGGTCGCCAAGGGCGCGCAGCTGACCGACAAGGTCGCCGCCCTGGTCAAGGAAGCCGGCAAGCAGCAGGCTGCCTAACGATGTCGCAAGCCGGTCGGCGCGTCCTGGTCGGACGCATCGTCGGGCTGTACGGCGTGCAGGGCTGGCTCAAGATCGAATCCTGGACCGAGCCCCGCACGCAGATCTTCAAGTACCAGCCCTGGCTGCTCGAAAAGGCGCCGGGCGAGGTGATGGAGGCCGCCGGGATCAACGGGCGTCCGCAGGGCAAGGGGCTGATCTGCCAATTGCCCGGTGTGGATGACCGCGATGCCGCGGCGGCGCTGGTGGGCAAGGACATCCATGTCGCCCGCGAGCTGCTGCCGCCCCCGGCCAAGGGCGAGTATTACTGGGTCGACCTCGAGGGTCTGGAGGTCGTCACCACGGAAGGAGTGCCGCTGGGACGGGTGAGCCACCTGTTCGCCACCGGCGCCAACGACGTGGTAGTGGTGAGGGACGGCACGCGCGAGCGGCTGGTGCCCTTCGTCCAGGGGACTTACGTGCGTTCGGTGGACCTGTCCGGCGGACGCATGGTGGTGGACTGGGATCCGGAGTTCTAGGAATCGAGGATCCGATGCGCATCGACGTCGTCACGCTGTTTCCCGACTTCATGCGCCAGTGCGCCGCCGTCGGTGTGGTGGGACGCGCGCAGCAGCGGCAGTTGCTGCAGGTGGAAACCTGGAACCCGCGCGACTACGCCACCGACAACTACCGCACCGTGGACGGCCGCACCTGCGGCGGCGGACCCGGGATGGTGATGCTGATCGAGCCCTTGCGGGCGGCCATGAAGGCCATGCGCGAGGCGGCGCCGGAACCGGCGCACGTGATTTACTTGAGCCCGCAGGGAGCGCGGCTGACGCAGGGCAGGGTGGAAGCGCTGGCCAAGATGCCGCGCATCGCCTTGCTTTGCGGGCGTTACGAGGGTGTGGACGAACGCCTGCTGGCGCACGAAGTCGACGAAGAGCTCTCCATCGGCGATTATGTGCTGTCCGGGGGCGAGCTGGGCGCCGCGGTGGTCATCGACGCGGTGGGGCGGCTGCAGGAAGGCGCGTTGAACGACGCGACGTCCGCCGAGCAGGATTCGTTCTCGAACGGCTTGCTCGATTGTCCGCACTATGCGAAGCCGGTGCATGACGCACTGGGTGACGTGCCGGAGGTGCTGCTCTCCGGCGACCACGCGGCGATTGGCCGCTGGCGCCTGAAGCAGTCGCTGGGACGAACCTGGCTGCGTCGGCCCGACCTTTTGGCGCAATGCACGCTGGACAAGACATCCCGCGCGTTGCTTGAAGAATTCCGCCGCGAGCACACCAGCCAGAACGGTCGCGACGGTTGACAACGAAGAGTGCGGCCAAGGACGGCCGCTTTTTGACTCTCGCGGCCAGGGATGGCCGCAAAAACCACAGAGGTTGCCATGAACAAGATCATCGAACAGTTCGAAGCCGAGCAGATCACCCGCCAGCTGCCGGAATTCGGCCCCGGCGACACCGTGGTGGTCAACGTCAAGGTGAAGGAAGGCAACCGCGAGCGCGTGCAGGCCTTCGAGGGCATCGTCATTGCCAAGCGCAGCCGCGGCCTGCATTCGGCGTTCACCGTGCGCAAGATCTCGCACGGCACCGGCGTGGAGCGCGTGTTCCAGGCGCACAGCCCGGCGATCGATTCGGTGCAGGTCAAGCGCAAGGGCAAGGTGCGCGGCGCCAAGCTGTACTACCTGCGCAACCTGGAAGGCAAGGCGGCCCGCATCAAGGAAGACGTCGCCGCCGTATCGGCCGCCAAGGCCGCTGCCAAGGCTGCCGCTGCCGAATAAGCGACGGCGGTTCGCCGTACCGCAGGAGCCCCGTGGAGCGGTCCGCGGGGCTCTTGCGTTCCTGGAACTGGGCGGGGATGGGCCCCTATCTACGCTCGCGTTTCCACGCCAAGCGACCGGCCGGAGCGGTCGGCTACATCAACCGCTGTGGCTCCTGCAGGAAATTGCCCTGCACGAAGTCGACGCCGCAGGCGAACAGCAGCGAGGTGCTGGTGGCGTCCTCGACCCATTCGGCCACGGTCTGCCGGTTCAGCTCGTGGGCCTGCACGCAGATCTCGCCGATCTTCTTCTGGTTTTCCGGATGCTGCGGCAGCTGGTTCATGTAGGTGCGGTCGATCTTGAGATAGTCCGCATCGATGTGGGCCAGCAATTGGAACGAGTTCAGGCCCGACCCGAATTGCTCCAGCGCGAAACGCCCGCCCATCTTCTTCCAGCGGCTGATGAACTCCTGCGCCGGGCGCAACAGCGTGACCACCTTGCTCTCGGTCATCTCCAGCACCAGTTGGCCGTGGCGCAGCGCCGCCCGCTTGAGGCGGTCTTCCAGCCAGGCCAGGAAGGTCGCGTCCTGCATGGACTCGGCCGTCAGCTTGACGAAGAAGGTGGTCTGTACGCCCTGGCCATCGCGCGCCTTGAGTACGCCGATGGCGCGATTGATCACCCAGCGGTCGATCGCCGGGGTGAGATGGTGCTTCTCGGCGATAGGCATGAAGAAGCCCGGAAGCACTTCGCCCTGCGGGCCGTTCATGCGCAGCAGCACTTCGGAGTACTCGCCTTCGGCGTCCTGCAGGCTGATCGTGTGCTGGTGATAGAGCACGAAGCCGTCGTTGGTCAGCGCCTGCTTGAGCAGCTGCAGCCAGTAGCGCTCGCGTTCCTCCTCGGCTTTCTCGCGCGCGGCCGGGTCGTGCAGCTCCATGCGCCCGCCGCCCTGGCTCTGGGCGTTGCGCAGCGCCTGGCTGGCCTGGTTGAGCAGCAGCTCGGAGTTGGCGTTCTTCTCGCTCAGCAGGCTGCCGCCGATGCTGGCGGCGACCGTGATGGAGTGGGTGCCGGCGTCGAAGATTTCACGGGCGATGGCCTGCAGCAGGGCGTCGATCCACTGCTTGATGACCTCGTCGCTGCGCGAATCGAGCACCACCCCGATGGTGTGCTCGGCCAGCAGGCCGGCCATGTCGCCTTCGCCGAGCAGGGCGCTCACCCGGCCGGCAAAGGCGGCCAGCAGTTCGTCGGCCTGGCCCAGGCCGATGCCGGCTACGGTGCTCTGCCAGTTGTCCGGCTCGATCAGCAACAGGGTCTGGCCCTTCTTGCCCTTGGCTGCAGCAGCGACCGCCTCGTCGATGTATTCCAGCGTGCGGGCGCGGTTGAACAGGCCGGTGACGGCATCGCGCTGCAATTGCGCGATGAGCGCGGGATCGACCTGCTGGCGGCGGAACACGATCTGCAGGCAGGGCTCGCCCTCGAAGGTGGCGTGGGCGAATTCCACCGTGGCCTTGAAGGTGCTGGCGTCGGCGCGGCGCGCCTGCAGCTCCAGCTGGCTGGGCGCCTTTTCCTTGCGCGAGTGGCTGCGCAGCAGGTTCTTGAAGGCTTCGGCGTCGGCGGTGCCGATCAGGTCGAGCACGGGCAGGCCGAGCAGGTCGTCGAAATCCTCGTAGCCGAAGGTCTCGAGGTAGGCGCGATTGGCGCGCACGTGCATGCCTTCGTGCACGTATGCGATGGGGTCGGCGGAGGAGTCCAGCAAGGCGTCGCAGCGGCGCTCCGATTCACGCAGCGCGGCTTCCAGCAGGCGCACCTGGCGGCGCGTATGCAGCGCCTCGAACTCGCGCTGCAGCACGGCGATCAGCTGCTTGGGCTGGGTGCGCAGCGCAGTGCCGCGGATGCCGCCGGCGAACATCTCGGCCACGCTCTGGGTGTCGAGCTGGCTGACCAGCGCCACCAGCGCCACGTCGCGGCCATGCGCGTCGAGCAGGTGCGCCACCTCCCGCAGCTCAAGTCCCGCGGCCGGGTCGAACAGCACGATGTCCGGCTCCAACTCGTCCAGCGCCTCCTGCAACTGGTCAGTCTGGGTCGCCCGCGCCGGGCGAACGGCGATGCCGGCGTTGCGCAGCAGGCTGATCACCTGCTCGGCATCCTCGACCGATTTTTCGACGAAGAGGATCTTGATGACGGAATCTTTTTTCATTGCGCCCTGGCGGCTGCCCCTGGGATCGGCCCAATCGCCGGCGGCCTTCGCCGCGACCGGAAGGCACGCTCGCCTGGCCGTTCACCCTCCATCCACGGTTTTTAACGGATTCCCCGCAAGATCGCCAGCATCGACCTTCGAAGGCGCGACTGGCGTCTTCGGCGTCCGCTTCTTAGAGCGGGCGCTTGGAGGCGTCCCCCGCAACTTCGCGTACCAGCCGCGGCACCAGGTAGCCGGGCAGGCGAGCGCGCACGGCGTCGACCAGGGCCAGCGCGCGCGCATCGTCCACCTCGAAGTGGGCCGCGCCCTGCACGCGGTCGAGCTGGTGCAGGTAGTAGGGCAGCACGCCAGCGGCGAACAGGCGCTCGGACAGCGCGGCGAGGACCTCCGCGTCGTCATTGACGCCGCGCAGCAGCACGGATTGATTGAGCACGGCGACGCCGGCCCCGCGCAGCGCAGCGCAGGCGACGTCGACCTGCGCATCGAGCTCGTTGGCATGGTTGGCGTGCAGCACCACCACCTTCTGCAGCTTCAGCGCGCCAAGCCAGGCAAGGAACGGGGCATCGATGCGCTCGGGCAGCACCACCGGCAGGCGGGTGTGGATGCGCAGGCGCGTCACCTGGGGGAGCTCGGCCAGGCCGCGCGACAGCTCTTCCAGCTTGGAGGTGGCCAGCGCCAGCGGATCGCCGCCGGAGAGGATCAGCTCGCTGATCGTCCGGTCCGCGCGCAGGTGGTCCAGCGCCTGCCGCCACTGGCCCGCGGCGGCGATCTCCTCGCCGTAGGGAAAATGCCGCCGGAAGCAGTAGCGGCAGTTGACCGCGCAACTGCCGCTGGCGATCAGCAGCGCGCGGCCTTGGTACTTGTGCAGCACGCCCTGCGCTTCGCGCGCCGCCAAGTCGCCGACGGCATCGGCGGTGAAGCCCGGCGCCCGGTCCAGTTCGGCCAGCTGCGGCAGCACCTGCAGCAGCAACGGGTCGCGCGGGTCGCCCGGGCGCATGCGCGCCACGAAACCCCGCGGCACGCGCAGGGCGAAACCGGCATCGGCCGGCGGCAGCCGGTCGGCCAGGTGCGTCAGCTCCACCATGCGCAGCAGTTCGTGCGCGTCGGTGACGGCGTCGCGCCACAGTTCGCGCCAGTCGGGGGCGGCGGGCGATAGGCGCCCGGCGGGGCTTGCGGTTATCATGACGGGCCTTGAAGCGGGCGTCGGGCCCGCGCAAGCCCCTATTTTAGCCGCCCGCTGGGCGGTGTTTACTCCCTGGAGCAGAAAGCGCATGGCCACCGCCGGTCTCAACGACGTCAAGAAGGGGATGAAGATCCTCCACAACAATGACCCGTGGGTCATCACCGACGCCGACTTCATCAAGCCGGGCAAGGGCCAGGCCTTCACCCGCATCTTCATCCGCAACCTGAAGACCGGCCGCACCACCGAGCAGACGATGAAGTCGTCCGACTCCTTCGAGGTCGCCGACGTCACCGACACCGACATGCAGTTCCTGTACTCCGACGGCGAGTTCTGGCACTTCATGCAGCAGGAGACCTTCGAGCAGCACCAGGCCGGCAAGGCCGGCGTGGGCGATGCGGCCAAGTGGCTCAAGTGTGAGGAGGAGTGCGTGGTGACGCTATTCAACGTCGAAATCATCACCGTACAGCCGCCCAACTTCGTCGAGCTGAAGATCACCGAGACCGACCCGGGCGTGCGTGGCGACACTTCCGGTGGCGGCGGCAAGCCGGCCACGCTCGAGACCGGCGCCGTGGTGCGCGTGCCGCTGTTCGTGGGTACGGATGAAATGATCAAGGTCGACACGCGCACGGGCGAATACGTCAGCCGCGTCGGCAAGTAAGCGGCGAGTCGCCCGTTTCGACGGCACGGCCGCTCTGCGCCGTGCCGTTTTCGTTTACCACCCCCGAGGCAATCATGGTCGCAGGCCCCACCGAGGTCGATCTTCTCATCGAAGCCCGCTGGGTCGTGCCGGTCGAACCGCATGGCGTCGTGCTCGAGGATCACGCCGTCGCCATCCGGAACGGCGAAATCCAGGCGATCCTGCCCACCGCCCAGGCGCGCGCCGCCTACGTGCCGCGCGAGCGGGTGGAGCTGCCCGAGCACGCCTTGATCCCGGGCCTGGTCAACAGCCACACGCACAACCCGATGACGCTGCTGCGCGGCCTGGCGGACGACCTGCCGCTGATGACCTGGCTGCAGCAGCACATCTGGCCGGCGGAGGCCAAGGTGATCGGGCCGGAGTTCGTGCGCGACGGCGTCGAGCTCGCGGTCGCCGAAATGCTGCGCGGCGGCACCACCTGCGCCAACGAGAACTACTTCTTCCCCGACGTGATCGGCGCGACCTATCGGCGCCTGGGCTTCCGCGCCGTGGTCGGCCTGCCGGTGATCGAGTTCCCCACCGCCTGGGCCAAGAGCCAGGACGAATACTTCGAGCGCGCGGGGGAGGTACACGACAGCTTCCGCGGCGACGGCCTGGTCGGCACGGCCTTCGCACCGCATGCGCCGTACACGGTGTCCGACGAGAGCTTCGAGCGCATCCGCATGCTGGCCGACCAGCTCGACATTCCCGTGCACCTGCACCTGCACGAGACGGCGCACGAGGTCGAGGAAGAGAAGAAGAAATCAGGGCTGCGCCCGTTCCAGCGCCTGCAGAAGCTGGGCCTGGTCAACGACCGGCTGATCGCCGTGCACATGACGCAGATGACCGAAGGCGAGATCGCCGCCTGCGCGGAAGCGGGCGTGTCGGTGGTGCATTGCCCCGAGTCCAACCTCAAGCTCGCCTCGGGTTTCTGCCCGGCGGAGAAATTGCGCCGCGCCGGGGTCAACGTGGCGATCGGCACCGATGGCTGCGCGTCCAACAACGACCTGGACATGATCGGCGAGCTGCGTACCGCGGCGCTGCTGGCCAAGGCGGTGGCCTCCGACGCCGCCGCGTTCGACGCGGCCTATGCGTTGCGCGCGGCCACGCTCAACGGCGCCAGGGCGATAGGGCTCGACAGCCGCATCGGTTCGATCGAGCCGGGCAAGCAGGCCGACCTCGCCGCCGTGCGGCTGGGCGACATCGAGACGCAGCCGCTGTTCCACGTTGCCTCGCAGCTGGCCTACGCGGCCGGGCGGCACCAGGTGACCGATGTGTGGATCGCCGGCCGGCGCAAGCTGGCCGCACGCGAACTGCTCGACATGGATGCGGCCGCCATCCTTGCCAAGGCGCACGCCTGGCGCGAGCGCATCGCCGCGTTCTCGTAAGGAGTCCGCATTGAACCTCTATCTCGTGATGGTGATGCGCCGCCCGCAGTTCGACGCTGCGGTGGTATCGGCGCACAACCGTTTCCTCGACGAGCTGCGCGCGGAGGGTCGCATCGAGCGCTCGGGCCCGTTCGGCGACAAGTCCGGCGGTGCCTACCTGCTGCGCGCGGGAGACCTGGCCGAGGCACAGTCGATCGCCCAACGCGACCCGACGCACGTCAGCGGCGGCTGGGACGTGACGGTCCACGAATGGCAGGCGCGCTAGGCTCACCTGACTTGAACCAGCAGTTGCACCGTATGGCCTTCATCCCCGCTTTTGCGGAATTGACGGCCGACCGGTGAAGTGTCCGCAAGGAAACAGGCCATGATCGAACACACCGCCAACGTCAGTCCCGAAGAAATCGCCCGCTTCGACAAGCTGGCGGCCCGCTGGTGGGATCCGGACGGCGAATCGCGCCCGCTGCACGACCTCAACCCGGTACGCGCCGCCTACGTGGCCGCACGCGTGGATCTGCGCGGCGCGAACGTGGCCGACGTCGGCTGTGGCGGCGGCCTGCTCAGCGAAGCGCTGGCGCGCGACGGCGCCAAGGTCACCGGCATCGACCTCGGCGAAAAGGTGATCGAGGTGGCCAAGCTGCACCTCTTCGAATCCGGCCTCCAGGCCGATTACCGCGTGCAGTCCTCGGCTGCGCTCGCGGCCAGCGAGCCGGCCAGCTTCGATGCGGTGTGCTGCATGGAGCTGATCGAGCACGTGCCCGATCCCGCTGCGCTGGTGAACGACCTGGCGGCGCTGCTCAAGCCCGGCGCCCGCCTGTTCATGTCCACGCTCAACCGCACGCCCGCCGCGTTCGGTGCCGCGATCCTGGGCGCCGAATACGTGATGCGCCTGCTGCCCCGCGGCACGCATCATTACGCGCAGTTCCTCAAACCGTCCGAACTGGGCCGCCTGCTGCGCCACGCCGGGCTGGAACTGGAAGACGTTTCCGGGCTTGCCTACAACCCGCTCACCCGCAAGGCCGCGTTGAGCCGCATCACCGCCGTGAACTACCTGCTTTGCGCGCGCAAGCCGGCATGAAGGCACTGCCGTCCCGCATCGAAGGTGTATTGTTCGACCTCGATGGCACCCTGCTGGACAGCGCGCCCGATCTCTACGCTGCGCTGGAGCGCCAGTGCCGTGAAGAGGGCGTGCCGGTTCCGCCCTACGCGCCGGTGCGCGAGGTGGTTTCGCGCGGCTCCCGTGCAGTATTGCGTTGCGCCTTCGGGCACCTGGGCGAGCCGGCCGTGGAGGCGCGCGTCGAGCGCTACCTTGCGCTTTACGAGGCGGCGATGGGCGAGGCCACCCGCCCCTTCGAAGGGATCGAGGACCTGCTCGACCAGCTCGAAACCCGCGGCATGCGCTGGGGCATCGTCACCAACAAGCCCGGTTTCCTCACCGACGAACTGTTGCGGCGGATCGGCTGGGACCTGCGCGCCGCTGCGGTGGTGAGCGGCGACACGCTGCCGGTGAAGAAGCCCGACCCGGCACCGGTGCGGCTCGCATGCGAGCGCGCCGGCATCGATCCCCCGTGCAGCCTGTTCGTCGGCGACGACCGCCGCGACGTCATGGCCGGCGCGGCGGCCGGACTGTATACCGTGGCCGTCGCCTGGGGCTATCTAGATGGCGGCGATCCGCGCGAATGGAATGCCGACGCCGTGCTCGATACGCCCCGGCAGTTCGCCCACTGGCTGCGGCACGGGCAGGCGGTCGCGTGATGGAAGGCGCCAACGACGCGCTGCAGAGCTACGTCGACAAGTGGCTGGCCGCACAACCGGCCCAGCGCATTGCGCTCGCCTTCGTCGACCCCGCGCGCTACCCCGGGCACATCGCGCTGGCCGCGCTGGAGCAGGAACTGCTCGACGCCGCCTATGGCATCCGGGAACCGCACGTGGCGGCCAGCAAGCTCAATTGGTGGGCGGAGGAGCTGGCCGGCGCCGCGCAAAGCGGCGGGCGCCACCCGCTGACCCAGGTGCTGTTCGACGACGAACGCGCCCGGCGCCTCGGCAGCGACCGGTGGGTGGCGCCGGTGCTCGCCGCGATGGAACAGCTGGAAGAAGGCACTGCCGCCGATTTTGCCGGCCAGCTTGCAGCCGCATCGCCATTGCATGGCGCGCTGGCTGCGCTGGAAACCGCATGGTGGTTCGGCGAGGCGGCCTCGCCCGAACGCGCGGCGCGGCTCGCCACGCTTGCCCACTTGCTGCACGCGCTGCGCCGGCTGGACGACGATGCCGAACGCGACCGTCTGCCACTGCCGATGGCCAACCTCGCACGCCACGGCTTGAACCGCATCCAGCTTCGCGAACCGGGCACGGCGCGCAACGCCGCCGTGCGGGAACAATTGGACACGCTCGCCGCAGCCTGGCGCGAGGCCGGCCGGTTGTCCGGGCCGCTCAGCGTGTTCCGCATGCTCGAGTCGCGCGAAGGCGAACGACTGGCGCAACGCGCGGCTCGCGCGCCTGATCCGCTCGCGGTCCTGCAGCGCGCCCGTCCGGCGGGCGGCATCGCGGGCACCTTTGCCGCCTGGCAGGCCGCGCGACGCTGGCAGCGCGACATCGGCGCCTGAATCACCGCGGGCGACCGGCAAACGACACAGCGTTTCCGCATCGTGCCTGTTGCCTCGGCGTCCGCTGCCCCAAAATAGGGCTGCGCGGCGCCATTGCCTCCGCAAGGAATTCCCATGCACAGCCACGAAAATACCGCACGCCTGCTGCCCGACGTCGCCGTTCAGGCGCAGCCGCACCTGGCCGGCGCGCTGGACTGGGTGGGCATGGACGGCATCGAGGTACCGGTGCACTTCGACGCCGGCGACGGCAAGGTCGACCGTGCCAGCGCGCAGGTCGGCGCCTTCGTCAACCTGACCCGGCCGGACAAGCGCGGCATCCACATGTCGCGCCTGTACCTGCTGGTGGACCGGCACCTGGGCGCGAAGCCGCTGGACGCGCCGATGATCGAGTCGCTGCTGCGCGCGTTTCTCGAATCGCACAAGGATCTTTCCGACCGCGCCCGCATCAGCATTCGTTTCGACCATCTGGTGCGCCGGCCTGCGTTGCGCAGCGCCAACAGCGGCTGGCGAACCTATCCGGTGTCGATCGAGGCCAGCCTGTGCGCCGACGGGTTCAAGCTGGAGCTGGGCACCGAGGTGGTCTACTCGTCGACCTGCCCGGCGTCCGCGGCGCTGTCGCGGCAGCTGATCCAGGAGCAGTTCGCACGCGACTTCGATGCTTCCAAGCCGGTCGACCATGCGGAGGTGCTGGCATGGCTGGGCAGCGAGCAGGGCATCGTCGCCACGCCGCATGCGCAGCGCAGCGTGGCGCGGCTGCTGGTGCGCCTGGCCGATGGCATGGGCTTCAACCTGATCTCGACGCTGGACCGCGTCGAGCAGGCGCTGGGCACGCCGGTGCAGACCGCGGTCAAGCGCGAGGACGAACAGGCGTTCGCGCTGGCCAATGGCGGCAACCTGATGTTCTGCGAGGATGCGGCGAGGCGCATCCAGAGGGCGCTGGATGCCGACCCGCGCATCGCCGATTTCCACGTTCGCCTGGAGCATCAGGAGAGCCTGCATCCGCACGATGCGGTGGCCTACGCCAGCAAGGGCGTGCCGGGCGGCTACGGGCAAGGCGGTTGAGCGGGATACGCGCCGCTTGCCGGCTGCGCCGGAAGACGCCATAGCGTGCGGTTGCGTGTGATCTTCTTGCCCGTGAGTGGGCCGGTTTGAACGGCGTGTTGCCGTTGGATACGCCCATGAACACCTTCACGCCCGGCGCGCGGCCTTGGGATCGAGCGCGCGGACGCCTCGGGGTGGTCGTCGCTCGCACTCATGTAGCAGGTGCTGTTGACCACCGGCGGTTCGGCGGCGCAGGTGCGCGATTCGGGGGAGGTGTCGGCCTTGTGGGTCAGGCCCCGCTCGCGGAAATGCACCTGGTCGTCGATCACGCCCGGCGGCAGCCACGGACCGGCTGGGTCGATGACCTGCTCCCCGCGCGGACAGGTTGCCGCCGGTGGCGCCGATGCGGCCGCCCTTGATGCGCAGGTCAGCCTGGAAACGGCGGCCTTTGTCGGCAAGTGATCAGCCGGCTGGAGGACCTCGGTGTTCTGCGTGGGAGCGGCAGCGGGCGAAATGGAACTGTTCCGGCACCGGATCCGCGCCGCCGTCACATAGCGGCTGGCAGCGCAGGATGCGCCAGACCGCCAGCGCACTGCCGCGCAGCGGGCCGAAGCGCAGCAATGCAATCCGTGCATAATCGGAACAGCTGGGGTGGAAGCGGCAACGCGGCCCCAGCAGGGGGCTCAAGATGCGCTTGTACAGGCCGAGCAGCAGGAGCAGGAATCGGGTCACTTCGTTCACGCAGTCCCAACGGAACGCGGCATGTAGTGGTCGGACAGTATTCCAGATGCCTGTTGCCGGTGTAAGGCGCATGGGCTATAACACCCGGCCGCCACGGCCAAAACGGTGAAGGAAATGGCGAAAACGACGCGTAGTTCGACCGCCGCCAAGGCGCAGAAGGGAAAGACTGCGGCCAAGGCGAAGCCGGCCAGGTCCGGCAAGTCCGGTGTAGCCGCTGCCAGCCTGCGGGCCGGCAGGAGCACCGCCGTCAAAAAGGCTGCGCCCGCGAAAAAGGTTGCGGCAAAGAAGCCGGTCGCGTCAAAGCCTGCAGCGAAGAAGGCCGTCGCCAAGAAGCCGGTGGCGAAGAAGGCCGCGCCGAAGAAGGCGGTGAAGCCGGCGGCCAAGCCCGTGGCCAAGAAGGCTCCCGCCAAGAAGGTCGTCGCGAAGAAAGCCGCCCCCAACAAGCCGGTTCCGGCGAAGAAGCCGGCACGGCCGCAGCCGCGGCAGGCGGCCCCCGCCAAGAAGGCGGCGACCAGGCCGGTCGCCAAGGCGGCACCGAAAGCGGCACCGAAAGTGGCACCGAAAGCCCCGCACAAGATCGTCGCCAAGCCCGCCGCCGCGCAGCCTGCGAAGGCCGCAGCCAAGCCCGCCGGTACGCCAGCTCCAGCCAAGCCGGCCACATCGGTTGCAGCCAGGCCAACATCTCCATCACCCGCCGTTGCGCCCATGAAGGGCAAAGTGGCGAGTGCCGTCGCCATGGTGACCCCGCGCGTGGCCAGCGCCACCGCCCGCCATACCCCACTCAAGAAACAGAAGACCCCGCAGTCCTCAATGAACAATGCTACAAGCCTAGACAATGGCGTGACCCGCGAAGACGGTCGTTACGCGCTGCCCTCCACGATCAACATCGATCTGCCGCCGGGTTACCGTCCCTCGA
Organism: Frateuria sp.; assembly: GCF_013362045.1. Classification (GTDB taxonomy): domain Bacteria; phylum Pseudomonadota; class Gammaproteobacteria; order Xanthomonadales; family Rhodanobacteraceae; genus Frateuria_A. The sequence continues at coordinate 10,523 of NZ_JABFWW010000299.1, read as the reverse complement.
ACGACGAGGAGTACATGAGCCCCAGGCACCTGGCCTACTTCCGCAACAAGCTGCGCGACTGGCGCGACCAGTTGGTGGAGGAATCGCGCCAGACGATGGAGAACCTGCGCGACGAGGTACGCGACGTCGGCGACGAGGCCGAGCGCGCCACCCGCGAAACCGAGAATTCGCTGGAACTGCGCACGCGCGACCGCTACCGCAAGCTGATCTCCAAGATCGACAAGGCGCTGCGCCGCATCGAAGAAGGCCGCTACGGTTATTGCGAGGAAACCGACGAGGAAATCGGCCTGGAGCGCCTGGACGCGCGCCCGATCGCCACGTTGTCGCTCGACGCGCAGGAACGCCGCGAACACCTGCAGAAGCAGATGGGCGACTGACGCCTTACCGGCCCGCCGCACCATGCGAAGCCCCGCCGAATGAGCGGGGCTTCGCCATTTCAGGGGAAGGCTTGCGCGGGTCGCGGGAGCGTGGCCGTCGGGCTGTCCGTCAGGTTCCGGCCTGGGCGGCCGCTGCGTAGCCCTTGAGCTTGCCCAGCATCGCGGCTAGGCCGTTGGAACGCGTCGGCGAAAGGTGCTTGGCCAGGCCGATCGATTGCACGAACTCGGGCTCGGTAGCGACGATCTCCGCGGCCGAGCGATCCGAATACACGCGCAGCGCCAGCGCAATCAACCCCGAGACGATGGCCGAGTCGCTCGCCGCCGCGAAGTGCATCTTCGTCGCATCGCCGCTGGGCACCAGCCACACCATCGACTGGCAGCCGTGCACCCGCCAGTCCTCGGTCTTGCATTCCTCGGGAAGCGGCGGCAGTTGCTTGCCCAGGTCGATCAGGTACTGATAGCGCTCGGACCAGTCGCTGAAGAAGGAGAACTCCTCGGTGATCTCCTGCTGGACCTGCGCGGCGCTGGGGGCGATGGCGTTCATGCAGGCATTATCGCGCAGGCTGGAAGCCACGGGCTGAAGGGCGCCACTACGCGGGTTCAACTCTTCTGGATGCTCCAGCGGGTGCCCTGGGCGCCGTCCTCGATCACCACGCCCATCGACGCCAGCTCGTTGCGGATGGCGTCGGCGCGGGCGAAGTCGCGGGCGGAGCGGGCGGCGCGGCGTTCATCCAGCAGGGTTTCGATGCGCGCCTCGTCGATCGCCACCTCGCCACGCTTGAACCAGGCCTCCGGGTCCTGCTGCAGCAGGCCGAGCAGGGCGCCGCCGCCGAGCAGCGCGGCCTTCGCGGCCGCGTCGCCCGACTGGCGCGCAGCGTCCGCCAGCAGCGCCAGTTCGGCCAGCGCCTGGGGCGTGTTGAGGTCGTCGCACAGCGCGGCCTCCACGCTTGCGGGCACCGGCAGCTTGTCTTCGACGCCCACGTGCGCCAGGTCGCGCAGCACGCGGTACCAGCCATCCAGCGTGCTCACCGCCTGCGCCAGTGCCGCGTCCGACCAGTCCAGCGGCTGACGGTAGTGGCCGCGCAACAGCAGCAGGCGCAGCGCCTCGGGCGGATGCCGCTTCAGCAGTTCGTGCACCAGCAGCACGTTGCCCAGCGACTTGGACATCTTGCGGCCGTCGAAGGTGAGCATGCCGTTGTGCAGCCACCAGCGCGCGAACACCTCGCCGCCGTGCGCGCAGGTGGACTGCGCGATCTCGTTCTCGTGGTGCGGAAAGGCGAGGTCCACGCCGCCGGCATGGATGTCGATCGTCGCGCCCAGATGGGCCGCGCTCATCGCCGAGCACTCGATGTGCCAGCCAGGACGGCCGCGGCCCCACGGGCTGTCCCAGCCGGGCAGCTCGGGCGTGGAAGGTTTCCACAGCACGAAGTCGGTCGGGTTCCTCTTGTAGGGCGCCACCTCCACCCGCGCCCCGGCGATCAGTTCGTCGGTGTCGCGCCCGGACAACCGGCCATAGTCGGGGTAGGTGCCGACGTCGAACAGCACGTGGCCCTCGGCCGCATAGGCGTGGCCGCTGGCGATCAGCGCCTCGATCATGGCGATGATCTGGCCGATGTGCGCGGTGGCATGGGGTTCGATGTCCGGCGCCGCGATGCCCAGCGCGGCCATGTCCTCGCGATAGGCGGCGGTGAAGCGGCCAGTGATCGCGCCGATCTCCACGCCCTGTTCGAGCGCCGCGGCGTTGATCTTGTCGTCGACGTCGGTGATGTTGCGCGCATAGACCACGCGCGGGTAATGCCGGCGCAGCAGCCGCACCAGCACGTCGAACACCACCGGCCCGCGCGCGTTGCCGATGTGCACGTAGTTGTAGACGGTCGGCCCGCACAGATACATCGTCACGCGCTCCGGGTCGAGCGGCACGAAGGTGTCGGTGCGGCGGGTGAAGCTGTTGTAGAGCGAGATCGGCATTGGCATGTCGGTAGCGCGGGCCAAGCCGCGCATCTTAGCAGCCCGCTTCTGCTGCCTCTCCCCGACGGGGAGAAGGCTGGGCAAAGGGAGGCGGGAAAACGTCCCGGCGGGCCGGATTGCGCCCGCGCGTCGGCCGTCAAGCGCTCTAAGCGTTGATTCAGCGTGAATTTGCTGCAATGGGAACCGCGCAGAAGCGCGTTTCGGACCATGTTGGAGGTCCCATGAACAAGATGTTTCTCCCCGCGCTGGCGTTGGCTCTCGTGGCCGGCACCGTGCATGCGCAGGACAGGCGCTATGCCGATGGCGACGACACCAACACGCACTACGGCTGGGCCGACGTGTTGCGGGTCGATCCGGTCTACGGCGTGGCCCGCTCCGAGGTGCCGCGGCAGGAGTGCTACGACCAGCCGGTGGTTCGCCGCGAAGGCGGCGGCAATACGACCGCAGGCACGGTGCTGGGCGCGGTGATCGGCGGTGTGCTCGGCAACACGGTGGGCAAAGGCGATGGGCGCAAGGCGGCCACGGTCGTCGGCGCCGTGGCCGGTGGCGCGGTAGGCCACGGCGTCGCCAGCCGGGGCGATCGCGAGTATGACGACACCGTGACCCGTTGCCGCGAGGTCAGTTCGGTCAGCGAGCAGCGCCGGCTGATGGGCTACGACGTCGAGTACCGCTACCACGGCGAGGTCTACGTTTCGCGCCTGAACTACGATCCCGGTGAGCGCCTGCGGGTGCGCGTGAGCATTGCGCCCGCCGAATGAGCGAAGACCGCCGCCTCCGGGCGGCGGTTTTCGTTATGGACGTCCGTTCGTATGGACGTCCAAAATAGTTGTTGCATCGCCGCACGAATGCCGGCATGATGCCCGCTCCCTACCCGGAACCCGCATGTCCGCAGCCGCCTACACCGCTACCGTGCTCACCAGCGCCCGCATGGCCGCTGGCATGACCTCGCGTGCGCGCCGACCGCTGGACCGACATTCGGCCGGGTAGGCTGTCGCAGCACGCGCCCAGGGCGCGACGACGAACAAACCCGGCCCTCGCGCCGGGTTTTTTGTTTGAAGAACCCGCCGCGATCGCCGAAGCCGCTTCCACGAACCGCGAGCCCGATCATGGCCCCACGACACTTCCTCACCACCCAGGACTACAGCCGCGCCGAGATCGATGCGCTGCTGGAACAGGCGGCCGCGTTCAAGCGCTCGCCGCGCGGCCAGCAGCTGGCCGGCAAGTCCGTCGCGCTCCTGTTCTTCAATCCCTCGATGCGCACGCGCACCAGCTTCGAACTGGGGGCGTTCCACCTGGGCGGCCACGCCATCGTGCTTGCGCCCGGCAAGGATGCATGGCCGATCGAGTTCGATGTCGGCACGGTGATGGACGGCGATACCGAAGAGCACATCGCCGAGGTGGCGCGCGTGCTCAGCCGCTACGTCGACCTGATCGCCGTGCGCGCCTTCCCGAAGTTCCAGGACTGGGCGGTGGACCGCGAGGACCGCGTGATCAAGGCCTTCGCCCGTTACGCGACGGTGCCGGTGATCAACATGGAGACGATCACCCACCCGTGCCAGGAGCTGGCGCACGCGCTGGCACTGAAAGAGCACCTGGGCGACCTCAAGAACAAGAAGTACGTGCTGACCTGGACCTACCATCCCAAGCCGCTCAACACGGCGGTGGCCAACTCCGCGCTGCTGATCGCCACCAAGCTGGGCATGGACGTGACCCTGCTTTGCCCCACGCCCGAGTACGTGCTCGACGAGCGCTACATGGAGGCCGGCCGCCAGAACGCCGCGCAGAACGGCGGCTCGCTCAAGGTCAGCCACGACATCGCCGAGGCCTACAGCGGCGCCCATGTGGTCTATGCCAAGAGCTGGGGCGCGCTGCCGTACTTCGGTCGCTGGGAGCAGGAAAAGCCGATCCGCGAGGCACACCGGCACTTCATCGTGGACGAGGCCAAGATGGCGCTCACCGACCACGGCCTGTTCAGCCATTGCCTGCCGCTGCGCCGCAACGTCAAGGCCACCGACGCGGTGATGGACGCCCCCTATTGCATCGCCATCGACGAAGCCGAAAACCGCCTGCACGTGCAGAAGGCCGTGATGGCCTCGCTGCTCGCCTCCTGACTGCCCGAACGAGACAACACCATGAGCCAGAAAGACATCGTCCTCGCCTTCTCCGGCGGCCTCGACACCAGCTTCTGCGTGCCCTACCTCAAGGAGCAGGGCTGGAACGTGCACACCGTGTTCGCCGACACCGGCGGCGTGGACGACGAGGAGCGCGCCTTCATCGAGCACCGCGCGCAGGAACTGGGCGTCGCCAGCCACCGCACCGTCGACGGCGGCCCGGCGATCTGGAACGGTTTCGTCAAGCCGTTCGTGTGGGCGGGCGAGGGCTACCAGGGCCAGTACCCGCTGCTGGTGTCCGACCGCTACCTTATCGTCGAGACGGCGCTCGCGCGCTGCGCGGAGCTGGGCACCCACGCCATCGCGCACGGCTGCACCGGCATGGGCAACGACCAGGTGCGCTTCGATCTGGCGGTCAAGGCGCTGGGCGACTACCGGATCGTTGCTCCGATCCGCGAGATCCAGAAACAGCACACGCAGACCCGCGCCTACGAGCAGAAGTACCTGGAGGAGCGCGGCTTCGGCGTGCGCGCCAAGCAGCAGGCCTACACCATCAACGAGAACCTGCTGGGCGTGACCATGTCCGGCGGCGAGATCGACAAGTGGCAGGCGCCGGGCGAGGGCGCGCGCGGCTGGTGCAAGCCGCGCGCCGAATGGCCCGCCGAACCGCTGCGGGTGAAGATCGGCTTCCAGAACGGCGAAGCAGTGTCGCTGGATGGCCAGAAGCTGGCTGGCCACGAGATCCTCGCCAGGCTCAACGCGCTGTTCGCGCCCTACGGCGTGGGCCGCGGCATGTACACCGGCGACACCACCATCGGCCTGAAAGGCCGCATCGTGTTCGAGGCGCCGGGCCTGACCGCGCTGCTCGCCGCGCACCGCGCGCTGGAAGAGGCCGTGCTGTCCAAGCAGCAGAACCGCTTCAAGCCCGAGGTGGCGCGCAAGTGGGTGGAGGTGGTGTACGAGGGCTTCTTCCACGACCCGATCAAGACCGACCTTGAAGCCTTCCTGGCGTCCAGCCAGTCCACCGTCAACGGCGAGGTGACGCTGGAGACCAGCGGTGGCATGGTCAGCGCGGTGGCCATCGCCTCGCCGCACATCCTCAATGCCAAGGGCGCCACCTACGCGCAGTCGGCCGACTGGGGCGTGGAAGAAGCCGAGGGTTTCATCAAGCTGTTCGGCATGAGCTCGACGCTGTGGGCGGAAGTGAACCGGGGCGCGAAGGCATGAACGCCGCGCCTGTCTCCTCTCTCCCCGCGGGCGAGAGGCCGAGGGTGAGCAGCCGGGCGGGCCTGGGCGCTGCGCTCTGGCCGAACCCGCTGCTCAACCTCTCTCCCGACGGGAGCATGCGATGAGCGCGCTGCTGGACGCCACGTTGGAGCACCTGCGCGCGCTGGTCGCCTTCGACACGCGCAATCCGCCGCGCGCCATCGGCACGGGAGGCCTCTTCGATTACCTGCGCGCGCAACTGCCGGGCTTCGAGGTGACGGTCACCGACTACGGCGCCGGCGCAGTGACGCTGCACGCCGTGCGCGGCCAGCCGCGGCTGCTGTTCAACGTGCACCTGGACACCGTGCCGGACTCGCCGGCATGGAGCGCCGACCCGCATGTCCTGCGCGTGGCGGGCGATCGCGCGATCGGCCTGGGTGCCTGCGACATCAAGGGTGCCGCTGCCGCGCTGCTGGCCGTGGCCAACGCCACCGACGGCCCGCTGGCTTTGCTGTTCTCCACCGATGAGGAGGCCAACGACGCACGCTGCATCGCGGGCTTCCTCAAGGCCTTTCCCCTTCTCCCATCCGGAGAGGGGAGCGCCACTCCCTACGAAGCCGTCATCGTGGCCGAGCCGACACGAGGCGAGGCGGTGCTCGCGCATCGCGGCATCCAGTCGGTGCTGATGCGTTTTGCCGGGCAGGCGGGCCATGCCTCGGGCGAGCAGAAGCCCGGCGATAGCGCGCTGCACCAGGCGGTGCGCTGGGGCGCGGCGGCGCTGGACTTCGTCGCCGCGCAGTCGCACGAGCGCTTCGGCGGGCTCACCGGCCTGCGTTTCAACATCGGCCGGATCGAGGGCGGCATCAAGGCCAACGTGATCGCGCCGGCGGCGGAACTGCGCTTTGGCTTCCGGCCGCTGCCGACGATGCACCCGGACGATCTGCTCGCGCGCTTGCGCGGCCTGGGGGACGTGCCGCCGGTGCACTTCGAGGAAACCTTCCGCGGCGCTTCGCTGCCGGCTGGCGACACGGCCACCGCCGAGGCGCGCCGCCTTGCCGCGCGCGACCTGGCCGACGAACTGGAGATCCCGGTCGGCAACGCCGTGGATTTCTGGACCGAGGCCGCGCTGTTCTCCGCCGCCGGCTGCGCTGCCTTCGTCTATGGCCCGGGCGACATCGTCCAGGCGCACAGCGCGGACGAATGGATCGCGCTCGACCAGCTCGAGCAATACGCAGACAACCTCTACCGGATCGTGAGCCGTGGAAACGCATAAGCACACGCGCAAGACCATCGTGCGGCTGCTCGAGAGCATGGGCAGCGCCAAGGAAATCCAGCAGTACCTCAAGCGCTTTTCGCAGATCGATGCCAAGCGTTTCGCCGTGGTGAAGGTCGGCGGCGCGGTACTGCGCGACGACCTGCCGGCGCTGGCCTCCTCGCTCACCTTCCTGCAGCAGGTGGGCCTGACCCCGATCGTGCTGCACGGCGCCGGTCCGCAGCTGGACCAGGAGCTGGCCGCCGCCGGCATCGTCAAGCAGACGGTGGGCGGCCTGCGCGTGACCACGCCGCAGGCGCTGGGCGTGGTGCGCCGCGTGTTCCAGCAGCAGAACCTGCGGCTGGTGGACGCGCTGCATGCGATGGATACGCGTGCCGTGTCGGTCGCCGCAGGCGTCTTTGCGTCCGATTACCTGGACCGCGAGGCGTTGGGCATGGTCGGCAAGGTCACCGGCATCGAGCTGGCGCCGATCGAGGCGGCGCTGCGCGCCAATGCGATCCCGGTGATCGCCAGCCTGGGCGAGACGGCCGAAGGCCAGCTGCTCAACATCAACGCGGACGTGGCGGCCAACGAGCTGGTGCGCGTGCTGCAGCCGTACAAGATCGTGTTCCTCACCGGCACCGGCGGCCTGCTCGACGCGCAGGGGCAAGTGATCGACTCGATCAACCTGTCCACCGAGTACGAGCACCTGATGGCGCAACCGTGGATCGACGGCGGCATGCGGCTGAAGATCGAGCAGATCGCCGACCTGCTGGCCGACCTGCCGCTCACCTCGTCGGTGTCGATCACGCGGCCGGCGGAGCTGGCCAAGGAGCTGTTCACGCACAAGGGCTCGGGCACCCTGGTGCGGCGGGGCGAGAAGGTGCTGACGTTCGATTCCTGGGACGGCGTGGACCAGGCGCGCCTGCGGGGGCTGATCGAGTCGAGCTTCGGCCGCGCGCTGGTGCCCGACTATTTCGAGCGCACGCAGCCGTTCCGGGTCTACGTCAGCGAGAACTACCGCGCGGCGATGATCCTCACCCACGCGGAAGGCACGGCCTACCTGGACAAGTTCGCCGTGCTCGACGAGGCGCAGGGCGAGGGCCTGGGGCGCGCGGTCTGGCTGGTGATGCGCGAAGGCAACCCGCAGCTGTTCTGGCGCTCGCGCCACGGCAACAACGTCAATCCGTTCTACGACGCCGAATGCGACGGCTGCCTGAAGCAGCCGCGCTGGAAGGTGTACTGGTACGGCATCGACGATTTCCGGAAGATCGAACGTTGCGTGGAACACTGTGCGCAGAGGGTGCCCACGCTTCTCGACCGCGAGCCTTCTTCCCTGGCGCAGCCCGGGGAGAGGGTCGGGTAAGGACGCTTTTCACCCTGGGCCAGAGCAAAAGGCCTCCCCTGTACCCGCATTGCACCCGCGGCGGGAAGCCAAGCAACGGAGTGATCGATGGAAAAGAAAACCGTAGGCATCGTCGGGGCACGCGGCCACACCGGCGCCGAGCTGATACGCCTTATCGCGCGGCATCCCGCGCTCGAGTTGGCCTACGTCTCCTCGCGCGAACTGGACGGCCAGCGCGTGGACGCGCACGTGCCCGAGTACGCCGGCGAGCTGCGCTACACAGCACCCGCGCACGAGGACTTGCCTCGACTCGGGGCCGATGTAGTGATCCTGGCGCTGCCCAATGGCAAGGCCGGCGCCTGCGTCGAGGCCTTCGACCAGGGCGGCAGCGATCCGCTGATCGTCGACCTGTCGGCCGACTATCGCTTCGACGAGCGCTGGTATTACGGCTTGCCGGAGCTGACCCGCGGCCGCTGGCGCGGGCAGCGGCGGATCAGCAACCCGGGTTGCTACGCCACTGCGATGCAGCTTGCGGTGGCGCCGCTGAAGGACCTGCTGGCCGCGCCGCCGGTGTGCTTCGGCGTGTCCGGCTACTCGGGCGCGGGCACCACGCCCTCGGACAAGAACGATCCGGACAAGCTGCGCGACAACCTCATGCCGTATGCGCTCACCGGCCACATGCACGAGCGCGAGGCCTCCACCCACCTGGGCGTGCCGGTGGAGTTCATGCCGCACGTGGCGCAGCATTTCCGCGGCCTTACGGTCACCTGCAACCTTTATCTGGCGCGCGCACTCAAGCGCGATGACGTGACCGCGCGCTTCCGCCATGCCTACGAGGCCGAGCCGCTGGTGCGCGTACTCGACGAGGCGCCCTGGGTCAGCCGCATCGCCGGCAGGCACCACGCGGAAATCGGCGGCTTCGCCCTGGCCGCCGACGGCCGGCGCGTAGTGATCGTGGCCACCCTCGACAACCTGCTCAAGGGCGCCGCCACGCAGGCGATGCAGAACATCAACCTGGCGCTGGGCCGGCCCGAGCTCGAAAGCATCCCGTTCGCCTGATCGCCACCAACGCCAAGGACACGACCATGACCGACCTACTCTGGCAGAAGGCCGACGTGCAGGTGGACGCGCGCATCATGCGTTTCCTCGCCGGCAACGACGTGCTGCTCGACCGCGAGTTCTTCCTGCACGACATCGCCGCCAGCAAGGCGCACGTGGAAGGCCTCGCCCGCATCGGCGTGGTATCCGCTGAGGAGGCCGCCGCGCTGGCGCACGAGCTCGATGCGCTGGCGACGGATTTCCGCGGCGGCGCCTTCGTGCTCGACGAGCGCTACGAGGACGGCCATTCGGCGATCGAGGCGCGGCTCACCGAGCGGCTCGGCGATGCCGGCCGGCGCGTGCACACCGGGCGCAGCCGCAACGACCAGATCCTGGTCGCCACGCGGCTGTGGCTGAAGGAAAAGCTGGCCGCGCTCGGCGCGCAGTGCCGGGCGATCGCCGCTGTGTGCCTGGACCGCGCGTCGCAGCCGGCGCTGCCGTTGCCCGGCTACACGCACCTGCAGCGTGCGGTGGTGTCCTCCACGGCGATGTGGTTCGCGGGTTTCGCCGAGGGCTTCATCGACAGCGCCGTGCGTGCGCGCCAGACGCTGGCCTGGATCGATGCCAACCCGCTGGGCACCGCGGCCGGCTACGGCGTGAACCTGCCGCTGGATCGCGACCACACCACGCGGGCGCTGGGCTTCGCGCGAATGCAGGTCTCGCCGGTCTACGCGCAGCTCTCGCGCGGCAAGTTCGAGCTGGCCGCGCTGGAGTCGCTGGCCAGCGCGCTGCTGGACCTGCGCCGGCTGGCCTGGGACCTGTCGCTGTTCACCACCGCCGAGTTCGGCTTCGTCAGCCTGCCGCCCGAATACACCACCGGCAGCTCCATCATGCCGAACAAACGCAACCCGGACGTGGTCGAGCTGCTGCGCGCCAGCTATGCCACCGTGGCGGCGGCGCGCTGCGAGATCGAGCAGTTGCTGTCGCTGCCCTCGGGCTACCAGCGCGACCTGCAGTTCTCCAAGGGCTCGCTCTTCCACGGCGTGACCCACGGCCTCGCGGCGCTCGAACTGGCGCCGGACCTGCTCGCCCGCATGCGCTGGAACGAGGCGGCCATGCGAGCGGCAATCGAACCGGCGATGTACGCCACCGACGTGGCGATCGAGCAGGCCGCCGCCGGCGTGCCGTTCCGCGATGCCTACCGCGCCGCCGCCGCGACGGCGGCC
>NZ_JABFWW010000280.1 GCF_013362045.1 Frateuria sp. | reverse complement strand
GGCGCCACGCCGCGCGCGCCTTGGCCCGCCGCTACCACCTGGTGCTGCTGGACGACTGGCCGATTCCCGCGCTCGACGTGGACTGCTTCGTGATGCAGGCGACGGACCGGGCGGATGCACGGCTGCTGCAGCGGCTTGCGGCCGATCCGCGCGTGGCCTCCGCGCAGCCGATGCACCTGTTCCGGGCGCTGGGTGCCCGCGACCCGCTCCTTATCCTTCCGCCGGCCACGGTGGATTGGCATCTGGACGCGCTGCACGCGCGTGCGACCGGCCGCCACATCACCATCGCCGAGGTGGACAGCGGCGTGGAGCTCACCCATCCGAACCTGCGCGGGCAGATCGCCACCGCGCGCAACTTCGTCGATGACGGCGGCTATCGCGCCGAGGCGCACGGCACCGAAGTGGCCGGCATCATCGTCGCGCACGCGGACGACGGCGTCGGCGTGGCCGGCGTCGCGCCGGGCGCGCGCCTGCTCGCCTTGCGCGCCTGCTGGCAGGGCAGTTCACAGGGCGCCACCTGCAGCAGCTTCACCCTGGCCAAGGCCCTGCAGTTTGCGCTGCAGGCCCATGCGCAGGTATTCAACATGAGCCTTGCCGGGCCGGACGACGCCTTGCTGGCACAACTGCTCGACCTCGCACTGGCCCGGCACGTCAGCATCGTCGCCGCCGTCGATCCGCAGCTGGCCGGCGGCGGCTTCCCGGCGGACCACCCCGGGGTGCTGGCGGTGGCCGGCGACGACGACGGCAGCCGCGTCGCCGACGCCCTGCGCGCACCCTGGCGTGACATTCCCACCACCCGGCCGGGTGCCGGCTGGGGCTTCGTTTCCGGCTCCTCGTTCGCTGCCGCGCAGGTGAGCGGCCTGACCGCCCTGCTGCGCGAGCTGTCGCCGCAGCTGCCCCCCGCGCAGCTGCGCGCAGCCCTCTACCGCATCGACCGGCAGGGGAAGGCGCCCACGCTGTCGGTCCGCTGAGGAAGCGTCGCTCGCTCACTCGATTTCAGCGAAGGATCCGACGCGCGGCGAGCAATCAAGTTCCGCTGCCCCGATGGCCATCGGCACGATTGACGGACCCGACGCCACGAAGTCCACATGGACTATATCGGCGCATGCCTAGGCTCGCGCCACCAGCGGCCAGCCGTCCGCCGGCGCGAGGCAGCCGAGTGCGCACGCAGGATGCCCGCGGCCGCCATGCCGGCCATCGTCCGCTCCATGGGACTGTTCCGTGCGACGCCACGCGATTGCCCTCAGCGCCCTGCTGTTCACGTCCACGGCCGGCGCCCAGGTCTCCGGCAGCGCGGCGCTGCTGTCGGACTACCGCTTCCGCGGCGTCTCGCTGAGCGATGGCCAGCCTGCGGTGCAGCTGTCCGCGGCCTACGACGGCAACGCCGGATGGTATGCCGGCATGCTGGCCGCCAGCGTGCGGCCGGACGGACGGACCCGCGCGCAAGTGCTGGCCTACGTCGGCATCGCACGGCCGCTGCGCGACGGGTTGGACTGGGACGCCGGCGTGGAGTACTCCACGATTGCCGGCGACATGGCATATCGCTACGGGGAGTTTTACGTAGGCCTCGCCTCGGACCGCTCCAGCCTGCGCCTGTACTACGCCCACCATTACTTCGGGCAGCGCACGCCGGTTCTCTACGCCGCGCTCGACCGTACCTGGCCGCTCACCGAGCGGCTGCACCTGCTCGCGCACCTCGGGCTGCTGCGACGCGAGGGGCCGATCGACTACGACTCCGGCCGCTACCGCACCGACGCACGCCTGGGCCTGGGCCTGGACTGGCGCGGCTACGAGCTGCAACTGGCCTGGACCATCGCCCGCGGCAGCCAGGAGCCCTATCCGTTCGACGACTCCAACGACGGCCGGCCCGCGCGCCAGGCCTGGGTGCTCAGCTGCTCGCGCTCGTGGTGAGCGGATGCGGCGCCGGCTTGTGTAGGATGACGCTTTTCCGCATCTGCTCCCCATGCCCGATCCGCTGTCCCTGCTGCTGCAACGCCACTCCATTCCCTCGCGCCAGCTCGGCGAGCCGGCGCCGGAAGGCGCAACGCTGCGCGCGTTGCTGGAAGCGGCCATCCGCGTGCCGGACCACGGCAAGCTGGTGCCGTTCCGGCTGATCGAACTGCGCGGCGCGGCCAAGCTCGCCTTCGGCCAGCGGCTGGCCGAGCGCGCCATCGAACGCGACCCGGAACTCTCCGAGGCCAAGCGCGAAAAGGAGCGCACCCGTTACGCCTTCGCGCCGCTGGTGCTGGTAGTGGTGGCGCGCCTGACCGAGAGCAGCAAGGTGCCACCGATCGAGCAGCGGATGGCCGCCGGCTGCGTGGCCTACAACCTGATGCTGGGCGCGCATGCGCTGGGCTACGGGGCGCAATGGCTGACCGGGTGGGCCGCCTACGATGCCCAGGTCGCCGAGTTGCTCGGGCTGTCGGCCAACGAACAGGTCGTCGGCTTCGTGCACATCGGCACGGCGCAGATCGAGGTGCCCGACCGCGACCGTCCCGCGCTGGACGACCTGCTCTGCACATGGACGCCCTGACCGCAGCGGACGCGCGCGCGTCCGCGGTGCACCTGATCGACGGCAGCCTGTACGTGTTCCGCGCCTGGCACTCGATGCCCGACGCCTTCCACGATGCCGACGGCCACCCGGTCAACGCCGTGCACGGCTTCACCCGCTTCCTGTGCGAGCTGCTGGAGAAGACCCGCGCCGAACACGTGGCGGTGGCCTTCGACGCCTCGCTCACCAGCTCCTTCCGCAACGCGATCTACCCGGCCTACAAGGCCAACCGCGAACTGCCGCCGCCTGCGCTGGAGCGCCAGTTCGTGCTGTGCCGGGCGATCACCGAGGCGCTGGGCATCGCCGTGCTGATCGACCACAGCTACGAAGCCGACGACCTGATCGGCAGCGCGATGTGGAGCCTGCGCGGACACGGCCTTTCCAGCGTGATCGTCTCGGCCGACAAGGATTTCGGCCAGCTCCTTGGCGAGCGCGACGAACAATGGGATTTCGCCCGCAACGTGCGCTGGGGCCCGGCCGGCGTGCACGAGAAGCTCGGCGTGCACCCGCACCAGGTGGCCGACTACCTGGCATTGTGCGGCGACGCGGTGGACAACATCCCCGGCGTGCCCGGCATCGGCGCCAAGACCGCCGCCGCGCTGCTGGCCCATTTCGGCAGCCTGGACGCACTGCTCGAACGGGTCGACGAAGTGGCCTTCCTGCGCCTGCGCGGCGCCGCGGCCTGCGCCGCGCGGCTGCGCGAACACGCCGAGCTAGCCCTCATGTACCGCCGCCTCACCCGCATCGCGCTGGACGCCCCGGTGGCGCCCGCCGCCGACGCACTGCGCCGGAACACCGGCAACGGACAACTTGCGGCATTGTGCGAACAGCTGCGTTTCGGGCCACTCACCCGTTCGCGGTTGCGGGCGCTGGCAGGACTTTGAGCAAAAATCGGAGCCGACTGGCGCTGTCCGCTTTCGACCCAAAGCAGACATCCTTGTCGCTCGACTGGGTCCGGCTATGCCGCCAACGTTTAGCCGGACGCAGCAGGCGAAGTCTGTCCAAAGATCAACATGTTGCGCCGCCTTGGCGTTAGCAGTTCACGCATGTATAACCGGACCCACGGGTCCGTACATTCAATAGTTAGGGTCCACTCATGGAACGTAGCGGTTTGGCCTGCATTTTTGTCGCCTTGCTCTGGGCCGCTTGTCTTCCTTCCGTCGCTCAATCAAACCGTGAGCATTTGGCGCACGCTTCGGTTTGTCAGCTCAAGCATTTCGGTCCCGAACACGACGGAGTTGCCTACAAAACATTCGCGTTGTACTCCACCGATTTCCACCACGGTGCCTTCCTCATGGATCCAACAGATACAAATTGTTGGGTGCAGCTCGGCGTCCAACAAAGCGACATGGACGGCTCAGTAGGTCGTTTCGAGCAACTTTTGGTAAACGGCGTGATGGTCCATGGCCCTGGCGCGAAGCGAGTGTTAGAAGCAGAAGTGGTCTTTCATTGGGTCAAAACGAACACCCACGGTACTTTCGCGCCCCATGGAAAGCCTTGGGTTCCCAAGGGCGAGGTCGAATTAAGGCGGGTTTTCAGCTCGGCTCCTGCTACCGTAGCCCCTAACCACTCGTCCAAGCGGACGCGCGAAAAGCCGCGCGCCGCTTAACTCCAGCGTTAGGGGACTCCATCGTGCGCAGCTTGTGTCTACCCTTCTTGTCAATCCTGTGCACCGGTCCAGTCTTTGCGGCAAGCCCTTCAACGCTCCAGTGCAACGTTGGCCCAGCGCACAAGAGCTACGGCGGCTCTCAATGGCTCGTTTACAGCTGTGACGACACACGCTCCTTGGTCTTTGTTTCAGCGCCCGGCAGCCCTGCATCCCCATTCGTATTCTTCGCATTTGTTGGCCCAAAGGACTACAAATTGCATGGCGAGGGCACCGGCAGCAAGCAAGCCACGGACGCTGCATACAAAGAGCTTAGCGCCCTTACACCAAAGGATCTTG
>NZ_JABFWW010000070.1 GCF_013362045.1 Frateuria sp. | reverse complement strand
CTGGGCGCGCGCCGCACGCGCGGGCAGGCCGGGTCGGCGCGGGACCTCGGCCATGACCTGCCAACGGCCGGGCGCGAACTCGTGCAGCACCACGAACCACGCGCGCGGCGCGGCGGGACGCACGGTCGGTTCGGACATGGCGGCTCCCAGGCTGTGCACCGCTGCGGCGCGCAGCGATCATGGCATGCACTGGAAGTACATGCGCCAGGCGTCAACTCGGCGATACTTGCGCGATGACCGATCCCGACGACATCGGCGCGCTGCTCGGCGCCGACGGCCCGTTCGCCCGCGAGCTGCCCAACTTCGCCCCGCGCCTCGCCCAGCAGGCGATGGCGCGCTCGGTCGCCGATGCGATTCAACACCGCGATACGCTGATCGCCGAAGCCGGCACCGGCACCGGCAAGACCTACGCCTACCTGGTGCCCGCGCTGCTCTCGGGGGAACGCGTGATCGTCTCCACCGGCACCAAGGCGCTGCAGGACCAGCTCTACTTCCGCGATCTGCCGAAGGTGCGCGCGGTGCTCGGCACGCGGCTCAAGGCCGCGCTGCTCAAGGGCCGCGCCAACTACCTGTGCCTGTACCGGCTGGACCAGACCGTGCGCGAGGGCAGCAACTTCGAGCGCACCGAAGCCGCGCAGCTGGCGGCCATCCGCGCCTGGTCCGCGCGCACCCGCGCCGGCGACCGGATGGAGCTGGGCGAGGTGCCGGAGGAATCGCCGCTGTGGCCGCGCGTGACTTCCACGCCGGAGAACTGCCTGGGCGTGGAGTGCCCGTTCTTCGAGGACTGCCACGTGGTCAAGGCACGCCGCGAGGCGCAGGAAGCGGATTTGGTGGTGGTCAACCACCACCTGCTGTTCGCCGACCTGGCGCTCAAGCAGGAAGGCTTCGGCGAGATCCTGCCCGGCGCGGGCGCCTTCATTCTCGACGAGGCCCACCAGGTGCCGGAGCTCGCCGGCCAGTTCTTCTCGCAGAGCGTGAGCGCGCGGCAGCTGTCCGACCTCGCCGCCGACACACTGCGCGAATGCAACGGCGTCACCGGCGCCATCGGCCTGCTGCTGGAACCGGCCGAAGCGCTGCATGGTGCGCTGCGCCGCCTGCGCCTGGCGATGGAGCCGCTGCCCGCGCGCGGTCCGTTCCAGCAGCTCGATGCGCTTGCCACCGCGCACGAGGAGTTGCGCGACCTGGGCGAGCTGCTCGCCGCCTTCACCGACCTGCTCGCCTCGCAGGGCGAGCGCTCGCGCGGGCTGGCCAACGTGCACGAGCGCGCCGTCGCGCTCACCGAACGGCTGGACCGCATCGTCGACGGCGGTGGCGAACGGGACGTGCGCTGGTACGAACTGTTTCCGCGCGGCTTCGCCCTGCACGCCACGCCGCTGGACCTGGCCGCGCCGCTGCGCGCCATGCGCGAGCGCACCCAGGCGGCCTGGATCCATACCTCAGCCACGCTGTCGGTCGCCGGCAGCTTCGACCACTTCGCGCGCCAGCTGGGCCTGGACGATCCGCAGACGCTCAATCTGGAGAGCCCGTTCGACTATGCGACGCAGGCGCTGTGCTACCTGCCGGCCGGGCTGCCCGATCCCAGCGCCAGCGACCATACCGAGCGCGTGATCGACGCCGCGCTGCCTGTGCTCGAAGCCTCCAACGGCCGCGCGTTCCTGCTGTTCACTTCGCACCGTGCCCTGCGCCGCGCCGCCGAGCTGCTCGCCGGCCGCGTGCCCTGGCCGCTGTTCGTGCAGGGCAGCGCGCCGCGCCACCAGCTGCTGGAAGACTTCCGCGCCAGCGGCCACGGCGTGCTGCTCGGCGCTGCCAGCTTCTGGGAAGGCGTCGACGTCGCCGGCGAGGCGTTGAGCGTCGTGGTGATCGACAAGCTGCCCTTCGCCGCGCCCGACGATCCGGTGCTGCAGGCGCGCCTGGATGCGCTCGAGCAATCGGGCATCAACCCCTTCATGGGCTGGCAGGTGCCCGCCGCCGCCATCGCGCTCAAGCAGGGCGCCGGCCGCCTGATCCGCGACGTGCATGACCGCGGCGTGCTGATGCTCTGCGACCCGCGCCTGACGACCAAGGGCTATGGCCGCCTGTTCCTCGCCAGCCTGCCGCCGATGCCGCGCACGCGGGAGCTGGCCGAGGTGCAGGGGTTCTTCGGTGCTGCCGCGCCCGACATGGCCGACGCCGTCGGCCGCACGCGGCCGCAGTGACAGGGCGGAGCGGCGCAGGCACACCCGCAGTTCGGCTCCCTGCAGGCAGACGCGACGGGCCTGCCTGCCCGGTCGCACTGACATGGTCCTGTGATGGGTTGGCAGCCACGAGTCAGTGGGACGAAGGCCCGCCACGGTCCATCCGGGTCAACGTCCGGAACGCCTGCATGATCTGTTCCGGCGCAAATCCGCAGTGGCCTTCGCCGGCCGGTGGCAGCACCAGCGGCGCCCGGCCGTGCGCGGACAGCACCATGGCCGGATACACCGGCTGATAGCGCGCCGGAATGAGGAAGTCGTCGCGGTTGTACTGCAGCACCAGCGGCTTGCGGATCTCGCCGCTGAGCGAGGTGGCTTTGGCAAGGTAGAGCATCGCCTGCGGGTCGCCCGCGTAGCGGCGCACGCCGCGGTTGAACGCCGCGTCGTCGCCGAAGCCGGCGTATGCCGTCGCGCGGTTGTCGACCGGCATGCCTTTCGCTCGCGCAATCATCTGGTGCAGGACCAGGTAATGCACGCCGATGGCGCCGGCCAGGCGTCCGCGCGATACCTGCGCGTGCTCGGCAAGGAGCCGCGCGGCGTCTTCGTTGGTTTTCAGCGCGGCATCCACCGCGCGCATCACGTCCGTCTGGCCGAGCTCGGGCCCGGCGGGATCGGCGATGCCGCCCTGCGGCAGCCCGGCCGCGTGGGGAAAGAAGTAGTCGAACGCCACCAGTGAAGTCAGCACGTCGTCGAACACGCGCGTGCCGGGCACGTTGGCGCCGCAGAGGGACAGCGCGCCGTCGTAGTGCGCGCCATAGCGCTCGAGGCTCGCCAGCGCGACGTAGCCGCCCATCGAGAAGCCGACGAGATAAGCGCGCCCGGGCTTGCCGTGCCTGCGTACGAACCATGCACGCAGGCGCTCGTTGTCGCGCAGCGCGTCGTCCACCGCCCATCCCTGCGAGGCATAGCTGCTCTGCGCGACGGCGTATCCGGCAGCCAGGAAAAGCGGCGCCTCGTCGCCCGGCGGCTTGGGCGTGGCGCGCGGGGTGCCGATGGGCTCGAAGCCATGCAGCAGCGCGACCAGTTCGCCATTCCAGTCCGCCGGGATGTCCACCCTGTAGGGCGCGCCTTCCAGGACGCCGGTGTCCACCGAGGCGGTGGATGGCGCTTTAGGTTCGGGAGCGGCGTCACGGGCATGCGCCGTGCCGAAATCCAAGGCGACCAACATCAAGAGTACGACCGCACGGGGGGTCTTGCGGATCATCGGGAGCAACTCCTTGCCTGGGGAGGGGGTGAGTCGATTTTGGACACTGACGCCGAACAACGTATCAGCCGGGAACAGATCCGGGCAGCCCGCCGCTTCCCGCAGGACAGGCGTCGCCGGCGATAATGCCGGCATGTCCACCATGCACCCGGACTTCGAGGTCCGTACCTTGCTCACCACGCCGCTGATCGAACTGCGCGACGTGGTCTGTGCGGGCAATTGCCGGCACAAGGGCGCGGTCGAGCGCGCGAGCCGCACGCACCTGGTGTTTCCCTACCGCGGCACCTACGTGCGCCACGTCGGCGCGGACGAAGCGGTGGCCGATGCCAGCCAGGTGCTGTTCTTCAACGCCGGCGAGGATTACCAGGTCAGCCATCCGAACCCGGGCGGCGATGCCAGCCTGTCGATGAGCGTCGACGAGGCGCTGCTGCGCGAAATCACGCCGGCGGCGCTGCTGCGTGCGGGCGAACCGTTGCGCTTCGGCCAGCCGCGCCTGCGCATCGACCCGCGCGCGCAGGTGCTGGTGGCGCTGCTGCGCCATTCGTTGCGCGAAGGCATCGCCGAACCGCTGGAAGGCGAGGGCCTGGCGCTGACCCTGGCGCACCGCGCGCTGGCGCCGCGCACCACGCACGCGGCCGGTTCCAGCCAGGGCCGCCAGCGGCTGGTGGACCGCGCCAAGCTGGTGCTGGCGCGCGACCTGGCGCGCCGCTGGACGCTGGCCGAGGTGGCGGCGGAAGTCGGCGTGTCGGCGGTCTACCTTACCCAGAGTTTTCGCCAGGTCGAAGGCGTGCCGCTGTACCACTACCAGTTGCGGCTGCGGCTGGCGCGCGCGCTGGACCTGCTGCGCGACTACGAGGATCTCTCCGCGCTGGGCGTGGACCTGGGCTTCTCCAGCCACAGCCACTTCAGCGCGGCGTTCCAGAAGATGTACGGGCGCACGCCCAGCGAGTTCCGGCAGGCGGCACTGCAGCGCTGATCGCTAAAGTTTTCGACAGCGTCCACCATCCGCACAGGGTCTACTTTCTCCACCCCATCCCGGGGTCGACCGGAGAACTGACATGAGCGAGCGAACCTGTGCC
>NZ_JABFWW010000181.1 GCF_013362045.1 Frateuria sp. | reverse complement strand
ATTCGGTCGACCCCAAGCTGTTCGCCGGCCTGTGGTTCCTGGAGCACGCCGGACCGGCCCGCTCCGGTGCGGGCGTACCGGCCTAAAGATTTTCCCCAGCCGGCCGATTCCAGGGGTGTCGCCTCCTATCGACATCCCTAACGCACCGGAATCCGCCCATGAAAACCCTGCTCGCCTCCGCCTTGTTCCTGCTCGCGCCGATGGCCGCCCACGCCGCCTGCTCGCCGACCGACTTCGCCGTGCAGGATTTCAAGATCGCGGCCAACGGCGGCCGCCTGAGCCTCAAGGGTCAGCTCGTCAACCATTGCGCCGAGGCTGCGGCGGCGCAGATCGCGATCCAGGCCAAGGACGCCAGCGGCAACGTGCTGGTGAGCAAGAAGGGTTGGCCGGCGGGCACCGCCAACATCGCCCCGGGTCAGTCGGTCGACTTCGACCTGGGCCGCCTGTTCCGCTATTCCTCCGACATGCAGAGCTTCACCGCCGGCGTGGCGGACGTGCGTACCTGGTAAGCATCGGACTGGATGCATTCAGGCGGAAAGGCCCCGTTCGGGGCCTTTCTTTTTTGCTCTCGGCACCATCGGGATGGGCCGGCTGCCTTACCAGATGTGTACCCGTTCCTTCGGGTCGAGGTAGAGCTTCTGCCCAGGCTTCGGATCGAAGGCCTGGTACCAGGCATCGATGTTGCGCACCGTCTGTGCACGGAAGCGGCCGGGGGCGTGGCCGTCGGTGATCACCTGCTGGCGCAGCGCGGCGTCGCGGGTCTTGGTGCGCCAGGACTGCGCGAACGCCAGGAAGAAGCGCTGGTCGCCGCTCATGCCGCCGATCACCGGGGCGTTCTTGCCGCCGAGCGACTTGTGGTAGGCGATCCATGCGGCAGTCAGGCCCGAGACGTCGGCGATGTTCTCGCCCAGGGTCTGCTGGCCGTTGATGTGCAGGCCTGGCAGCGGCTCGTAGGCGTCGTACTGGGCCGCCAGCTTCTGCCCGGCGGCCTTGAAGTGCGCCAGGTCCTCCGGCGTCCACCAGTTGGCCAGGCGGCCCTGCGCGTCGAACTCGGCGCCGGTGTTGTCGAAGCTGTGGCTGATCTCGTGGCCGATCACCGCGCCGATCGAGCCGTAGTTGGCGGCCGCGTCGGCCTTCGGGTCGAAGAACGGCGCCTCCAGGATCGCCGCCGGGAAGTTGAGCGCATTCTGCAGCGGCAGGTTCACCGCGTTGACCGTCTGCGGGGTCATCCACCACTCGCCGCGGTCGACGCTCCGGCCCAGCTTGGCCTTCTGATGGGCGTACTCCTGTGCGACCGCGCGCAGGTGGTTGCCCAGCGCGTCGTCGGGGCGGATCTCGAGCGCGCCGTAGTCGCGCCAGGTCTCCGGATAGCCCACGCCGACCTTGAGCGTTTCGATCTTGGCCTTGGCCTTCTGCTTGGTCGCGGGCGTCATCCAGTCCAATGAATCCACGCGCTCGTCGAAGGCGGCCAGGATGTTCTTGACCATGTCCTGCACCTGCGCCTTGGACGAGGCGGGGAAGTACTTCTTGACGTAGATCTGGCCGACAGCGTCGCCCAGGTCGTTGTTGACCGCGCCGATCGCCCGCTTCCAGCGGTCGCGCTGCTTGGGCGTGCCGGTCAGGGTGTGGCCGTAGAACTCGAAGCTGGCGTCGGCATAGGCCTTGGGCAGCAGGCCGGCGCTCTCGTTGATGGTGTGGAAGGCGAGGTAGTCCTTCCAGGTCTGGAGTGGCTCGCTGGCGACCAGCGCGGAAAGGCCCTTGATCGCCTGCGGCTGCCAGGCGTCGACGACCGGCTGGCCGGCCAGGCCGGCGGCCTCGAAGAAGGCGTTCCAGTCGATGCCCGGCGCCTTCTGCGCATACGCACTGGCCGGCCACGGATTGTTCGCCTTGTGCACGTCCTCGCTCTCGACCAGGCTTTCCTGCGCCTGGGCGATCTTCGCCTCCAGCGCGAAGATCGCATCGGCCTTGGCCTTGGCATCGGCCATGCCCGCGCGCTGCAGCGTAGCGGCGACATAGGCCTTGTACTTGTCGCGGAAGCCGACCATCTCCGCATCGTTCTTCAGGTAGTAGTCGCGGTTGGGCATGCCCAGGCCGCCCTGCAACAGATAGGCGATGTTGTGCGAGGGGTCTTCCAGGCCCTGCGTCACGAACAGGCCGAACAGGTGCTCGGTATGCCAGCTGGTGGCATTGATCGGGTCGACGTCGGCGCGCAGCTGGCCGCCGAGCACGCGCGAGAGGTCGGTGCGGGTCTTGATCGCGTCGATCTTGTCCAGCTCGGGCTTGAGCGGGTCGAGACCGGCCTTCTCGATCGCCGCCTCGTTCATGAAGGCGGCGTAGTAGTCGGCGATCCTGCGCGCATTGCTGCCGGCGGCGGGATGGCCGGCGCCGGCCTCGCGGATGATCTGCGCGTTGCGCTTCTCGGCCTTCTGGAACACCTCCAGGAAGATGCCGGTGCTGGCGCGGTCGGCCGGGATCACTGCGTTCTTGCGCCAGCTGCCGTTGGCGTAGTCGTCGAAGTCGTCGCCCGGCTGCACCGAGCGGTCCATGCCCTTGAGGTCCACGCCCAGCGGCGTGCCCGCATGCGCCTTGCCTTGCTGCGCCGCCGCGAATGCGCTCGCGCTCACTGCCGAACCGCACGCGATCGCGGCCACCATCATCCATCGCATTGCTTGCATGTCATCGCTCCGTGGGACCAGGGCGCCCACGATAGCCGCGATGGGGCAAGGGTGCGTGCATGACGTCTGGGCTAGGGACGGCACGGCGGAAGCGACGGCCCCCTCCCGAACCCTTCCCTGCTGCGGATGCGGATCCGGTGGGACTCGCTTGTGCCGCGCCCCGCCCGACTCAGGCCATTCGATCGTGCTGCAGCCAGTGCCGGGACAGGCGGGAAAGCCCGAGGCATGCCGCCAATGCCCACAGCCATGGCTTGGCCGCCAGCGCACCGGCTGCCTCCAGGTCGAGCGATGGCAGCCACGTGGCGCCAAAGGACACCACGGCCACCAGCACGGCGAACGCCATGGCCACGGCTAGCAAGGCGAGCAGGTTGCCCTCGAAGCGTGTATCGGCCGCCCGGGCCGGCCGCTCCACCTGGCGCGCGACACGCCGCGCGAAGTCCGGCGGCAACTGGGCATCCAGCGGCTGCGCGAGCAGGTGGGCCACCAGCCGGTAGCCGCGCTGTGCAGGGTCGCCGGCGTTCGGCCCGGCACCGGCGCGTTCATCGGCAAGGGCACGCTCCTGCGCCAGCCACTCGCGCTCCGCCGGGTCGTCATCCGGGAAGGGAAAACGGGGATCGTGGTTCATGCGTCAACTCCCAGCCGGCCTTCGAGCATGTCGCGAAGGCGCAGGCGCGCGCGGAACAGGTGGCTCTTGATGGTGCCGGTGGCCAGCCCGGTGATTGCAGCGATCTCCGGGATGCTGGCCTCTTCCAGATGGTAGAGCGTGAGCACGGTACGCTGCACCGGCGGCAGCGCGTCGACCGCGGCGTGCAGGCGCCGCGCGACCTGCGCATCGCCGAAGGCTTGTTCCAGGTCGAAATCGTCGCCCAGGTTTTCGAGCAGCAAGGGGGCGTCGTCGGCGGCGGCTGCGGCTGGCTCGAACAGCGGAATGCGCTTGCGCTGCAGGTGGCGCAGCGCGATCGAGTAGGCCACCTGCCCGATCCACGACTTCAGCGCGCTCTCGTAGCGGTACTGGTGCAGGCACTGGTGCACGCGCAGGAAGGTTTCCTGGCAAAGCTCCCGCGCATCCTCGGGGTGGCGCACCATGCGGTAGACGATGTGCCAGCACAGGCCCTGGTAGTCGCGCACCAGGCGCTCGAACGCGCCGGGCGCGCCGCGCAGCACGGCATCGACCAGTTCGCGGTCCGGGTTGGGTGGGCAGCTGGCATCCATTGGCCATGGGATACGCGCTGCAGGCAAACGGTTGCAAGTGCTGTCAGTGCAACCGCTGGAGAACTGCCCGTCTCTCTTGTGCCGAACCTTCCACCACAGGAGCAGGACCCATGAATTTCGGCGAACTCATCCCCATCACGCTGTTCATCTGCATCACCTACGCCATCAAGGCCGTGGTCGACGCGCGGGTGCGCCAGAAGATGGTCAGCGTGGGCGGCTCGGAGGAGCTGGTGCGCTCGGTGCTGCAGAGCGAGGAACTGCGCCGCCGGCATTCCTCGCTGCACTGGGGCGTGGTGCTGGTCGCGCTGGGGATCGGCTTCGGGCTGATCCAGGCCTTCGGCTGGCAGGACCTGACGCCCGGGCTGGTGGCGGTGCTGGCGGTGGCCACCGGCGTGGGCAACCTGGTGTTCTACGCGATCGCGCGGCGGCTGGGGTGAGCTTCGCTCGTGTTTCCTTTTCCTTCGCCGGCCTTGGCCCCCTCTCCCCTCCGGGGGAGAGGGTTGGGGTGAGGGGCGGGTGCTCGCGGGATGGGTTGTTGTGCGCTTCGCTTTTTCCCGAGGGGCTTCCGCGACCGGGCTCGCCTGCGGCGGGCTTTCGATCGCCTGCCGGCGCTCGAGTCACTTCTCTTTGCGGGCCCAAAGAGAAGTA
>NZ_JABFWW010000054.1 GCF_013362045.1 Frateuria sp. | reverse complement strand
GTGGTCGCCGCGATGGCCCAGGCCGGCCGCACGCACGCGCAAGACGTCGGCAGCGTGGCGCAGGCGGCCGAACGCATGCAGGCGATGACGCAGGAGAACGCGGCGCTCGGTGAACAGGCAGCAGCGGCGAGCCACAGCCTGATGGAAAGCGCGCATACGCTGCTGGACGTGGTCGGCTTCTTCTCCCTGGCCGAGGAACGCCATGTCGAGGGGCAGCCGCGGCTGCCCCGCGCCGAGGTGATGGCGGACGTCGCGCTGTCGTTCGCCTGAGCGATCGTCCCCGCCATGCCATCCGATCGCCCCGTTTCGCAGCCGAGCCAGTGGCTCGACGAGGCCCTGCAACCGGATGGCTTGCGTCCGGTGTTCCAGCCGATCGTGCATCTGGGCTCGCTGGAAATCGTCGCGCACGAGGGCCTGAGCCGCCCGCTGGTCGGACCGCCGGGGCTTACCATGCCGCAGTTGCTGGACGAGGCGCGCAAGCTCGGGCGCCTGGCCGAGCTGGAACTGCACGCGGTGCGGACGATCTGCGCCGCCTTCGCCGGTCGGGCCGAGCCCGGGCGTCTGCTGGTCAACCTGAGCGCGCAGGCGATCCTGCAGGAAGGCTTGCACCCGGAGCAGGTGCACGCCGCGATGTCCGCCTCGGGCCTCGACCTGGCGCGCGTCACGCTGGAGCTCACCGAGCGCGACATCGTGGACAACCCCGGCGAGCTTGCCGTTTCCATCGCGCACCTGCGCGCGCGCGGCGTGCGCGTGGCGATGGACGACTTCGGCAACGGTCACTCGAACTTCCAGATGTGGAACGAAGTCCGCCCCGAGGTGGTCAAGATTGACCGCTATCTGGTCCATGGCCTGGCCACGAGCGCCGAACGGCTGGTGATCGTGCAGGCGCTGTGCCGCGTGGCCGAGACGCTCGGCGCGGAGCTGATTGGCGAAGGCGTGGAGGACCCGGCCGACCTGCGCATGCTGTGCGAGCTCGGCATCACCTACGCACAGGGCTATCTGCTGGGACGCCCGTCGCCGCAGCCGGCCGTGCGGGTGGCCGAGGCGGCGCGCGTCGCCTTGCGCGGCCAGCGCGTGCAGGTGCCGCCGCGGCCGCAGGGGCCGCTCGTGCAGCACACCATCAAGGCAGGCCACCTGATGATCCAGGCGCCGGCACTGACGCCCGCGGACACCGTGGCGGCGGCCGAGCGGCTGTTCGCGCAGCAGCCGCACCTGCACGCGCTGGCGGTGACCGTCGAGCAGCGGCCGATCGGCCTGATCAACCGGCGCGTGTTCACCGAACGCATGGCCAAGCCCTATACCCGCGAGTTGTTCGGGCGCCGCTCGTGCGCGCTGTTCATGAACGAGGGACCGGTGCTGTGCGACGCGCAGCGCAGTCTCGAGAGCATGGCCGAGATCCTGCGCGGCGAGGACCAGCGCTACCTGGCCGACGGCTTCGTGGTGACCCGCGAGGGCCGCTACCTGGGCCTGGGCACGGGCGAGTCGCTGGTGCGCCGGGTGACCGAGCTGCGCATCGACGCCGCGCGCCACGCCAACCCGCTGACCCTGCTGCCGGGCAACATCCCGGTCACCGAGCACCTGGGGCGGCTGCTCGAAAGCGCGGTGCCGTTCGTCGCCGCCTACGTGGACCTGACCGACTTCAAGCCGTTCAACGATCTCTACGGCTACTTCCGCGGCGACGGCATGATCCGCCTGCTCGCCAGCATCCTCACCGAGCAGGTGGACAGCCAGGCCGACTTCGTCGGCCACATCGGCGGCGACGATTTCCTGCTGCTCATGCAGAGCGCGAACTGGCACGAGCGCTGCCATCGCATGATCGAGGCCTTCGCGCACCGCTCGCGCGCCCTGTTCGACTCGCCGCAGCTGGAGCGCGGGCAGCTGCAGGGCAAGGACCGGCATGGCGCGCGCCAGAGCTTTCCCCTGACGTCCGTGACGGTCGGCGCGGTGGCCCTGGCGCCGCCGTTCCCGGCGCGCGTCGAGGTGATCGCCCGCCTGGCGGCCCGGGCCAAGCGCCATGCGCGGCGCCAGGGCGTGCCCATGCATGTGATCCATACCGGCGGCTGGTTGCCGGCCGAGCAGACCAGCCGCCTGCCGGCCTGAGCCCGATCGCGACGCCGCCGCGCAGCCAGGGACGCGGCTGGCTGCTCAGGCCGCGCCGGCCACGCCGAGCTGCTCCAGCATGCGTTCCTGCGCACTACAGGCCTCTTGCCCGTCCGCGGGCGCGAGGCGGACGTAGTCGCCCGAGGATTGCAGCAGCGAGGCGTTGGCGTTGTCGCCGAGGTAGAGCTCCAGGTGCTCGCGGATGCGCTGCCGGTGCCGCTTGATCTCGATCGGGAACGCCACCTCGATGCGGCGGTCGAGATTGCGCTCCATCAGGTCCGCGCTGGACAGGTAGACGATCTCCTCGCCGCCGTTGGCGAACCAGTAGACGCGGCTGTGCTCCAGGAAGCGGCCGATCACCGAGCGGACGCGGATGTTTTCCGAGTAGCCCGGAACACCGGGCCGCAGGCAGCACATGCCGCGCACGATGAGGTCGATGCCGACCCCCGCCATGCTGGCGCGGTAGAGCGCGCGGATGATCTTCGCGTCGGTCAGGGCGTTGACCTTCAGGATGATCCGGGCCGCTTCGCCGGCGGCGGCGCGGGCGGTCTCCTCGGCGATCAACCGCAGCAGCGTGCGCTTGAGGGTGAAGGGCGCATGCAGGAGCTTCTTCATCGGCCGCAACTTGCCCATGCCGGTGAGCTGGATGAAAAGCTTGTGGACGTCCTCGCACAGCGCCCGGTCCGAGGTCAGCAGGCTGTAGTCGGTGTAGAGCCGGGCGTTGCCGGTGTGGTAGTTGCCCGTACCCATGTGCGCATAGCGCACCAGCCGGTTGCCCTCGCGGCGCTGGACCAGCAGCAGCTTGGCATGCGTCTTCACGCCGACGACGCCGTAGACCACCGTGGCCCCGGCCTTCTGCAGGCGCGCCGCCAACTCGAGGTTGGATTCCTCGTCGAAGCGCGCGCGCAGCTCGACCACCACCGTCACTTCCTTGCCGGCACGCGCGGCCTCCACCAGGGCGTCGACGATCTCCGAATGGGCGCCGCTGCGGTAGAGCGTCTGCTTGATCGTGAGCACGTCCGCATCCTTGGCGGCCTGCCGCAGCAGGTCCACCACCGGGGCGAAGGACTCGTACGGGTGCAGCAATAGCAGGCCCTGCCGCGCGATGGCCTGGAACAGGTTCGGCGACTTCTTCAGGGCCCGCGGCAGCGAGGCGGTGAACGCCGGGAACTGCAGCGACGGCCTTGCCAGCCCGATCGCCAGCGAGAACAGCCGCGCCAGGTTGACCGGCCCATTCACCTCGTAGAGGTCGGCGTGCGTGAGGCCGAAGCGGCCGAGCAGGAACCCGACCACGTCCGCGGGGCACTTGTCCGAAACCTCCAGCCGCACCGCGTCGCCGAAGCGGCGCGAATACAACTCGCCCCTGAGGGCCAGCGCCAGGTCCTCGACGTCTTCCGGATCGATCGCCAGGTCGGCGTTGCGGGTGAGGCGGAACTGGTAGCAGCCGAGCACCTCCATGCCGGGAAACAGTTCGGCGACCTGGGCATGGATCACCGAGGACAGCAGGACGTGGTTGTCCCCGTCCACGCACACCTCGTCCGGCAGCCGGATCAGGCGCGGCAGCACGCGTGGCGCGGGCACGATGGCCAGGCCCGAATCCCGTCCGAAGGCATCGATGCCTTTCAGCTGCACGATGAAGTTGAGGCTCTTGTTCACCAGCAGCGGGAAGGGGTGCGTCGGGTCCAGGCCGATCGGCGTGACCAGCGGCGCGACCTCGTGGCGGAAGTGATGGCGCAGCCAGTGCGCCTGCCTCGGCGTCCAGCGTTCCCTGCGCACGATGCGGATGCCGTGCGCGTCGAGCTCGGGCAGGATCCGTTCGTTGAGGATCGCGTACTGGCGCTCGATGTGGCGGTGCGCCGTCGCGCTGATCTGCTCGAGCACCCGCCGGGGACCCATGCCGTCCGGGCCGGCGATCTCGTGGTCGAAGGCGATCTGCCGCTTGAGGCCGGCCACGCGGATCTCGAAGAACTCGTCCATGTTGCGCGAGAAGATCAGCAGGAACTTCAGCCGTTCCAGGAGCGGCGTGCGCTCGTCCAGGGCCTGGTCGAGCACGCGGACGTTGAACTTGAGCTGGGACAGTTCACGGTTGAGGTACAGCGAGCTGTCCGTCAGGTCACGCTCCGGCGCGGGGCCGGACAGGGTAGGCAGGCGCGCCTGCAGCGCGTGGAGGTCTTTGGCGCGGCTCATGGTCGTCGGTCACGCGGCTGCACGTAGCACATGACCACCGAGCGTCGGGCCGGCCGATGACACCTGTGTTACACCGGCGAACGCTGCCGGGCAGGCCTTGCGCGGCAGGCCGGCCGGCGGCCGGGGAGGCCGGCCCGTCGAGGGACGCCTGCGTTGCCCGCTTACGCCGCGCGCTGGCCGATCCGCCTCGGCTCGGGAAGCTGCCGCCAAAGCAGCAGCGAGGCTGGAATGCGCGCCTGCGGCCACTGGGCGCGAAGCGCCTGCACGGCCGTTTCCGCCGTCTCGTGGCGCCCCACCTCGCGCTCGTCCAGAAGCGAGCGCCACCGGCGGCCATGCTTGACGATGCGCACGAGGCCGGGCTTGCAGGGGTGTACGTACTGGGTCACGGCACGATGTCTTCCGGGATCAGGCGCCAGTATCGGCGGCCAACATGACATGTCTTTTTATGGCGCAAGACGGTGGAGTGACTCGATGCCGGCCGCCGGTGGGCCGGTAGGCCGGACAGGCGAGCGTTGCCCGCGCGCACGTCGCGGGCCTTTTTGCGGTGTGCCGGCTCTCTGCTTCGCAGCTGCTCATGTTTACCTTTGCGCGGAGCCGCTGGGATACGATCGGTCAGCTCCAGCAGGAAGCATCCACGGAACGGTCAGGGGGAGGGAGTCATGAAGATCATGCGTTGCCTTGCAGGGGCGGCTTGCCTGCTGCTTGCATTTTCGGCGAAGGCCCAGGACGTATCGTTCAAGGATCTGGCCCGCCAGCTCCAATATCAGCAAGTCAAGATCGCCCCCGACGGGCGGCATCTGGCTGCCGTCGCCGTCATTGACGACAAGCCGTTACTGGCGCTGGTCGATCTGGACACGGGCAAGGGCGCCACCGTACATCCGCGCGAAGGCGAGCAGGTCGTGGACTTCTGGTGGGCCAACCCGGACCGCGTGATCTACACCGTGGGCATGAAGGTCGCCGGCCTCGACCAACCTGTCGCCACCGGCGAGCTGTTCGCGGTCAACGCGGACGGTGGTGGCGCAACGACGTTGTTCGGCTATCGGGCGGGCGTGCAGTCGATCAGTTCGCACATCCAGCATGCGACCACCGAGTACGCCAGTGCCACAATGATCGACACCCTGCGCGATGACCGGCACCACGTGCTGGTCGGCATCAATGACTGGAATACCGGCGCCGAAGGCGATTTCACCCAGATCTACCGGATGGACGTCCGCGACGGCACCAAGCATCGTGTGCTTACCGCGCCATTGCGCGATGCCGGGTTCATGACCGACCACCATGGCGTGGTGCGTTTCGCCTACGGGGCGGATAGCAATTCGAAGTATCGGGTGTTCTATCGTGCCAACGACGCGACCCCGTGGACTCTGCTCTTCAGCGAAGATGCACAAGGCATCGTGTGGCCGCTGGGCTTTGACGAGGGTGACACCCGCGTCCTGATGAGTTGCAGCCACCCGGGTGTCGTGGACGCGGTTTGTCCGTGGGATGTTGCAACGCAGAAGCTGCAGGAGCCCATCTGGAGCAGCCCAAGCGTCGCCGCCGACGGGCTGGAAACGAGCCTGGACGGGCAGCAGGTGGTGGGTGTGCGCTCGATGCCCGGCATGCCGGCCGTGTCCGTGCTTCGACCCGGTACCGATGCGGTCAAGCTCATCTCGGCCTTCTCGCAACAGTTTCCAGGCGAGTTCGTGGACGTGGTATCGAGCACTGACGATGGCCGCAAGGCGGTGGTCCTGGTCTCGTCCGATGCGGACCCAGGCACCTTCTACCTGTGGGATGCCCAGACCGGCAAGGCAAGCGTCCTTTTGCAGCGCGCGGCCTGGGTCCATCCCGGTCGCATGGCGCAGATGCAGCCGATCGAGCTGAAGGCGCGTGACGGATTGCCGCTGCATGGCTACCTCACCCGTCCACCGGGCAAGGAAGAGGCCAAGCACCTGCCGCTGGTGGTGTTCGTGCACGGCGGACCGTTCGGCATCCGCGATCCGTGGGAATACGACCCGTACGTGCAGATGCTCGCCACCCATGGCTACGCAGTGCTTCAGGTGAACTACCGCGGCTCGGGCGGTTTCGGCTATCGCTTCATGCGTGCGGGTTACCGGCAGTGGGGCGGCACCATGCAGGACGACGTCACCGACGCCACGCGCTGGGCGATCGGCCAGGGATACGCCGATGCCGGACGGGTGTGCATCTTCGGTGGCAGCTATGGCGGCTACGCGGCACTCGAAGGCGCGGTCAAGGAGCCCGATCTGTACAAGTGCGCAATCGGGTACGTGGGCGTCTACGACCTGGGTTTGATGTACAGGCGCGGAGACATTCCCCAATCCTCCTACGGTCTGAGCTACCTGCACGATGCGCTCGGCGACGACCCGATCGTGCTCGCTTCACATTCGCCGGTCGACCAGCTGGACCGCCTGCGCGCGCAAACCATGCTCATCGTCGGCGGCAGGGACAGGCGGGTGCCGCCGGTTCAGGGCGAAAATCTGCACAAGGCGATGCTCGAGCGCCACATCGCCCATGAATGGCTGTACAAGCCCGACGAAGGTCACGGCTTCTACAGCGAGGCCAATCGGGTCGAACTGTTCGAGCGCATCGTGGATTTCCTCGATCGCAACATCGGACAGCCAGTCACGGTCGCGTCACATTGAGCGAAGGGCCGTCGGGTCGAGGCCGCTCGCTTCGATCGCACCCGCTCAGCCGGCCAGTTGCGCCAGCAGCCGCTCCACTTCCTCGTGGGTGTGGGCGCGCAGCAGCTGCGCCGCGTGGCGGCGCAGCGTGGCATGGTCGAGGGTGGCCAGCCGGTCGCGCACGTGCAGGATCTGGCTGGGGTGCATGCTGTATTCGCACAGGCCCAGCGCCAGCAGCAGGGCGGTGAACTTGACGTCGCCGCCGATCTCGCCGCACAGGCTCACCGGCTTGGCGGCGCGACGGCCGGCGGCGATGACGTAGGCGATCAGGCGCAGCAGCGCCGGCTGCAGCGGATTGTAGATGTTCTCCAGGCCGTCGTTGCCGCGGTCGGCGGCGAGCACGTACTGGGCCAGGTCGTTGGTGCCGATGGCGAGGAAATCGGCGTGTTCCAGCAGCGCGCGCACGTTGAGCGCGGCGGCGGGCACTTCGATCATCGCGCCCAGCGGCAGTTTTTCCGGCAGGTCGATGTTCTCGCGCTTGAGGTCCTGGCGCGCCAGCTTGAACAGGGTGCGCACGGCGATCAGCTCGTCCGGCTGGGTGACCATCGGCACCAGCACGCGCACCGGGCCGTAGCAGGCGGCGCGCAGGATCGCGCGGATCTGCGTGGTGAACACGGCCGGGTAGCGCAGCGACAGGCGCACGCCGCGCACGCCCAGCGCAGGGTTGTCCTCGCCGCGCAGGGCAAGGCCGGCGGCGTCCGCCTTGTCCGCGCCCAGGTCCAGCGTGCGGATGGTCACCGGCAGGCCGCCCATGCCCAGCACCAGGTCGCGGTAGGCGTTGAACTGCTCGTCCTCCGAGGGCAGGCCCTTGTGCTTGAGGAACAGGAACTCGGTGCGGTACAGGCCCACGCCGTCGGCGCCGCGCGTGCGCGCGGCGGCGATGTCGACGGCGGTTTCGGCATTGGCGAACAGGCGGACGGACACGCCGTCGCGCGTGAGCGTCGGCGCGTTGGCGAGCTTGGCCAGGCGCCGGCCCTCGGCCGCGGCCTCGCGCTGCCAGGCGCGGTAGCGGGCGAGGTCCTGCGCGGCGGGGTGGACGATGGTCTCGCCGCGTTCGGCGTCGAGCAGGATCAGGTCGTCGTCGTGGATGGTGGCCAGCGCATCGCGCGTGCCGACCGCCATCGGCAGGTCCAGGCTGCGCGCCAGGATGGCGCTGTGCGAATAGGCGCTGCCCGAACTGGCGACTACGCCGAGCAGGCCGTTGCCGACCAGGTGCGCCATGTCGGCGGGCGCGATGGTGTCGGCCACCAGGATCTCACCCACGCGCGCGGCGAGCTTGCGCTCCTCGCGGCTGGTCTGGCGCTGCAGGGCGGAGATCACCCGGTTTATCACCTGGTCGACGTCCTCGCGGCGGCTGCGCAGGTAGGGGTCGTCCATCGCCTCGAACACCTTGGCCAGGCGGTCGCGCTGCTTCTTCAGCGCCACGCCCGCGCGGTAGTGGCCGACCCGAACCAGGTCGTCCAGCCCGCGCAGCAGTTCCCTGTCGTCCAGCAATAGGCTGTGCGCGTCGATGAACTCGTTGACCTCGCGCGCGAGTGCGCCGTGCAGCTTGCCGCGCAACTCGTGCAGCTCCTGCCGCGCGGTGTCGAGCGCGCGGTGCAGGCGGCCCAGCTCTTCCTCGATCTCGTCATCGGCCAGCGGGCGGGTGTCGACCAGATAGCGGCTCGGCTGCACCAGCCGCGCGCGGCCGAGGGCCATGCCGCGGGAGGCGGGGGTGCCGGGGAGCAGCTGTCTCATGCGCCCTCGTCGAACTTGCGCTCGAACAGCGCGACCACGGCGGCGATCGCGCCGGCTTCGTCGGGGCCGTCCGCGCGCACGGTGAGCGGCGTGCCGATGCCGGCCGAGAGCATCATCACGCCCATGATGCTCTGGGCGTTGACCTCGCGGCCCTTGCTGACCAGCCATACGGTGGACTTGAAGCCCTGCACCAGCTGCACGAGCTTGGCCGACGCGCGTGCGTGCAGGCCGAGCTTGTTGGAAACGACCAGGTCCTGTTCAAGCATGATCGATGAAGATCCCCCCGCGGCCGCCGTGGGCGGCCACCTGAGCCAGTTCGTCCAAAGGTTTTTCCGCGTAGTTGAGCACGCGCAGCAGCATCGGAAGGTTGAGCCCGGACACACAACGCAGGCGCACCCCCAGCGCCGACAGCGACAGGCCGATGTTGCAGGGCGTGGCCCCGTACAGGTCGGCCAGCACCAGCACGCCCTCGCCTTGATCCAGTTCGCGCGCGTGCTGAGCGGTGAGCGTGCGCATCACGTCCGGATCGGCCTGCGCCGGCACCTCGACCGCCTCGACCCTCAGCGGCAGCTTGGGCATCACGTGGTGCGCGGCGGAGATCAGCGCCTTGCCGACCGCCTCGTGGGTCATCAGGAGGACGCCGACGCTCATGGGCCGGCCCTGCCCGGGGAAGGGAGTGCGGTCATCATTGCAGCTCGCGATGGAACGTCAGCACGCCTTCGCGCCTGGCCCGGTAGTGCGCGGCCAGGCGCTCGACCAGGTACACCGAGCGGTGCCGCCCGCCGGTGCAGCCGATCGAGATGGTGACGTAGCTGCGGTCGTCCTGCTCGAAGCGCGGCAGCCAGGCGTCCAGCCAGCGCGCGGTGTCGGCGAAGTACTCGCCCACCAGCGCGTCGGCCTCGAGGAACTCGCGCACCGGCGCGTCCTTGCCCGAAAGCGGGCGCAGCTTCGGCTGCCAGTGCGGGTTGGGCAGGCAGCGTGCGTCGAAGACGAAATCGGAATCCAGCGGCAGGCCGCGGCGGAAGGCGAAGGACTGGAACATCAGCGTGAGCCCCTCGGTGGCTGCCGCATAGCCGGTGGCGATCAGGCGGCGCAGCTGGTGCACGTTGAGCTCGCTCGAATCGATCACCTTTTCGGCAATGCCCACCAGCGGGCGCAGCAGGCGGCGCTCCTCGGCAATGGCGTCGGCCAGCGAGACGCCGCGCAGCGCCAGCGGATGGCGGCGGCGGGTTTCCGAGTAGCGCTTGATCAGCACCTCGTCGCGGCAGTCGATGAACACCAGGTGCACGTGCACGCCGGCGCCGGCCAGGTCGGAGAGCACCAGCGGCATGTGCTCGAAATCCTCGCCGCGGTTGCGCACGTCCACGCCCACCGCGATGCGCCGGGCGCGGCGGCCGCCGCCGTCCTGTCGCACCGACTGCACCAGCTGGGGCAGCAGGCCGCTGGGCAGGTTGTCGACGCAGTAGAACTCCAGGTCCTCGAGCGCGCGCAGCGCGACCGTCTTGCCGCCGCCTGACATGCCGGTCAGCACGACCAGGTGCACGGCATTGGGATCGTTGAAAGTGCTGGACAGGGTGTGGTCGCTGGGGTTCACGGCACTCACCATGGCGGAAGCCGGCGCATCTGGTGCGCCTGGCGGTCGATGAAGGTCTGCGCGGGGTCGATGCCCTTGCTCTTGAGCATATGGTGGCGCACCGCCGCTTCCACCAGTACCGCCAGGTTGCGGCCGGGGGCGACCGGGATGGTGATCATCGGCACCGGCACCTCCAGGATCTCACGGTGGCTGGTGTCGCCGGTGAGGCGCGTCATCGCGTCGATGTCCTCGCCCTCGCGCAGCGGCTTCAAGTGCACCACCAGGCGCAGGTATTTCGAATGCTTGACGGCGGTGTGGCCGAACATCTCGCGCACGTTGAGCACGCCCAGGCCGCGCACCTCGAGCAGATCCTGCAGCAGCTCGGGGCAGGTGCCGTCGATCACGTCCGGCGCGATCAGGGTGAATTCGGTGGCGTCGTCGGCGACCAGCCGATGGCCGCGGCTGATCAGCTCC
This sequence comes from Frateuria sp., assembly GCF_013362045.1. GTDB lineage: Bacteria > Pseudomonadota > Gammaproteobacteria > Xanthomonadales > Rhodanobacteraceae > Frateuria_A. Next base: position 4,576 of record NZ_JABFWW010000054.1, on the reverse strand, counting down.
AGCGCCAGCTCGCTCTTGCCCGAGCCGGACTCGCCGGTGATCAGCACGCCGATCGAGAACACTTCCAGGAATACGCCGTGCAGCGTGATCCTGGGTGCCAGCATGCGCGCCAGGTGGTACTGCATCCAGGTCAGCAGCTCGTGGCCGCGCTTGGCGCTGATCCACAGCGGCGTGTGGGTCTCCTCGGCGACCTCGCGCAGGTCGGCTGGAATGGGCTGGTCCTTGGTGACGATCAGCGCGACCGGCTGGTAGGCGGCGATCTTGTGCATCGCCTCCCAGCGCTGGCGCGAATCGAGGCTGTCGAGCCAGTTGAGCTCTTCGGTGCCGACGATCTGCACCTTGTTGGGGTAGATCACGTTCAGGTAGCCGATCAGCGAGGGCCGGCGGGTGGTGGTCGCGCCGGCTTCGAGCACGCGTCCTTCGCCGCGCATGCCCGAGACCCAGCGCAGGCCCATGCGTTCGTGGACGCCGTCGAAGAGTTGCCGTGCGGTGAGACGTTCCAAGGCTTGCCTTCCTGCCTGCGGTCGACAGGCGGCATTGTGCCAGCTATGCGGGAGCGGGCGGGATGAGCGGGTGTCGCAGGAGGCTCCCCCGCTCGGACAAAGAAGACCCGCCACGGGGGCGGGTCCGAAAGCTTGCGGGGACCGTTGGCTCAGCCGAACTGTCGCGCGTCGCGCGCCTGCTGCGGATGCTTGTCGGTCATCTTGTCGCGATGTCGGCGCAGCTGCGCGGCCAGCTTGTCGAACACCATGTCGATGGAGGCGTACATGTCGGCCTCGCAGGCGGCTGCGTGCAGGGCCGCGCCGGTGGTGGAGAGCGTGGCTTCGGCGCAGTGCTGCAGCTTGTCCACCGACAGCACCATGGTCAGGCCAAGGCACTTTTCGTCGAGGCGGGTCAGGCGATCGAGCCGGGACGTGGCATGGGCACGCAAGGCGGGGGTGACTTCGATCTGCTGGCCGGTGAGTTGGAACTGCATGGTTCGCCTCCTCTGTTGCATGCCGCCGATGGGGCGGCGGATTCGCATGCCGACCTTCGGGTCGGCGTGCCGGTCTCTCATTCGTATGGGAGCGGTCGGGCCGGTTCCAAGTGCCCCGTTCAGCCTGCGCGCTGGCGCTCGCTGGAACTGGGAATGCGCAGGGCCTCGCGGTACTTGGCCACCGTACGGCGGGCGACCTGGATGCCCTTGCGGTTGAGCTCCTCGGCCAGCGCCTGGTCGGACAGCGGCTTGCGTGGGTCCTCCGCGTCGATGAGCTTCTTGATCATGGCCTGGATGGCGGTGGCGGAGGCGCCGCCGCCGTCCTCGGTGGAGACGCCGCTGGAGAAGAAATACTTCAGCTCGAAGGTGCCGCGCGGCGTGTGGATGTACTTGCGCGTGGTCACGCGCGAGATGGTTGACTCGTGCATGGCCACCTCTTCGGCGACCTCGCGCAGCACCAGCGGGTGCATCGCCTCGGGGCCGTAGTCGAGGAAGGCGCTCTGCCGGCGCACGATGGCGTCGGCCACCTTCATCAAGGTCTCGGCGCGCGATTCGAGGCTCTTGATCAGCCAGCGCGCCTCCTGCAGCTGGCCGCGCATCCAGCTGGCATCCTCGCCGCGCGCCTGCGCGATCAGGCTGCAGTAGTGCTGGTTGAGGCCCAGCCGCGGCTGGCAGTCGGGGTTGAGGCTGACCTTCCAGCGGTTGCCTTCCTTGTAGGCATAGACGTCCGGCGCGACGTACTCGACCGGGGTGGCGTCCAGTGCGGCGCCGGGGCGCGGGTCGAGGCTGCGGATCAGCAGCGCGGCGGCGGCCACGTCGTCCTCGTTGGCGCGCAGCTTGCGCGCGAGCTTGGACACGTCGTTGCGCGCGAGCAGTTCCAGCTCGCCGGCGACGATCTGCAGGGCCAGTTCGCGGTGCGGCGTGGCCGGGTCGAACTGTTCCAACTGCACCCGCAGGCAGTCGCGCAGGTCCAGGCTGGCGATGCCGGTGGGGTCGAAGCGCTGCAACTGGCGGCGCACGGCTTCCACCTCGGCGCTGCTGGCGTCGAGATCGGCCGGCAGCGCGGCGAGCACGCCTTCGAGGCCTTCGGTGAGGTAGCCGTCGGCGTTGAGCGCGTCGATGATGACGGTGCCGATGAGCCGCTGGCGCGAGGTGAACGGCGTCAGGTTGAGCTGCCACAGCAGGTGTTCCTGCAGCGTCTCGGGAGCGGCGTTCTGCGGTTCGAAATCCTCGTCGCCGCGATTGCCCGGGCTGCTGCCGCTGCCCAGCGAAAAGTCGATCGGCGTCTCTGCGGGCGCGTCCGCTTCCGCCCAGTCGGCGCTGTCGTCGGCGTTGTGGTCGATCGTCGGCGTTTCGACCGGGGCGGCAGTGAAGCTCTCCTCCTCTTCGGCCTCGCCCGGTGCCGTCTCTTCCTCGAACTCCAGCAGCGGGTTGCCCTCGGCGATCTGCCGCAGTTCCGCCTCCAGCTCCAGCTGCGAGAGCTGCAACAGCCGGATCGCCTGCTGCAACTGGGGCGTCAGGGTCAGCTGTTGGTTGAGGCGGAACTGGAGCCCGGGTTTCATGCCAGCCGTAGGGAAAGAACTTACGGCCATCCTACCCCGGTGGCTGTGATGCGACCATAGCGACGGCAGGCTTCCGCGGGCCCTGCGTCACAGCTTGAATTCACGCCCCAGGTACACTTCGAGCACCTTCTCGTCGGCCAGGATGTGCGCCGGCGTGCCGCGTGAAAGCACCTCGCCTTCGTTCAGGATGTAGGCGCGGTCGCAGATACCCAGCGTCTCGCGCACGTTGTGGTCGGTGATCAGCACGCCGATGCCGCGTTCCTTCAGGTGGCGCACGATGCGCTGGATCTCGCCCACCGAAATCGGGTCGACGCCGGCGAAGGGTTCGTCCAGCAGCATGTAGCGCGGCTGCGCGGCCAGCGCGCGGGCGATCTCCACGCGCCGGCGCTCGCCGCCGGAAAGGCTGATGCCCTTCTGGTCGGCGATGTGGGCGATCTTCAGTTCGTCCAGCAGGCCCTCGAGCTGCTCGTTGCGCTGGCGGGCGGTGAGGCCTTCGCGCAGTTCCAGCACGGCCATGATGTTGTCGGCCACGCTGAGGCGGCGGAACACCGACGCTTCCTGCGGCAGGTAGCCGATGCCCATGCGTGCGCGCGCGTGCATGGGCAGGCCGGTGATGTCCTGGCGGTCCAGCCGGATGCTGCCGCCGTCGGCTTCGACCAGGCCCACCACCATGTAGAAGCAGGTGGTCTTGCCGGCGCCGTTGGGGCCGAGCAGGCCCACCACCTCGCCCTGGCGGATCGAAAAACCGAAATCGCGCACGACCTGGCGCGAGCGGTAGCGTTTCTGCAGGCCTTCGGCAGCGAGCATCGGTCAGGGCTGCTTGCTGCTGGCGGTGGGCGCGGGCGTCGCGGCGGCTGGCCTGTTCTTCGGCTGGAAGATCAGGTGCACGGCGCCGTCGCCGCCGCTGTCGCCGGTCATCTGGCTGGTCTGGGTGTTGTAGGTGAGCCGGTCGCCATGGGCCTCGCCGCGGCCCTGCTGGGTCACCGAGGCATTGCCATCGAGCACCGCGAAGCCCTTGCTCGACTGGTAGTCGATGCTGGACGCCTCGCCGCGCATCAGGTTGCCGTTGTCGTCCAGCTGCTGGATGTGCGCCGGCTTGCCGGTGAGCACCACGCGGTCGATCTGGGTGTCGGCGTCGAAGTACACCTTCGCCTGTGCGCCGGTGGCCTTGAGCGTGCCCTGGGTGATGACCACGTTGCCGGTGAGCGTGCTCACGCTGTTGGGCTTCTGGAAGCCGTCGAAGTGCGAGGCCTTCACGTCCATCGGCTGGCTGCGGTCGGTCTGTTTCGCATGCGACGGCGCGGCCACCAGCCATCCAAGCGCAAGCAGGGCCAGGCTAGCGCCCGCGCGGCGGATAGATGCCGTGGAAGTCATTGAGCAGCTCCAGGTGTTTGTCGTTGAGGTCGGCGCGCAGGCCGGTGCCGTTGATTCTAGTGCCGCCCTGTACCAGCTGTGCCGGTTCGGCGGTTTCCAGGCGGTTCTGCTTGGGCCAGGCGGTGACTTCGGCGGTGTCCATGGTGGTGGCGGGCGTGTCGTCGAAGGCCGCCCGCTTCAGATGCACCGGGCCCTGCAGCTTGAGCAGGGTGCCGTCGTGGTTGACCCAGCCGTACAGCGATTGCCCGTGCCAGTCGGGCACGCCGGCCTGGTTGGAGGGCAGGTCGAACACCGGCGCGTTGATGTACAGCGAGTCGTCGCCTTCGCGCCGTTCCAGGTGCGGGGCGGCGATGCGGAAGCTGGGCAGGCCGTCGACGCCGTACTGGCTCAGCTTGAAGTCGGTCAGCGTGTAGCCCGAGCGCGGCGGGCCGACGAACTCGTTGGCCTTGGGCGCCGGGCCGATCCACCACAGCAACAGCTGGGCTGCGCCGGCCAGCAGCGCGATCGCGACGATGGCCGCCGGCAGGCGGCGGTCGCGCAGCCATTCCCTCACTGCCAGTGCTCCCGCTCGTTGCCGACCTTGCCCTGGGCGATCAGGATCAGGTCGCAGACCTCGCGCGCACCGCCCTGGCCGCCGGGACGGCTGGTGGTCCAGTGCGCCTGT
>NZ_JABFWW010000296.1 GCF_013362045.1 Frateuria sp. | reverse complement strand
TGGAAAGCGTGCCGCTGGGATAGCCGTCCTGGTTGATCGCGCTCAGGGCATAGCTGTTGCCGAACTGCGTGGCCTTGCTGACGTCGATGGTCAGCGCCAGCGGGTTGGCGCCCGGGCTGACCGACAATGCAGGGAAGGCGAGCTTGCCGCCGGCCGGCGAGGCCAACGCGCCGTTGCTGGTGAAGGACAGCGCCTGCGGTGCGCCGGCGGCCACGCCGTCGACATACAGGTAGGCACTCCAGCTGTTGGCCGCGGCGTTCTTGACGAAATAGACGGTGCCGTTGTGGCTGGCGCCGAGCGAGTCGTAGGCGGTGAACGGGGTGGCCTGGCTGTAGCTGAGCGCGTCGGTGGGGCTGAACGGCGTGGCGGTGGGCGCGGTGGCATCGGAGGGCAGGTTGAGCGACATCTGCACGCTGCCGGTGGCCTTGGCCGAACTCTGCGCGTTGGTCATCTGCAGGTCGACCAGCGTGCTGGTGTCGAAGCCCTTGCCCGCCGGCGGGAACACCTGCAGGTGCTGGCCGCTGGCATTGACCACGTAGCCGTTGTTGTCCTGCTGGAACGCGCCGGCGCGGCTATAGGCGAAGCCCTTGCCGTCGCGCAGGGTGAAGAAGCCGTCGCCGTTGAGGGCGAAGTCCAGGCTGTTGCCGGTGTTCTCCACGTTGCCGGCGCCGAACTGCTGGGCCACCTCGGCCAGCCGCACGCCGCTGCCGACGGCAGTCGCCGAAAGGTTGCGGCCCGCCGAGTTGTAAAGTTCGGCGAACTCCGCACGCGAGCCCTTGAAGCCGGTGGTGCCGGTGTTGGCGATGTTGTTGGCGGTGACCTCGAGGTCCTTGGACGCCGCATTCAGGCCGCTCAGCGCGATATTGAAAGCCATCGGTGTTCCCCCGTATGGGTGGTGATGCCGTTGCGTGTTGAAACGTCAGTTGACGCGCGCGACCTGGCTCAGCAGCACGCCGCCGAAGCCGTTGACGTCCAGATAGGCGCCGTCGGTGCCGGTCATGCCCACGCCGTCGACCTTGCCGCTGACGTAGGTGGCCGCCGCGGCGGTGCCCACCTGCGCAGCCAGGCCGTAGGTGCCCGGCGGCAGCGGCTGGCCGCCATCGCCCGTGCCGTCCCAGTGGAAGTCGGCCAGGCCGGCTACCTGCGTGCCGAGATCGATGGTTCGCACCACGTTGCCGGCGTGGTCGGTGATCTGTACGAAGGTGCGGCCACCGCCGCCGGGCACGTTGACCGCGCCGTCGAGCGCGCCGCCCTGCAGCCGGCCGACCGCGGACGGCACGGTGACGCTGCGGCCGACCATGCCCGAGGCCTGCAGCAGCTGGTTGCCCTGCATCGACTTGGAGAGCGCATCGAAGGAGGTCTGCAGGTTCTGCGTGGCCGAGACCTGGTTGATCTGCGCCAGCTGGCTGACCATCTGCGAGGAATCCATCGGCTGGGTCGGATCCTGGTTGCGCATCTGCTGGATCAGCAGGCTCAGGAAGTCGGCCTGGCTCAGCGTCTTGTTGTCCTTCTTCGCGGACTGCGCGGCGGCCCCTGCGGCGCTGCTGGCATTGACTGCGATGTCGCTCATGGCCGCTCCTATTTCCCGAGGTCCAGCGTCTTCTGCATCAGCTGGCGCGCGGTGTTCATCACTTCCACGTTGTTCTGGTAGGAGCGCGAGGCCGAGATCATGTTGACCAGCTCGTCCACCGGGTTGACGTTGCTCTGGTAGACGTAGCCGTCCGCATCGGCCATGGGGTTGCCCGGCTCGTAGCGGCTGGTGATCGCGTTGGGGCTCTCGGTGACGCCAAGCACCTTGACCCCCTCGCTGCCCGCCTCGGCCGGCTTGCCATCGAGGCCGGCGCGGATCGCCGCGAACAGCGGCTCCTTGGCCCGGTAGGCAGCCTGCGGCGTGCTCGCCACGCTGTCGGCGTTGGCCAGGTTGCTGGCCACGGTGTTGAGCCGGGTCGATTGCGCCGCCATGCCGGAGCCGGCGACGTTGAAGATGTTGAACAGCGACATCAGCCCTGGCCTCCGGTGATGGCGGTGCGCAGCATGCGGATCTGCGCGGTGATGAAGGCCAGGCTCGCCTGGTAGTGCACGCCGTTGGCGGCGAACGCGGCCTGCTCCTGCTGCGCGTCGACGGTGTTGCCATCCATGCTGGGCTGGGTGGGCACGCGGTAGGCGAGCGTATCGCGTGCCTGGACGACCGGGTCGATCTGGCCGGGCGTGGGTGCGGCCAGCGGCAGGCTGCCGTCGCCGCTGCCGCCGGCGGCGGCCAGTGCCTTGCGGAAGTCGACGTCGCGGGCGAGGTAGCCCGGGGTGTCGGCATTGGCCAGGTTGCTGGCCAGCACCTCGGTACGGCGCTGCCACAGCGCGAGCGCGCCGGTGTGCATGCCGAACAGGTTGTCGATGGGTTGGCTCATCGCTTGCCTCCGCGCGGGTCGGTGGTCCGCACGGGGCTTGAGGCAAGTTGTGTGCCATGGGGGCGCGAGGCCTTGCCGTGGCTGGGCTGGCGGCCTACCGATGCTTTTCGGTCACGGCCCCTGCGGCAGCGAAGTCGGAATTCCGACGCGCGCTTTTTTTGCCCCGCTCCCCCGGCTGCGCCGGGGGAGCGGGAGTTTCTAGGCGCCGCTTCGGCCGACCCTACGCGGCCTCGTCGTCCGGCAACAGCTCGATCACCGCCTGCGCCAGCAGGTCCGGCTGGAACTTGGCGACGAAGCGGTCGGCATTGACCTCGCGCACCATCGCCTCGTTGAACAATCCCGAAAGCGAACTGTGCAGCACCACCTTCAGCCGGCGCAGCGCGGGCGTCTGGCGGATCGCGCGGGTGAGCGCATAGCCGTCCAGTTGCGGCATCTCGATGTCGGACACCACCAGGTTGACGCTTTCTTCCGGCGGCAGCGCGGCCAGCTCGTGCAGGCGCTCCAGCGCCTCGCGGCCGTCCTGCGCCACCACGCATTCGATGTTCATCTGCTTGAACAGGCTGACCAGGCGCCGGCGGGCGATCAGCGAATCGTCCGCCACCAGCACGCGGCGCGGACGCAGCGGATGCGCACCGGCGGCGCGCAGCATCTGCGCCGAGAGTTCGTGCGGCGAGGCATCGATGCTGGCCAGCACCTGCTCGACGTCCACCACGGCGATCAGCGCACCGTTGATGCGCGTCACCGCATTGACCCGCGAGCCGAAGCCCAGCGCGGCGCTCGGCGCCATCAGCGACTCGCCTTCGCAATGGACCATGTGCTGCAGGTCGGACACCAGGAAGCCCTGCACCGAGCGGCTGAATTCCGTGACCATCAGGTGCGCGGAGGGCTGGTCGAGCAGCGCCGGATAGCCCAGCGCCGCGGCCAGGTCGATCACCGGGATGGTCTGCCCGCGGTAGTCGCAGCTGCCCGCGATGAGCGCGTGCGCGCCGGGCATGCGCTCCAGCGGCGGGCGGCGCAGTACCTCGCGCACCTTGAACACGTTGATGGCGAACAGCTGCGGCTCGCCCAGGCGGAACAGCAGCATCGCCACCCGGTTGTGCCCGGCCAGGCGGGTCTGGCGTTCGACGTTTTCCAGCAGGGCGCCGGCCATGCGTAACTCCTCGGGGGACAGCGGACCATGGGCCCGTGCCCGCGTATCGGCGGAATGCGGCCGGCCTTGAGCCTTCGGCTTCCTCTCTCCAGCGCCGCTGGGGCGAGGCTGGGGAGAGAGGGGTCTTGGCCCTCCGACTGCCCCCCGCCACGAAGCACGCTCCCACTGGCACACGCGTTGCTTGTTCAAGTTTCGACGCATCCGGACGATGTCCTGACCATTCATCCGCAGGAAACCGCATCTCCATGAGCCTGATCCGTAGCCAGTCCCTGGCCGCGCTGGTCCAAGCGGCCGCCGCTGGCGACGAGGCGCGCCTCGAGCAACTGTCCCGCCGACACCCGGGCGCCGCGCAGGCGCTGGCCCCGCTGCTGGCCCGCCTGCACGCGGGCCAGCCCGCGGCGATGGCCCTGCAGACCCTCGAACAACAGGGCCTGGTGCTGGCCGCCGCGCAGATGCTGGGGCGCGAGCAGTCCGCGCTGGACAAGGCCGCCCAGGAAAGCCGCGACGGCGTCGGCCGCTTGACGGACGCCAGCGCCGGAATCTCGACGGCGCTGCAGCAGGTCGCCCATGCCCTGGCGCAGGTGGAGCAGGCGCGCCAGAGCGGCAGCGGCGGCGTGAGCGAGCTCGATGGCCAGCTGCGCCTGCTGCGCAGCGCGCTGTCGGCGATGAACCGCAACCAGGCGCGCCTGGCCGAGCAGGTCGAGCAGATCCGCAAGCTCACCGGCGTGGTGCAGGAGATCGCCCACCAGACCAACCTGGTCGCGCTCAACGCGGCCATCGAGGCGGCCCGCGCGGGCGAGGCCGGCCGCGGCTTCGCGGTGGTCGCCGACGCGGTCAAGCAGCTGGCCGAAAAGACCACCCAGGCCACCACCGAGATCGAGACCGTCACCGGTTCCATCGGCGAGTTTTCGCAACAGCTGGACGGCGACGTGCAACAGGGCATGCAGCGACTGGAGCAGGCGCAATCCGGCGTCAGCCAGGCCAACGGCGCGATGCGCCGCAGCGGCGAGGCGCTGGC
>NZ_JABFWW010000171.1 GCF_013362045.1 Frateuria sp. | reverse complement strand
GTGCGCTGGTGCCTGGCATGGTACTGACTGCGCAGCTTCAGTACGGCGGTGAACCGGTGCGTGGCGTGCTGCTGCCGCGCGGCGCGATCGTGCGCTGGAACGGACAGGACTGGGCCTACGTCGCCACCGGCGCCGACCGGTTCGAGCGCCGCGCCGTGACGCCGCGCGCGATGACGCCGGCCGGCTGGGTGGTCGGCGCACCGTTCAAGCCGGGCGAGCGCGTGGTGGTGCAGGGTGCCGAGGCGCTGATCGCGGTGGATGCCGCGCCGGTGCCGGGCGCTGCAGCCGCCGCTCCGGACGAAGACTGAGCGATGCTGGCGGCGATTATCCGCAGCGCCCTGCGCGCGCCCGGCTGGGTCGTGCTGCTGGCCGTGCTGGTACTGGCGCTGGGCGTGCAGCGCGTGTTCGACGCCAAGTACGACGTGTTCCCCGACTTCGTGCCGGCGCAGGCCACCGTGCAGGTGGAGGCGCCCGGCTTCACCGCGTTGCAGGTCGAGCAGCGCGTCACCCAGACCATCGAGAACGCGGTCAACGGCACCACCGACGTCGACGTGGTGCGCTCGCAGTCGATCCAGGGCCTGGCGGTGATCGACGTGGTGTTCAAGGAAGGCAGCGATCCGTTCCGCGACCGCCAGTTGCTCGCCGAGCGCGTCACCGAAGCCGCGGCGAACCTGCCGGCGGGGGTGGAGGCGCCCGCGCTGAGCCCGATGACGTCCTCGACCATGGATCTGCTCAAGATCGGCCTGGTCAGCGACCGGCTCGATCCGCTCACGCTGCGCGGGCTGGCCGACTGGACGGTCAAGCCGCGCCTGCTCGCGGTGCCGGGCGTGGCCGATGCGATCGTGTTCGGCGGCGGCGTGCGCGAATGGCAGGTGCGCGTGCACCCGGACCGGCTCGCCGCCTACGGGCTCACGCTGGACGACGTGCGCGCCGCCGCGGCTGCGGCCACCGGCGTGCGGGGTGCCGGCTACGTCGACACGCCCAGCCAGCGCGTAGTGCTGGAGGCCGACGGCGGCCTCACCGACCCGGCCCAGCTCGGGCGCACCGTGCTGACCCGCCACGCCGGCCGCAACGTCACCGTGGCCGATGTCGCCGACGTCGAGGTGGCTGCCGCGCCGGCATTCGGCGACGCGCGCATCGATGCGCGGCCGGGCATCCTGATCGCGATGACCAGCCAGTACGGCAGCAACACGCTGCAGGTCACCCACGCGGTGGAGAAGGCGCTGGACGACCTCAAGCCCATGCTCCAGGCGCAGGGCGTGACGCTGGTGCCGGCACTGCACCGACCGGCCACTTTCGTCGAGGTGGCCCTCACCAACATGCGCGATGCGCTCGCGCTCGGCGCCGTGCTGGTGCTCATCGTGCTGGTGGCGTTCCTGAAGGACTGGCGCACCGCGCTGATCTCCTTCATCAGCATCCCGCTGTCGCTCGCGCTCGCGGTGCTGTCGCTGCGCTACCTCGGCTGGACCATCAACACGATGACGCTGGGCGGCCTGGCCGTCGCACTGGGCGTGGTGGTGGACGACGCGATCATCGACGTGGAGAACATCGACCGGCGCCTTCGCATGGCCGGCCGCGATGCGCCGCGGATCGCCACCATCCTGGCCGCCTCGGTGGAGGTGCGCCGGCCGGTGGTGCTGGCGACCGTGGTGGTCGGCTTCGTGTTCGTGCCGATCCTATTGCTGGGGGGGTTGCAGGGCAGCTTCTTCGCGCCGCTGGCCGGCGCCTTCCTGCTGGCCACCTTCGCCTCGCTGCTGGTGGCGCTGACGGTGACGCCGGCGCTGTGCCTGCTGCTGCTGCGCCCCGGGCGGCGGCATCGCGAGCCGCGCTGGCTCAAGCGCATGAAGCTCGCGCAGTACCGCCTGCTCGAGCGCGCGCTGCCGCACGGCCGCGGCCTGCTCGTCGCGGCGCTGCTGGTCGGCGTGCTGGCGGTGGCCGCGCTGCCGTTCTTCGGCGCCTCGCTGCTGCCGGAATTCCGCGAAGGCCATTTCGTGGTGCAGCTGACCGGGCCTTCCGGCGCCTCGCTGGCGGAGATGGACCGCATCGGCGAGCGTGTCAGCCGCGGCGCGCTCGCCATTCCCGGCGTTGCCAGCGTGTCGCTGCAGATGGGCCGCGCCGAGGCGGTGCAGGACACCTGGCCGCCCAACCGCGGCGAGCTGCACGTGGAGCTCAAACCGGGACTGGCGGCAAACGCGCAGATCCGCATCGAGACCGCGCTACGGAAGCTGATCGAAGGCTACCCCGGCCTGAGCGCGGAAGTGGTCACCTTCCTCGGCGACCGCATCAGCGAATCGCTGTCGGGCGAAACCGCCCCGGTGACGCTGAGCCTGTACGGCGCGGACCTGGACCGGCTCGACGCGCTGGCCGCGCAGGCGCTGGCGGTCGTGCGCGCGGTGCCGCAGTCCGGCAGCGTGCGGCTGGCCCAGTCGCCCAGCGTGCCGACCATGCGCATCGCGCCCGATCCCGACCGGTTGTCCGCCCGTGGCATGCGCATGACCGACGTGCTCGAGGCGATCGCCGCCTCGCACCAGGGCGCCATCGTCGGAGAGGTGTACCGCGGCGTGCAGCCGGTCGCGATCCGGCTCACGCTCGACGATGCCGCCGCGCGCGATCCGGAAGCGATAGGCAGCCTGCTGCTGCCGGCCGCCGACGGGCAGAGCGTGCCGCTGTCCGAAGTGGCCGCGGTCGACCTGGTCAAGGGGCGCGCCAGTGTGCAGCACGAAGGCGGCCGCCGGCGGCTGGTGCTGGCGGTGACGCCGGCCACCTCCGACGTGGTCGGCTTCGTCGCCAAGGCCCGCGCCGCGCTCGATCGGCAACTGAAGCTGCCCGCCGGCTACTACGTCGAATTCGGCGGCGCCGCCGAGGGTGCGGTGCAGGCGCAGCACGCGCTGCTGCTGCACAGCGCGCTGGCCGGCGCGGCGATCGTCGCGCTGCTGTTGCTCAGTTTCCCGGAGCGGCGCAGCGTGGCCCTGATCCTTGCGAACGTGCCCTTCGCGCTGGTCGGCGGCGTGATCGCCGCGGCGCTGGCCGGCGGCGTGCTCTCCATCGGTGCGCTGGTCGGTTTCGTCACGCTGTTCGGCATCGCCGCGCGCAACACCATCATGCTGATCGCCCACTACGAGCACCTGGTCGCCACCGAGGGCGCGCACTGGAGCCGCTTCACCGTGCTGCGCGGCGCGCGCGAACGGCTGACGCCGATCCTCATGACCGCCCTGGTCACCGCGCTGGGCTTGCTGCCGCTGGCGTTGGGCAACGGCGAACCCGGACGCGAGGTGGAAGGGCCGATGGCGATCGTGATCCTGGGCGGCCTGCTCACCTCCACCGTGCTCAACCTGCTGGTGATGCCGGCGCTGGCCGGGCGCTACCTGCGGCCCGAGCGCCGCACGCCACACGATTGAGGAAAGCAGGCGGGCGCTTCCCGGTTGTTCCCCGCACCGCCGGCACGGATACTGCCCGTCCCACCTGCGGAGCCGCCCCCATGCGCTACCACGGCAGCTGCCATTGCGGAACCGTCGCCTTCGACGTCGAGGGCGACCTGGACAAGGCGATGGAGTGCAACTGCTCCCATTGCAGCCGGAAAGGCTACCTGCTGTGGTTCGTGCCGCGCGGGCAGCTCGACCTGGCCACGCCCGAGGCGGACATGGCCACCTATACCTTCAACAAGCATGTCATCGCGCACCGCTTCTGTCCCAACTGCGGCTGCGCGCCGCTGGCCCTGGGCACGGCGCCGGACGGCAAGCCGATGGCGGCGGTCAACGTGCGCTGCCTGGAGGGCGTGGACCTGGCCGGGCTCGAGCGCGTGCCGGTGGACGGACGCAGTTTCTGAGGGGGGCCGCCGGCAGTACGGCCGTGTCGCCGGAACCGTCATTCGGCGGTCACGACCTTACGCCTAGGCTGCGCCGGGCGAACGGACCGGCGGCGGTCCGATCATCTGGAAGTGCCGGGCAATGGAATCTGGCCGTCGTGCATGGTTCTGGCTTGCGGTGGCGGCAGCCCTGCTGCTGCCGGCGCTCGTGTTGCCGCCGGTGCCGATCGACGAGACGCGCTACCTGGCGGTCGCCTGGAACATGCATTTCAGCGGGGAGTGGCTGGTGCCCTGGCTGGACGGCGCGCCGTACCCGGACAAGCCGCCGTTGCTGTTCTGGCTGATCAACCTGGCCTGGGGCGTCGCCGGGGTGCATGCCTGGGTGGCCCGCGTGCTGGAGGTGCTGGTCGCCCTGTGCACGCTGCCGCTGCTGCGGCGCCTGGCGCGCGAGCTGGGCGCCGACGATGCGGCGGCCGCCGCGGCGGGCTGGCTCTGGCTCGGCTGCCTGGGGTTTGCCGGCTTCGCCGATGCGGTGATGTTCGACATGCTGCTATGCCTGTGCGTGCTGCTCGCCTGGCTGGGCACGGTGTGGCTGGCCCAGGGGCGCATGAGTGCGGGTACGGGGCTGCTGGCGCTCGGCCTGGGGTTGGGCATCCTCGCCAAGGGGCCGGTCAGCCTGCTGGTCGGCGCATTGCCCGCGGTGTTCGTTCCCTGGTGGCATCCGTTGCCGCGCGGCCGGATCGCGCGCCATTACCAGGCGACCGCGCTG
>NZ_JABFWW010000252.1 GCF_013362045.1 Frateuria sp. | reverse complement strand
GACAACCGGAATCACAATCCGGTACTCTAACCAGCTGAGCTCCGCCCACCATAAAACTCTAGTGAAGCTGGCGCGCCCGACAGGAATCGAACCTGCAACCGTCGGCTTAGAAGGCCGATGCTCTATCCGGTTGAGCTACAGGCGCGTGTCTCAAAGCATAACGCCTGTTGGTCGGGGCAGAGGGATTCGAACCCCCGACATCCAGCTCCCAAAGCTGGCGCTCTACCAGACTGAGCTATACCCCGTAGCGAACCTGTAGGACGCTTATCGCGTACCGAAGCCCTCGAATGCTACGGGCGACGCTTCACCTCGTCAATCCGTATCCAGCGCACCGGAGATCCTTTCCGGCCCCGCCAGCGCCATTGGCGCCGACAGACAAGTCATGGTGCGAACATCATGCCTTGCGATGTAAATGGCGCGCCCGGAGAGATTCGAACTCCCGACCACCAAGTTCGTAGCCTGGTACTCTATCCAACTGAGCTACGGGCGCGCGTTGAAACTGCTTTGCCATGATACCGCCGCCGTAGCGGTGGGTGCCGAAGCAAGAAGCGGAATTATTCCGATCGGACGCGATGGCGTCAACACCTTTTTCAAAAAATCTTCGCTTTTGGAGTTCCTGGGGGCGCTTCATCCAGGCAGGGTCGGTTCATTTGGACGTCCAAACGAAGTGGCCGCCGCGCGTCGGCTACCGCCCCCGCTCGCCTGTAAGGGAAAGGGCAGCCTCACCCATGCGGCTGGGCGGCCGGGTCACCGAGCTTGGTCGGGCCGGCATCGCCCCGCGGCGGCAGGTTCGGTGGAACAGAGCCTCCGGATGCAGGCTTGGACCAGTCCGCCGGTTCGCCCGGCTGGCGTCCGGCCATGATGTCGTCGATCTGACGCGCGTCGATCGTTTCGTACTGCAGCAACGCGTCGGCCATCACGTGCAGCTTGTCCAGGTTGTCGGTCAACAGCTGCTTGCTGCGCGCGTAGGCGCGGTCGAGGATATCGCGCACCACCTCGTCGATGCGCCGCGCGGTCTCGTTGGAGACGTTCTTGTGCTGGGTCACCGAGCGGCCCAGGAACACCTCATCCTCGTCCTCGCCATAGGTGACGGGGCCGAGCTCGTCGGACAGCCCCCACTTGGTGACCATGTTGCGCGCCATCTTGGTTGCGCGTTCGATGTCGTTGGAGGCACCCGTGGTGACCTTGTCCGCGCCGAAGATGAGCTCCTCGGCCACGCGCCCGCCATACAGCGAACACAGTTGCGACTGGATGGCCACGCGGTTGATCGAGTACTTGTCGGCCTCGGGCAGGTACATGGTCACGCCCAGTGCCCGGCCGCGCGGAATGATGGTGACCTTGTAGACCGGGTCGTGCTCCGGCACCAGGCGGCCGATGATCGCGTGGCCGGCCTCGTGGTAGGCGGTCAGCCGCTTCTCGTCCTCGCTCATCGCCATCGAGCGGCGCTCGGTGCCCATCAGGATCTTGTCGCGCGCCTTGTCGAGGTGGCTCATGCGAACCTCGCGCGCATTCTCGCGCGCGGCGAATAGCGCCGCCTCATTGACCAGGTTGGCGAGGTCAGCGCCGGAGAAGCCGGGCGTGCCGCGCGCGATCACCCTGGAATTGACGTCGCTGGCGGTCGGCACCTTGCGCAGGTGCACCTTGAGGATCTGCTCCCTGCCCTTCACGTCCGGCAGGCCGACCACCACCTGGCGGTCGAAACGGCCCGGACGCAGCAGCGCGGGGTCGAGCACGTCGGGACGGTTCGTCGCGGCGATCACGATGATGCCTTCGGTACCCTCGAAGCCGTCCATCTCGACGAGCAGCTGGTTGAGCGTCTGCTCGCGCTCGTCGTGGCCGCCGCCCAGACCGGCGCCGCGATGGCGGCCGACCGCGTCGATCTCGTCGATGAAGATGATGCACGGCGCGTGCTTCTTGGCCTGCTCGAACATGTCGCGCACGCGGCTGGCGCCCACGCCCACGAACATTTCCACGAAATCGGAGCCGGAGATCGAGAAGAACGGCACCTTGGCCTCGCCCGCGATGGCCTTGGCCAGCAGGGTCTTGCCGGTGCCCGGCGGGCCGACCATCAGCACGCCGCGAGGGATCTTGCCGCCCAGCTTCTGGAACTTGCCCGGGTCGCGCAGGAACTCGACCAGCTCGCCGACTTCCTCCTTGGCCTCGTCGCAGCCGGCGACATCGCTGAAGTTGACCTTGACCTGGTCCTCGCCCTGCAGCTTGGCGCGCGAACGGCCGAAACTCATCGCCCCGCGTCCGCCGGCGCCGGCCTGCATCTGGCGCATGAACCAGATGAACACGCCCACGATCAGGATGATCGGCAGCCAGTTGACCAGCAGGCCCAGCAGCGAGAAGCCGTTGTTGGACGGCTCCTGGGTCACCACCACGTTCTTGTCCTGCATCTGCTTGACGATGCCGTTGGTGGAGAAGCCCAGCACCGGCGCCACCGTGCGGAAGGCGCTGCCGTCCTTCAGCTTGCCGCTGATGGTGGCGGGATTGTCCGCGCTGATCGTGGCGCTGGCGACGTTGCCGCTGTCCACGCTCTGCACGAAGCTCGAATAAGGCAGATCGGAGGAGGAACCGCCGTGCGGGTTGAAGCTCTGGAACACCGTCAGCAGGACCACCGCGATGATCAGCCACAACAACAGGTTTTTCGCCATTTCGTTCATGCGCGGTTCTCGTCCGTTTGCCCGCCGCCGGGTTTCCGGCCCGTGGCGAGCGCATACACCTCCCGCGAACGCGCGCGCGAGGCCTTGGGTTTACGCATGGTTACGCGCGCGAACTGCGCGCGCAAGTTGCGCAGGTAATCGTCGAAGCCCGCACCCTGGAACAGCTTGATCAGGAACGCGCCGCCCGGCTTGAGCCACTGCCGGGAAAAATCCAGGGCCAGCTCCGCGAGGTCCATCGCACGGATCTGGTCGGCCAGCGCCACCCCACTCATATTGGGGGCCATGTCCGACAGTACAAGATCGACGCTCTGGCCGCCCAGGCGCTCTTCCAGCTGGCGCAGCACCGCTTCCTCGCGGAAATCGCCCTCGATGAAATCGACCCCGGCGATGCCCTGCATCGGCAGGATGTCCAGCGCGATCACCGTGCCGCTGTCGCCCAGCCGCTGGCGCACCAGTTGCGACCAGCCGCCGGGTGCCGCGCCCAGGTCGACCACGCGCATGCCCGGCTTGAGCAGGCGGTCGCGATCGATCAGTTCCTCCAGCTTGAACACGGCGCGCGAGCGCAACCCCTCGGCCTGGGCCTTTTTCACGTAGACGTCGTCGAAATGCTCCCGAAGCCAGCGGGAACTGCTCTTGCTGCGGGACATGCGGCAACGGCCATCGGAGGGAGGGACGGCCCGCATGATACCCTTTACGGCTTCCTGACCGCGAATCGTGGACCCTTTGCGCATGCCGATCTCCCCTTCCCAGCGCCGCTACCTGCGCAGCCTCGCCCACGACCTGCATCCGGTGATCCTGCTGGGCGCCAAGGGCGCGACGCCGGCCGTGCTCAAGGAACTGGACCTGGCGCTCAGCCACCACGAACTGGTCAAGGTGAAGCTCTCCGGCGGCGACAAGGACGAGCGCTTGGCGCAGGTCGCCTACCTCGCCGAGGGCAGCGGCGCCGAGAACGTGCAGCAGATCGGCCACACCGTCACGCTGTTCCGCCGCAACGAAGAAGATCCCAAGCTCGCCCTGCCACGCTGATGGACCTTTCGCTCGAACGCCCCGAGGGTTACCTGTTCATCCGCCGCGTGGGTGAGGCCTCGATCACGGTGGTCGACCGCGAACTGTCGAGCAGCTTCCTGCTGGCGCCCGACCGGCTGGTCGAGGACTGGCCGGTCGCGGAGGTGGCTACGCTGGACGAGAGCGCCGGCGAGGCCGTGCGGGCGCTGCAGCCGGAGTTGGTCCTGCTCGGCAGCGGAAGCCGCCAGCGTTTTCCCTCCGCGGCGTTCATGGCCGGATTCCTGCGCCGGGGCATCGGCATCGAGGTGATGGACAACGCTGCCGCGGCGCGCACCTACGACCTGCTTGCCGGCGAGGGTCGCCGGGTGGTGGCCGCCTTCATCCTGCCGTCGGGAAACGACGCGGCAGCCTGAGGCGCGCGCTTCGAAGCGTCACCGCGCCGGCAGGTACTCCAGCGGATCCACCGGATTGCCGTCGCGCCGGATCTGGAACTGCAGTTCGTCGCGCGAGGCCCCGGTCGCTCCCATTTCGGCGATCAGCTGGCCCGCGCTCACCCGCTGGCCTTCCTTCACCAGGCGCTTGCGGTTGTGGCCATAGGCCGACAGGAAGCTGTCGTTGTGCTTGATGATGATCAGCTCGCCATAGCCGACCAGGCCGTTGCCGCTGTAGACCACCACGCCGTCAGCGGCCGCGCGCACCGGATCGCCCGACTTGCCGCCCAGCTCGATGCCCGGGATTGCGTCGCCGCTCTGGAAGCGCTTGATCAGCGCGCCATCGGCCGGCCAGCGCCAGACCACGCCTCCGGTGCTGCGGGTCGCGCCCTTGGGCGGTGATTCCGCAGCCGCGGTCGCTGACCGCTGCACCGGGACAGGCGCGGACGCCGTGACCGCTGGCGACGTAGCGCTGGACGGCCT
>NZ_JABFWW010000118.1 GCF_013362045.1 Frateuria sp. | reverse complement strand
GCGGGCACCCGCCCCTCACCCCAGCCCTCTCCCCAAAAGGGAGAGGGAGCAAAGCACGAGGAGCAGAAGCCGAGCCCCCCACAGGAAGAGAACAAAAGCGGCCTCAGTGCAGCACGAACAACTTGTCGAAACCCGCTACGCGCAACGTGCCGCGCAGTTCGTCGCGCGCGTTGACGATGCGGATCTCGGCGCGGTCGGCGCCGGCGTGCTCGCGCAGCAGCAGCAGCATGCCCAGCGCCGAGCTGTCCATGCAGGTGACTTCGCCCAGGTCGACCACGTAGCTGCGCGCCTTGAGGCCGGAGCCGAGGCAGGCGTCGTGGAAGTCGCGGTGCACGCTGAAGTCGAAGTGCTCGCCCAGGTGCAGGGTCAGGCAGTCGGTGTCGCTGTCGTGGTGGACGTTGATGCTCATCGGTTTACTCCGGAGGCAAAACGCGATCCACGGATGGATCGCGCGCCCAGCGGACCCAGGTCCGATGGGCAGAGCCGAGGCCGGGCGCATGCCGGACTCGAGCGAACCGGAAAAGCGCGGGAGGCGCCTTTCCGGTCTACGGTTCAGAAGAGCTCGATCTCGCCTGCGTCCATCGAACTCTGCAGCGCGGGACCGCGCGAGCGCAGGCGGGCCTTTTCGCGCTGGATCGCCAGGCGGGCGCGCACCCGCAGGGCGCGCGCCTCCAGCGCCTCGGCGTCGATCCTGCTGCAGGCCAGTTCCTCGATGTCGCGGGTGCAGTCGGCAGTGATCTCCTGCAGTTCGACCAGGCGCGTGCGGGTCTGGTGCAGCAGCTGGCTCAGGATGTCCTCGAACTGCAGCGAGCGGATCGTGGTGGACACGTCCGAACCCAGGCCGCGGTTGATCTCCACCACCTGGTCGGCCACCGCACTGGTGCGCGCGTCGGATTCGGTGACGTGGGCCATCATGGCGTCGATGCCGCCCTTGGCCGACAGCGCGACGTTCAAGTCCTGCGAGGCCATCGTGCCGACCAGGCCGCGCAGCTGCTCCATCGCGGCGCGGGCGCGCTCGACGTGGCTGCCGATCTGCTCGTTGAACTGGTTGGAATTGCTGGCGAGGTTGCGGATCTCGCCGGCGACCACCGCGAAGCCGCGGCCGGATTCGCCCGCGCGCGCCGCCTCGATCGAGGCGTTCAGCGCCAGCAGGTTGGTCTCCTCGGCGATGGTGTTGACGTTCTTGAGCAGGCCGAACACGGCGTCCATTTCCTTGGCCATGCCGTCGATGCGGTAGACGATGCGCAGGCTCTCGCGCGACATCTGCACGATCATGCCGACGAAGTGCTCGAGCAGGTCGCCGGTGCGCGCGGCGAAGTCCTGCACGGACACGCCGCCGTTCTGCACGTCGATGATCTGCTTGAGCAGCGACTGCTGCAGGCCGGTCTTCTGCGACAGGCCG
Source organism: Frateuria sp. (assembly GCF_013362045.1). Classification (GTDB taxonomy): domain Bacteria; phylum Pseudomonadota; class Gammaproteobacteria; order Xanthomonadales; family Rhodanobacteraceae; genus Frateuria_A. The sequence continues at coordinate 3,228 of NZ_JABFWW010000118.1, read as the reverse complement.
TCGAAGCCGCCACCCAGTTCCAGTACGGCGTCGCGCAGCAGGTCCAGCGCCTGGTGCAGCTCGCGCGTGGCGTGGCCCAGTTCGTCCACCAGCGCGCTGCGCACGTCTTCCAGCGCCTCGCGCACCGGTGTGCTGTCCACCTCGGCCGGCGCTTCGACCGGCACCGTGCCACGGCGCGCTTCGACGATCCACGCCGCGGCCAGCGCGATCACCAGCACCGGCGCCAGCCAGGCCGGGTGCCACAGAAGGCTGACCAGCAGCGCGGCGGCGCTGGCCGAGAAGCCGACCAGGTGGCGGGTGTGGAAGAAGGAGAGGATGGCATTCATGGAATTTCTTCCGTGATCAATGGGCGGCGGCGCGCGGTGCGCTGTCGAGGGGTTGGCGCGCCAGCCTCAGCAGGCGCGCGGCAATCTGGTCGAGGGGAAGCGCTTCGCGCGCGGCACCGAGCTTGAAGGCGGCGCCGGGCATGCCCCACACCACCGAGCTGTCTTCGTCCTGCACCAGCGTGGCCGCACCGGCCTGGGACAGTTCCAGCAGGCCGCGCGCGCCGTCGTCGCCCATGCCGGTGAGCACCGCGGCGACGGTGGCCTTGCCCACGCTGGCGGCCATCGAACGGAACAGCACGTCGACGCTGGGCTTGTGGCGGTTCACCGGCGGGCCGTCGTGCAGGCGGCAGACGTGGCGTGCGCCGTCCCACATCACCAGCAGGTGCTGGCCGCCCGGCGCGATGTAGGCATGGCCCTGCTGGATCGGCTGACCATCGCGCGCCTCGCCCACGCGCATCGCCGAGCAATTGTTCATGCGCGCCGCGAACGGGCCGCTGAAGGCGGCGGGAATGTGCTGGGTGATCACGATCGGCGGCGCGTCCGGCGGCATCGCCTCGAGCACCACGCGGATCGCCTCGGTGCCGCCGGTGGAGGCGCCGATGGCGATGATCGCGTTGCCGCCGCGCGTGCCGGCCGATTGCGACAACGGCAGCACGGCGTCGGCGGACAGCCGCGGCGCCACGTCCAGCTTGCGCACGGCGGTGCGCGCGCGCGGCTTGGAGCGGGCGGCCGCCTTGACCTTGGCGCAGATGTCCTGCGCGCTGTCGGTGAAGGTGCTGGCCAGGTCGCTGGAGGGCTTGGTGAAGAAATCCACCGCGCCCAGCTCCAGCGCGCGCAGGGTGACGTCGGCGCCCTGCTCGGTCAGCGAGGACACCATCACCACCGGCATCGGCCGCAGCCGCATCAGGTTTTCGAGGAAGGTCAGGCCGTCCATGCGCGGCATCTCGACGTCCAGCGTGAGCACGTCGGGGTTGAGCTGCTTGATCTTGTCGCGCGCGATCAGCGGGTCCGGCGCGGTGCCGATCACCTCGATCTGCGGATCGGAGGCAAGCATGGTCGACAGGAGCTTGCGCACCAGTGCGGAATCGTCGACCACCAGAACTCGCACCTTTTCCATGCCGTATGTCTCGACCTTGCCTTCGATGTGGGTGGAGCGGTGGCGCTGGGTCGTGAGGGCGTTGATCCGCCTGCGCCGCGGGAGGAACCGCCGGAACGGCGGATGCCGCGCCCCCACGGCCCAGCGCCACCGGTCAGAACAGCTCCACCTCTCCCTTTATCGGATCGTTTGCCAAACGCTTGAGGTAATACCGCTCGTCGTCGACCAGCGCCGCGTCCCGGGCGCCGCGCAGCTGGCGCACGCGCACCTTGCCGCTGGCCGGGAAGAACTGGACCTGGCGCGGATACACGTCGCCCAGGTCGGAGGCCGCCACCTCGAGCTTTTCGGTCGCCAGGTAGCGCTGCACGAACTCGATGTTGCGCCGCCCCACGTCGGTCATCTGCGCCAGCACGCGGCCGCCGCCGAACACCTTCACCTCCAGGTCCTGGCGCTGGCCGCCGGCCTTGAGGATGGCGTTGATCAGCTGCTCCATCGCGTCCGAGCCGTAGCGCGCCGCGCGGCCGACCGCGGCCGACCAGCTGTCGCGCTCGCCCACCGGCTCGGGCAGCATGAAGTGGTTCATGCCGCCCACGCGCCGGCGCCGGTCGCGGATGCAGGCGGAGATGCAGGAGCCGAGCACGGTGGAGATCATTTCCTCCTGCGCGCTCACGTAGAACTCGCCCGGCAGCACCTTGGCGGTGACGCACTGGTGGATCGGGTCCCAGAACCTGCGCAAATGCTCGAAGCCGGGTAGAGCGGGTGCGATGGGCTGGCCTTGCGGCAGCCTCGCGACGACCTGGGTCATGCGGTCTTCTTCCGGTAGATGGTGCGGCCGATCAGTTCGAAGTCGTCGGAAAGACCGTGCATGGATTCGGAGTGGCCCAGGAACAGCGGGCCACCGGCGGACAGCAGCTGGGCGAAGCGGCTGAACAGCTTCTGCTTGGTCGGCTGGTCGAAATAGATGACCACGTTGCGGCAGAAGATCGCGTCGAACGGCCCCTGCATCGGCCACTCGTGCAGCAGGTTGAGCGGCAGGATGGTGGTGAGCTCGCGCAGCCGCGGATGCACGCAGGCCAGGCCCGCATATTCGCCCTCGCCGCGCAGGAACCAGCGCCGGCGCCGTTCCTCGCTGACGCCTTCGATCCGGTCGATCGGATAGACGCCCTTTCGCGCCGTGGCCAATGCTGCCGGCGAGAGGTCGGTGGCGAGGATCTTCGCGTCCACCTTGCGGCCGCAGCGATCCAGCGCCTCGGCCAGCACCATGGCCAGCGAATACGGTTCCTCGCCGCTGGAGCAGCCGGCCGACCAGATGCGCAGGCGGTCGCACTCGCGGCGCCTGGTATCCAGCCAGCGCGGCAGCATCTCGTCGGCCAGCGCCTCGAAGTGGTGCACCTCGCGGAAGAACGCCGTGACGTTGGTGCTGATCGCGCTGGCCAGCTCGCCGAGCTCGCTGTCCGGATCGGTGCGCAGCAGCTCGCAATAGGCGCCGAAATGCTTCATGCCGAGCGCGCGCAGCCGGCGCACGAGGCGGCCCTGGACCAGCTGGCGCTTCTGCTCGCTGAGCGCGATGCCGCAATGCTCGTAGACGAAGGCGCGCAGGAACTGGAAGTCGCCGTCGCCGAGCACCGGGCCGGCCAGGCCGGCCGTGATGTCGTGGTCGGCGACCGCATTCATGCTCAGAACTCCTTCCAGGCGCCCGCGTCGGCCACCGCGGCCATCGGCTCGACCACGCGCACCGCGCGCGGCGCGGCGGTCTTGCGCACGGCGGCGAACACGGCCTCGGCCTCGGCGACCACCGCCGGCCGG
>NZ_JABFWW010000211.1 GCF_013362045.1 Frateuria sp. | reverse complement strand
GGTGCTGGAGCCGTGACATGGGGCTGGCGAGTTGCTGCCTTGTCGTGGAAAACTCACAAGCGCGTCACCCGGTAGAAACAACCATCCACTAAAAGCCGCTGCCTTCGAGAACGGGAACCATGAACACGATGTTGCGATTGAACAAACGCCTGCTGGCGAGCCTGATCACCGGCTCGGTGGCTGCGCTCGCCGCCGCCCCGAACCTGTCGTGGGCGCAGACCGCCAACGCCACCCTGCGCGGCACCGGCCCGGCCAACACCGAGGTCACCGCCCGCAACGTGGCCACCGGCTCGGTGCGGCGCACGCGTACCGGCGCGGATGGCAGCTATGCGCTGCCCGGCCTGCAGCCGGGCACCTACCAGGTCGATGCGGGCGCCGGCACCGAGCAGACGGTGACGCTGACCGTCGCCTCCACCGCCACCCTGAACCTGCAGCAGTCGGCGGCGGGCGCGCCCTCGCCGACCAGCGCGACCACGCTGACCGGGGTGTCGGTCACCGCCTCCACGCTCACCGAGGTCAAGACGCCGGAGGTGGGCAGCACCATTTCGCTGCGCCAGATCCAGACCATCCCGCAGATCTCGCGCAACTTCCTCGAGTTCGCCGACACCGTACCGGGCATGGTCTTCAACGTCGACTCCAAGGGCAACACGTCGCTGCGCGGCGGCGCGATGAACAACAGCTCGGTCAACGTCTACATCGACGGCGTGGGCCAGAAGAGCTACGTCAAGGAAGGCGGCGTCAGCGGCCAGTTCGGCAGCCAGGGCAACCCGTTCCCGCAGCTGGCGATCGGCGAGTACAAGGTCATCACCTCCAACTACAAGGCCGAGTACGACCAGATTTCCTCGGCCGCGGTCACGGCGCAGACCAAGTCCGGCACCAACGAGTTCCACGGCGAGACCTACTACCGCTACACCCATGACCCGTTCCGCGCGAGCACGCCGGCCGAGCGGGACGCCGGCACCAAGACGCCGTCGAAGGAAAAGGAATACGGCTTCGCCATCGGCGGCCCGATCATCAAGGACCAGATGCATTTCTTCGCCACCTACGAGGCGAAGCGTTTCGACACCCCGATCACCGTGGTGCCCAGCGCCGACGGCGCGCCGGGCGTGCCGTTCCTGCCGGCCGATGTCGCCGCCCAATTCGGCCCGGCCGGGCTGAACTTCAAGGAAGACCTGTACTTCGGCAAGATCGACTGGGAGCCGACCGACCGTGACCGCTTCGAGGGCAGCGCGCAGATCCGCAAGGAGGACCAGCGCGGCGGCGTGGGCGACCAGAACGCCGCCACGGCCGGCTACAACACCCGCAACAACGACAAGCGCTATGCGCTGCGTTGGCAGCACAGCGGCGAGGCCTACTTCAACGAGCTGCTGCTGACCTACGAGGATGCCTTCAACGCGCCCACCGCGCTCAATTACGGCAACGGCCTGGTCTACACCTGGGAGCGCCCGACCGACGACCCGGTGATCATCCAGACCGGCGCGGCCAATCCGCTGGCCACGCAGAACAAGGGACAGAAGGGCCCGGCCATCCAGGACGACCTCACCTTCAACGACCTGCAATGGCTCGGCGACCACGTGATCAAGCTGGGCTTCAAGAAGAAGATGGTCACGCTGCACGCGGCCGACGCGGCCGACGTGAACCCGCAGTTCTCCTACAACGTGACGCCGGCCGGCACCGACGCCACGCCGTACAAGGCCTTCTTCACCAAGCCGGTGACCGGCCTGGGGCTGTCCCCCACGGTGTCGACCAAGAGCCACCAGTTCGGCGCCTACGTCCAGGACGACTGGGACGTCACCGACAAGCTCACGCTGAACCTGGGCGTGCGCTGGGACTACGAACGCACGCCCTCGTACACCAACTTCGTCACGCCGGCGAACGTGGTGGCCGCGCTCAACAGCCAGGACCCGAACGCACCGGCGGGCCAGACCTATGCGCAGTCGCTGGCGCTCGGCGGCGTCGACGTCAACGACTACATCAGCACCGGGCGCAACCGCTCGGCCTACAAGGGCGAGTGGCAGCCGCGCCTGGGCTTCTCCTACGACCTGTTCGGCGACCAGGCGCACGTGATCTTCGGCGGCGCCGGCCGCGCCTACGACCGCGACCTGTACGACTACCTGCAGCTGGAAACCACCAAGTCGGCGCTGCCGCAGTACACGATCTACTTCCGTGATCCGGCGACGGGGCTGTGCCACCGCAACTCGACCCCCTGCTACGACTGGAACCCGAACTACCTCAACGGCCTGGCCAACCTGCAGGCGCTGCTCGGTCCCAGCAGCAACGCCGGCACCGAGGTCGACCTGATGAACAACCACCTGAAGGCGCCGTATTCCGACCAGTTCAGCCTCGGCATGCGCAACCAGGTGGGCGACTGGAACACCAGCGCCACGGTGTCGCGCATCCTCAGCCACGACGGCTTCGCCTTCACGCTCGGCAACCGCTACCCCAACGGCGCGTTCTTCCAGAACAACAGCCAGCCGTGGGGCAACGGCGTGCCCGGCTTCGGCGCGCTGATCATCGGCAACAACGGCATCGCCACCCGCACCACCCAGCTGCTGCTCTCGGCCGAAAAGCCCTATACGAAGGAATCGCACTGGGGCGCGACGTTCGCCTACACCTACACCCACGCCAAGCAGAACCGCGACATCAACGAGCACTACTCGTTCGACGAAGCGACCATCGGCAACTATCCGTTCATCACCTCCAACGCCGCGGCCAAGCACCGCTTCGTCGCCACCGGCAACGTCGACGGGCCGTGGGGCACCACGCTGTCGGCCAAGCTGACCCTGGCCACGCCGCTGCCGTTCAACGGCATCGCCTGCTATGACGGCGCGGTGTTCCCGGCCGGCAACAACTGCATCCCGCAGGCGGCGACGCCGGGCGGTTCGAGGTTCCTGTTCGGCGGCAAGATCTGGGGCTACCGCGACATCGACTTCCAGGCGACCAAGAACTTCGAGCTCGGCAACGGCGTGACGCTGTTCGGCCGGTTCGACGTGCTGAACGTGTTCAACTGGGACAACTTCGTGGACTACGTCCCCACCTACGCGAACGGGCAGGCGACGGTGCAGTACAACCGCCTGGGCAACATCACCTTCGTGCCGCGCACGGTCAAGCTCGAGGTCGGCCTGAACTTCTAGCGCGGCTCGTGCACTCCCTGCGCGGCCACGGTCGGCCGCGCAGGGAGTCGTCTTTCCCCATTGGCATTTCCATGAGTGGACCTATTCGCGACATCGTCATCGTCGGTGGCGGCACGGCCGGCTGGATGGCCGCCGCCGCCTTCGCCAGGGTGCTCGGCGGACGCTACGCCATCCGGCTGATCGAGTCGGACGAGATCGGCATCGTCGGCGTCGGCGAGTCGACCGTGCCGCACCTGAAGCTCTTCAACAACCTGCTCGGCGTCGACGAGGCCGAGTTCGTGCGGCGCACGCAGGGCACCTTCAAGCTCGGCATCCAGTTCAACGACTGGGGCCGCATCGGCGACCGCTACTTCCACAGCTTCGGCAACCTCGGCCCCGACCTGGGGCTGCTGCCGTTCCACCAGTACTGGCTCAAGGCGCGCCGGCAGGGCAAGGCGGCGGACCTGGGCACCTACTCGCTCAACGCGCTGGCCGCCGGGCAGGGCCGGTTCATGGTGTCGGCCAGCGACGTGCCGCCCACCTCGCCGCTGGCCAACATCGCCTATGCCTACCAGTTCGATGCCGGGCTGTACGCGCGCTTCCTGCGCGAGTACGCCGAGCGCCAGGGCGTGCAGCGGATCGAGGGCAGGATCGTGGACGTGGCGCTGCACCCGGACAGCGGTTTCGTCGAGGCGGTCACCTTGGCCTCCGGCGCACGCATCGCAGGCGACCTGTTCGTCGACTGTTCCGGCTTCCGCGGCCTGCTGATCGAGCAGGCGCTGCACGCCGGCTACGACGACTTCAGCCGCTGGCTGCCGTGCGACCGCGCGGTGGCGGTGGCATGCGAGAAGGTGGGCCCGCCCACGCCGTACACGCGCGCCACCGCGCACGCCGCCGGCTGGCAGTGGCGGATCCCGCTGCAGCATCGCACCGGCAACGGCCATGTCTATTCCAGCGCGCACCTCAGCGACGACGAGGCGGCCGCCACGCTGCTCAAGCACCTGGACGGCCGCCCGCTGGGCGAGCCGCGGGTGCTGCGCTTCACTGCCGGCATGCGGCGCAAGTTCTGGGACCGCAACGTGGTCGCGCTGGGCCTGGCCAGCGGCTTCATGGAACCGCTGGAGTCGACCAGCATCTACATGGTGCAGTCGGGCATCGCCCGCTTCCTCAACCTGTTTCCGTGGAACGATTTCGATCCGGTGCTGATGCAGCGCTACAACGCGCAGTCGGTGTTCGAGTACGAGCGCATCCGCGACTTCCTGATCCTGCACTACCACGCCACCGAACGCACCGACAGCGCGTTCTGGAACGACTGCCGCACGATGGCGATTCCTCCCGCGCTGGCCGAGACCATCCGCCTGTTCCGCGACAGCGGCCGCTTCTTCCGCCAGGGCGAGGAGATGTTCGCGCTGGTCAGCTGGGTGCAGGTGATGCTCGGCCAGGGCATCGTGCCCGAGCAGTACCACCCGCTGGTCGACCAGGTCACCCAGGCCGACATGGACGGCTACATCGCCAACGTCGGCCGGGT
>NZ_JABFWW010000095.1 GCF_013362045.1 Frateuria sp. | reverse complement strand
ACCGCCACGCACTGACGCTCGATCTCGACCGCCACCGCATCGAGCAGCGGCGCCGACGGACTGACCAGCAACACCTGCGAATCCGGCCCGTGCTCGGCCTGCGACAGCAGGTCCGCCGCCACGAAGGTCGCGTCGGCCTGTGCGTCGGCGATCACCAGTACTTCGGACGGACCGGCCGGCATGTCGATCGCTGCGCCCTGTGGATCGCTCGATACCTTCAGCTTGGCTTCCGTAGCCCAGGCGTTGCCCGGACCGAACAGCTTGTCGCAGCGCGGCACGCTGGCCGTGCCGTAGGCCGTCGCGGCGATCGCCTGCGCACCGCCGAGCTTGAACACGCGGTGTACGCCGACCACGCGCGAGGCGTAGAGCACCGCCGGATCGCAGCGGCCATCCGCGCGCGCCGGCGAGCACAGCACGATCTGCGGGCAACCGGCAATGCGTGCGGGCACACCCAGCATCAGCGCAGTCGAAGGCAGCGGCGCGCTGCCGGCGGGCACGTACAGGCCAACCCGCCTGATCGGCCGCTGCACGCGCTCCACCCGCACGCCCGGCGCGGTTTCGACCGCGACCGGGCCGGGCGCGGTAGCGCGGTGGAAGACCTCGATGCGCGCCGCCGCTTCGCGGATCGCCGCCTTCAGCGATGGGTCAAGCGCAGTCTCCGCCTCGTCCATCTCGGCCTGCGTCACTTCCAACCGCTCCAGCCGCAGCCGTTCATAGGCTTCGGTGAAACGGAACAGCGCATCGTCGCCATGCGCGCGCACGGCGGCGATGATCCGCTGCACGCCCTCGCGCAGCTCCTCCGTGCGCGCCTGCACCGGACGCGCCAGCGCCTCCGCGCGACCGCGCTCGTCCAGGCGATTCCAGTCTAGCCGCTTCATGCCAGCATCCTCTCCACCGGCAGCACGAACATCTCGCGCGCACCGGCCTTCTTGATCTCTTCCAGTTGCCGCCAGCCCACCTCGCCCGCACACAGCGCCTGCAACATCACCTGGTCCGGTTGGCCGGCCAGCGACAGCAGGGTCGGCTGCGGGCCGCCCGGCAACAGCCGGGTGATGGCCTCCAGCGAGCCGCGCGGTGCCTGCAGCAGCAGCAGGCGCGACTCGCGCACCTGGATCACGCCATCGATGCGCTTGAGCAGCAGTTCCACCAGATCGCCCCGCTCGTCGGTGGGCAGCACCTGCGGGCCGACCAGCAGCGCCTCGCTCTCGAGCACCATGTCGGCCTCGCGCAACTGGTTGGCCAGCAGCGTGCCGCCGCTCTGCACCAGGTCACAGATGGCATCGGCCGTACCGAGCCGGGGTGCGATCTCCACCGAGCCGGCCAGCGTCACCACGCCCGCGCCAATGCCGCGCTCGCGCAGCCAGCGGCCGAGCAGCCCCGGATAGGAGGTGGCGATGCGCCGCCCGGCGAGGTCGCCCGCGCCGGCGTAGTCCAGCTCCTGCGGCACCGCCAGCGACAGCCGGCAGCGGCCGAATCCCAGTCCGCGCCATTCCGCCAGCGCCACTTCGTCGTCGCGGCCCGTGGTGAGCTGGTATTCGTTGAGCACGTTGCGCCCGACGATGCCCAGGTCGCATACGCCCTGCGCGATCAGCCCGGGGATGTCGTCGTCGCGCACCAGCAGCAGGTCTACCGGCTCGCCCTCGCCGAAGCAGAACAGCTTGTCGCGGCTCTGCCTGAAGGTGAGCCCGCAGCGCGTGAGCAGGTCCTGGGCCGGCTCGGTCAGCCGCCCGGACTTCTGCATGGCGATGCGCAGGCGGTCGCGCGGCCTCACGGGGACACCTTCGCCAGCTTGCGCTTGCGCGCCGCGCGCGCCGCCGCGGCGAGATAGCCGCCGTTGCCCTGGTTGAGGAAGCGCGCGACCCGCCCGATGGTGGTGATGCTCACCCCGGTGCGCTCGTGGATCTCCCGGTAGGCCACTTCCTCCAGCAGGTAGGGCACCACCCGCCAGCGATCCACCAGCGCCTCCAGCTCCGCCGGCGTGCACAGGTCATGCAGGAAGGCCTGCATCTCGTCCACCTCGCGCAGCGCCAGCAACGCCTCGCAAAGGCTGCGCTCCACCGACTCGTTCGGGGTCTCGGGATCGATCGCTTTTCGTTTCATTGTGATAATGCGCTATTACACTGGATCGTCAATGTACAGCAATGGTCGCGAGCGAGCAAGTCGGGCAGCCCGGGCTGTCAAGCAAGCATTGCGCGCGAGGTGGAAGGGCCTTGGGCCGGGATCGGGAGGTTTGCGAAGGCCCGCCTGCGGGCGGGCGCCAGGTACAGGCCCGTCGTCTCGCGCCTTTTTTCGCCAGTTACGGAAGTGGCGCAGAAAACCCGCACTGGCTGGTCGAGCGGCAAGTGCCACAAAGACGCCATGGGTGCCTTGCAGGAATCAGGCGCATCCGCCGAAGGAGCGGTTGCGGTCAGGGTTCGCGGCTTGTCCTGATGCGGGAAGCCAAGGCATCAAAGAACGCCGCCGGCAACTCGGCCCTCACCGGTACCCGCCACCACCCCGCCTGCGCGAAGCGGCCGCACTTGATCGCGTCCTTGTCGGTCATCAGCACCGGCAGCTCCTCGCCGAAGTGGAAGTCGGCGGGGACGAAGGCGTGGTGGTCGGGGAAGGCGTGCTCGATCGGCAGGATGCCGTAGGCGCGCAGGCTGTCGAAGAAGCGCGCGGGATGGCCGATGGCGGCGACCGCATGCACCCGTTGACCGGTGAAGGCGGTGAGCGCCTGGCGGGTATCGTCGACGAGGGAGCAGGCATCGCCGCCACCGAGCTGCATGGTATAGGCGCCGGTGCGTTCGCCGCCGTTGCAGACGCGCATGTCCGAAGTGGCCAGGCGCATCAGCGGTTCGCGCAGCGGACCGGCGGGCAGCAGGCGGCCGTTGCCGAAGCCGCGCACGGCGTCGATCACGCAGATTTCCACGTCGCGGGCAAGCCGGTAGTGCTGCAGGCCGTCGTCGGCGACGATCAGATCGCAACCCGCGCCGATCAGTAGGCGTGCGGCCGCGGGGCGGTCGCGGCCCACTGCCACCGGGATGCCTTGCGCGCGGATCAGGCTGGGTTCGTCGCCCACCTGCAGCGGGTTGGGGGAGCCGGTCAGCAGCATCGGCTCGCGCTGGCGCCCGCCGTAGCCGCGGCTGACCACGCCGGGCACGAAACCGCGCTCGCGCAGCGCCTGGGCGACGGCGATGGTCAGCGGCGTCTTTCCGGTGCCGCCGACGGTGATGTTGCCGATGACGACCACCGGCACCGGCAGGTGCACGCTGCGCAGCCAGCCGCGCTGGTAGAGCGCGCGGCGCAGGCCGCTCACGCCGCCGTAGAGCCAGGCCAGCGGGTAGGTCCACCATGGCGTGCGGCCTTCGCCGTACCAGGCACGCTCGAGTCGTTGTTCGAGCGCCATGGGTGCCTCAGCCTTCTTCCTGCTCGTGGAACTGCATGCGGTGCAAGGCGGCGTACTGGCCGCCCTGCGCGATCAGCTCGGCATGGGTGCCGCGCTCGACGATGCGTCCCTGGTCCATCACGGCGATCTGGTCGGCGTGCTCGATCGTGGAAAGGCGGTGCGCGATGACCAGCGTGGTGCGGTCGCGCATCAGGCGCTGCAGGGCCTGCTGGATCAGCCGCTCCGATTCGGTGTCCAGCGCGCTGGTCGCTTCGTCCAGCACCAGGATGGGGGCGTTCTTGAGGATCGCGCGGGCGATGGCCAGGCGCTGGCGCTGGCCGCCGGAGAGCATGTTTCCGCCCTGCCCGATCGGGCTGTGGATGCCCTGCGGCATGCGCCGGATGAACTCCATCGCGTTGGCCGCCTCGGCCGCTTCGATGATGCTGTCCTCGCTGGCGCCGGCAAGCTCGCCGTAGGCGATGTTCTCGGCAATGCTGCCGTCGAACAGCACGACGCTTTGTCCCACCCAGCCGATCTGCTTGCGCAGCGAGGCAAGGGTGTACTCGCGGTAGTCAACGCCATCGAGCACGATGCGCCCGGCGGCCGGCTCCAGGAAGCGCGGCAGCAGGCTGACCAGGCTGCTCTTGCCGCTGCCCGAGCGCCCGACCAGCGCGGTCACGCTGCCCGGCGCGCAATGCAGGTCCACACCGCGCAGGGCATCGATTTCGCTGCGTGGATAGCGCAGGCGCACGCCCTCGAAGCGGATGTCGCCACGCGTACGCTCGAGCACCATGCGCCCGTGGTCTTCCTCCGCCGGCGTGTCGATGACCTCGAACAGGTCCTCGGCTGCCGAGATGCCTCGCTGGATGTTCGCCTGCACGTTCGCCAGCCGCTTCAGCGAAGGCATCATGGCGCCCATGGCCGTCAGCACGACGATGAACACGCCCGGCGAAATGGCTCCGATGATGTTCGGCCGCGTGGCCAGGTAAACCAGCAAGGCCAGCGCCAGCGCAGCGACCGTCTGGATCGCCGTGCTCGAACTGGCGGCCGTGGTGGCGATCTTCATGTTGAGGCGGCGTGCCCGATGGGACACCGCCGCGAAGCGCGTCGCCTCATGCTGCTGGCCGCCGTACACGCGCACTTCCCGATGCGCGCTGACCGACTCGCCCACCGCGTCCGTCACCGAACCCATGGAGCCCTGGATGCGCCGGCTGATCTGCCGATAGCGCTTGCTCACGACCGTGGCCACCAGGGCAATGCCGGGCGCCATCATCAGCAGCGTGAGCGACAGGTAGGCGCTGTTGCTGAGCATCACGTACAGCATGCCGATCACGGTAACGCCTTCGGTCACCATGATCTTCAATGCGTCGGTGGAGGCGGAGGCCACCTGCTCGCTGGTGTAGGTGATGCGCGAGATCTGCTGGCCGGAGGGCTCGCTGCCGAAGAACGCGGCCGGCAGCCGCAGGTAGGCTGCGAAGACGTCCGCCTGCATCGCCTGCACCACGTTGCGGCCCACGTAGGAAATGCCGTAGTTGCTGACGAAGGTGCCGATGCCGCGGATCAGGAAGATCGCCACGATCCAGATCGGCATCCAGAAGATGAGGTAGGGATCTTTCCTGGCGAACAGGTCGTCGATCATCGGCCGCAGTTTCTGGGTGAACGCGGCCAGTGCGCCGCCGTCGACCGCCATGCCGAGGATGGCCACCAGCGCGATCGGCCACCAGCGTCGCGTATAGCCGAGCAACCGCTTGTAGACGCGCAGGGTGTCGGCGTCCCAGAGGGCGACCTTGCGGGCCGTCAACGGGCGGTTTCCTGGCTGGGCGTGGTGGCGATGGACAGGTGCGTGAAGCCGAGCTGGCCCAGCGCATCCATCGCGGTAACCACGTTCTGGTGCGGCGTCATGGCATCGGCACGGATGGTGACCGGACGGTCATGGTCCTCGCCGCCCACGCGCGCGATGGCCTGCTTGAGCGGGTCCACGCCTTCGCCCATGACTTCGTCGCTGCCCACGTAGTAGCGGCCGTCGCGATCGATCATCACGGTGAGCGCGGGAGCCTGCATGTCGCGATCCTCGGCGCTGGCCTGCGGCAGGGTGACCTGCAGGCGCGAGTGCTGCACGAAGGTGGTGGTGAGCACGAAGAACATCAGCAGCGTCAACAGCACGTCGATCAGCGAGATCACGTTGATCTCGAAATCGTCCTGCCGACGGTCGGAACCGATACGCATGCTTGGCCTCAGCCGGCGCTGGAAGCGGCAGAGGGCGTGCGCCGCGGACGCGCCACCGGCGTGGCGGGGCCGGTGAGCTCATCCAGCAGCGCGGTGGCCTGCTTTTCCATGTCGATGCAGTAGCCGGCGACCTTGGACCGGAAGTAGCGGTGCAGCACATAGGCCGGGATCGCCACGACCAGGCCGGTGGCGGTGCAGATCAGCGCCTCGCCGATGCCGCCGGCCATCTTGGTCGGATCGGCCATGCCGCCGCCCATCACCTGCATGAACATGCGGATCAGGCCGATCACGGTACCGAGCAGGCCCAGCAGCGGGCCGATCAGCGCGATGGTTCCGAGCGTGTTGAGGTAGCGCTCCATGCGGTGGACCACGTGGCGGCCGGTATCCTCGATGCGCTCCTTGATCTGCTCCCGCGGGCGGTTGCGCACGGCCAGTGCGCCGGCCAGCAGCTCGCCCAGCGGCGAACCGGCGGCCAGGGCGTCCAGATGCGCCGGATCGAGCTGGCCGCTGCGCGCCCACTGACGCACTTCCTCGCCCAGGCCCTCGGGCAGCACCGACTTGCGCCGCAGCGTCCACCACCGCTCCAGCACGATCGCCAGGGCAGCCGCCGAACACACCAGGATGGGCAGCATCGCCCACCCGCCAGCCATCAGAATTTCGAGCACTGCCAACTCCCGCTACGGCAACTTTCAGGGAAGGCGGAATCATAGCAGTCCCTTCACGGGGTTCCGCGGCGCGCTTGGCAGTTGCAAAACACCGTTCATTCACGCCAGTAGCGGGGCTCGCGCAGCCGCCAGCTGGCGACCTCGGCGGGCGGGCGGTCCGGTGCCGCGTCGATCTGGATTGCGCCGCGCTCGGCGGTGTTCAGCAGGGGCACGCCTGCGGCCTGGTAGCGCTGGAGCACCAGCGGGTGCGGATGGCCGAAGCGGTTGTGCCATCCGGCCGAAACCAGTGCCAGTGTGGGCTGCAGCGCAGCGATGAAGGCCGGATCGGAGGAGTAGCGGCTGCCATGGTGCGGCACCACCAATACCGTCGGCCGCGCCGGACCCGCCACCCGGGCCACCGCCGGTTCGACATCGCTGCCGATGTCGCCGGTGAGCAGCAGGCGTCCACCGGCGCCGTCCACGGCCAGCACGCAGGAGCGATCGTTGCGCTGGACGGTGGCGCCAGCGGCCGGCGACAGCACGCGAAAGCGCACGCCGTCCCAGGTCCAATCCTGGCCCGCCAGGCAGGCTTGCATCGGCACTGGCATCCGCCGCGGCTCGCCGGCATAGCGGGCAGCCTGGGGATACGCCGTCGCCACTGCAGCCGCGCCACCGGCATGGTCGTTATCGGCGTGGCTGACCATCAACAGGTCGAGCGCATCGATGCCCAGGGCGTGCAGCGAAGGCACCACCACCGCCTGGCCCAGGTCGAAGCCGGACGGATAGCGCGCACCGGCGTCGTACACCATGGCGTGGTGCCGGGTCCGCACGATCACCGACAACCCCTGCCCGACGTCCAGCACCCATGCCTGGAAGCCGCCCGGTGCCGGCAGCCGCTGCGGCGGCCAGGCCAGCGGCAGGAACAGCAACAGGCCCAGGCCGCGCAGTGGCAGGCCACGCGGGGCGAACAGCCACAGCGCGCCAACGGTCGCCAGCAGCAGCGCCCACGGCTGCACCTGGGGCAGATACCAGTGCGCGCCGGGCCAGGCCGCCATCCGTTGCAGCAGCCACCATTGCGCGTGTGCGCAGGCAGCGGCCAGGTGCAATACGGGCGTGGCCACCGCCGGCACGAGCAGCAGCGACAGCAGCCCGATCAGCGCCAGCGGCACGATGACGAAGCTCACGAACGGCACGGCGATCAGGTTGGACAACGCGCCCACCAGCGAGGCCTCGCCGAAGAACCACTGGGTCAGCGGCAGCAGCGCCACCGTCATCACCAGCTGGCCGCCCGACAGCTCGTGCAGGAAGCCCCGCCAGCCCCGCGGCCGCGCCGTGAGGCAGAGCATCAGGAAGGCCACGCCGACGAAGGACAGCCAGAAACCGGCCGCCAGCACGGCCAGCGGATCGGCCAGCAGGATCGCGATCAGGGCCAGCGCCAGCGTCTGCGCCCCGCCGACGGTGCGGCGGCTCCATTGGGCCAGAGCCACCACCGCGATCATCAGCAGCGTGCGCACCGTCGGCAAGCCGAAGCCGGCCAGCGCGCCATACGCGACGGCAGCCAGCAACGCCGCGGCGGCCTGGGCAGGAAGGCGCGGCAGCCGGAGCGCCAGGCTCGGCCAGAGCAGGTACAGCAGGCGTGCAAGGGCTACGCCGAACAGCGCGGCGACCCCCACGTGGAACCCGGAGATCGCGATCAGGTGCGGCACGCCATTGGCGCGGGCGACCTCCCAGTCGTCCTGGTCAAGCCCGCGGGTATCGCCAATGGAGAAGGCCTGCAGCAGGGCCGCATCGTGCGGATCGCGCACGCGTGCGGCGATGCCGGCGGCGATGCGTTCGCGCAGGCCGTCCACGCAGCGGCGTGGTTGCAGCAGGCGGTCGTCGCCGTCCTCCCGCACGTAGCCTACTGCGGCGATGCGTCGCTCCAGCGCGCTTCGCTCGCCATCGCTGCCGCCTGGATCGATCAGTCCGCGCGGCCGGCGCAGGCGGACGCGCAACCGCCACTGCGAACAGGCCGGCACCACGGGAGCGTCGTCGTACCAGCTGAGCCGTACGCGGCCGCGCAGTGGAACAGTCTGCCCGTCCAACATGGCGCGATCGACATCGAGCAGGAAGCGTGTGGCGTCGCTGCGGACCAGCGGCAACTCGGCCACCGTGCCGGTCACGTCGAAGTCCCTTCCCTCCAGCTCGCGCGGCAGGCGCAGCTCCAGCGCCATCGCGCCGCGCCAGATCGCCCAGGCGGCAGCCATCAGGAAGATCGCCGGCAGGCACAGTCGCGGCCAGCGCCGGCTGGCCAGCAGCGCAGCCAGTCCCGGCAGCGCGGGCCACGCCGCGGGCGGCAGCGATGGCAGCCACTGCACCGCCAGTACGCCCAGCAGAAACGCGATGCCCGCTTCCACCGCGCCGGGCATCCATGCCGTGCGCATACGCCCTCCCGTGGCCAGGCTCGCAGCCTAGCGTGCGGCCGGCCGCGGCGGGGCTGAAATGCGTGTAGGGGTTTGCCGGCTCAGGGCAGAACCAGGGCCGTCAGCCCCGTGCCTGCAGCTCGCCGTTGTGCAGCTCCAGCGTGCGATCCATCTTCGATGCCAGGCGGTGGTCGTGGGTGACCAGGATGAAGCTGGTGCCGACCTCGCGGTTGAGTTCCAGCATCAGCTCGTAGACCTGCGCCGCATTGCCCTCGTCGAGGTTGCCGGTGGGTTCGTCGCCGAGCACGCAGGCCGGACGGGTGACCAGCGCGCGCGCCACCGCGCAACGCTGGCGCTCGCCGCCGGACAACTCGGCCGGCTTGTGCTGTTCGCGCTTGCCCAGGCCCACCCGCTCCAGCAGCACCCTCGCCTGGCGCTCGGCCTCGGCGATGGACACGCCGCGGATCAGCAGCGGCATGCAGACGTTCTCCAGCGCCGTGAACTCCGGCAGCAGGTGATGGAACTGGTAGATGAAGCCCAGCGAGCGGTTGCGCACGCGGCCGCGCTCGGCATCCGACAGCTTCGAGAGGATGCGCCCGTCCACCTCCACTTCGCCGCGGGTCAGCGAATCCAGCCCGCCGATGATGTGCAGCAGCGTGCTCTTGCCGGAGCCCGAGGCGCCCACGATGGCGAGCGTCTCGCCCCGCTTCAGGCTGAAGTTGACGTTGCTGAGCACCTCGGTCTTGAGGTCGCCTTCCTCGTAGGTCTTGGCGATCCCGCTGGCGCGCAGCACGATGTCGTTGGTCATGGCGGTAGGCTTATTCATAGCGCAGCGCCTGCGCCGGCTGCGTGCGCGAGGCGCGCCACGCGGGATAGAGCGTCGCCAGCAGCGAGAAGACGAAGGTGACCAGCGTCACCCAGCCCACGTCGCTGGCGACCAGCTTGCTGGGCACTTCGCTGATGTAATAGACGTCCGGCGAGAGGAAGGTCACGCCGGTGAGGTGCTCGATCCACTTGACGATAACCGGCAGCTTCCACGAGAGCAGCGAGCCGAAGCCCACGCCGAAGCCGATGCCGACCACGCCCACCAGCACGCCCTGCACCATGAACATGCCCATGATGCTGCGCGGCGTGGAGCCGAGGGTGCGCAGGATCGCGATGTCTGCCTGCTTGTCGGTGACCAGCATCATCAGCATCGAGATCAGGTTGATCACCGCGACCAGGATGATCTGCGAGAGGATGATGAACATCACGTGCTTCTCCATCGAGATCGCGGAGAAGAAGTTGGCGTGGCTGTCCATCCAGGTCTGCACGCTGTAGATCTGGCCCAGGTCGTTGGCCAGCTCGCGGGCGACCGGTCGCGCGTTGAACATGTCGTCGAGCTTGAGGCGGATGCCGGTGGGGCCGTCCAGGCTGTTGAGCTTCTCGGCATCGTGCATGTTGACCAGCGCGAGGTTGGAGTCGAACTCCTGCATGCCCAGCTCGAAGACGCCCACCACGTGGAAACCGCGCAGGCGCGGCACGCTGCCCATCGGCGTGCCACGGAACTGCGGCACGGCCATGGTCACGCGGTCGCCCACCGTCACACCCAGCGTCAGCGCCAGTTCCTTGCCCAGCACGATGTTCCAGCTGTCGGGCTTGAGCTCGTTCAGACTGCCTTCGACCATGTGCGTGTTGATGTCGGAAACTTTCGGCTCCTCGCCCGGCTCGATGCCGCGCACCAGCGCACCGCTGGGGCGACGGGCCTGCAGGAAGGCCTCCATCTCCACGTAGGGCGCCGCGCCTTTCACGTGAGGATTGGCCTCGGCGATCTTCACGGCGCGCGGCCAGTCCTGCACTGCCTGGCCGGGCAGGCCTGAAACGGTGGCGTGCGAGATGGCGCCCAGGATGCGCGTGCGCAGCTCGGAGTCGAAGCCGTTCATCACCGACATCACGGTGATCAGCGCGGTGACGCTGATCGCGATGCAGATGATGGAAACGGTCGAGATGAAGGAGATGAACTGGTTGCGGCGCTTGGCGCGCGTGTAGCGCAGGCCGATGAACAGTTCGAGCGGTCGGAACATGGGCGGTCGCTTTATCCGGTCGATGGGCGGGCCGCCCGAACAAACATTATCGGGCAATTGGACCTTCGTGCGCGGCGAAAGTGCCGGGACGCATGCATGCTGCCGCCCGACCCTCAATCGGCTGCGGCCTGCGCCGGCTGCATCGCCGCCAGGCGCATGCGCAGGCGCCGGCGCAGGTCGGCATCGCTGTTGTCGGGGGCGAGCAGCAGGACCTCGACCCGCTCGGCACTCTTCAGGCGCAACAACACGCAGTCGCCAAGGACTCGGAACGATGCCAGCGTCGCCCGGCTTTCGCTGCGCGCCACGCGATAGAGCGTCCAGCCTTCGCCAGCCAGCGCGACACCGGTGACGGTCGATCGCGAAGCCCGCCGCACGGCGAGCACGACAAGAGCTGTCGATGCCAGCGCCATGGGCAGCTTCAGGGCCCACGGCGCGCCACTGAGGGCTATCGCCACCAACGCGAGCCCGGCGAGGGCCAGCAACAGCCGCGCCGGCAGCCGCGAGGGGCGGTAATCAAAGCCGATGGCGGGTGCGGATGTCATCGACGATGGATTGCCAGTCGGCGCGCGGCGCCTGCGCATGCCCCATGATCCAGTCCCATAGGTCCGGGTCCTGGGCGTCGAGCAGCTCGCCGAAGGCCTGTCGGCGGGCCGCATCGGCATCCGCGTAGCACTCGTCCAGCCAGCCGCCCAGCAGCGCGTCGAGTTCGCGCGTGCCGCGGCGGGCACGCCAGCGCAGGCGGGCGAGGCTCATGGCGAAGCGCCGCTTCTTGCTCCCTCTCCCCCATCCTCGATCAAGTATGGGGGAGAAGGTTGGGGTGAGGGGCTGGTCTTGCGGGAAAGGTGGGACGAAGCCTCGACGCGCTTTGCCGGATGTCCAGGCAAAACGCGCTTCGCGAATCCTGGCTGCGTGGCGACGGCACCGGTGAAAATCTGTCGCAAGAGTGGCCCCTCACCCCAGCCCTCTCCCCGGAGGGGAGAGGGAGCAAAACCCACAGGTTCGCGCGCTTACGAGCGGCGCTCGACCATCAGCTTCTTGATCTCCGCGATCGCCTTGGCCGGATTGAGGCCCTTCGGGCAGGTGCGCGCGCAGTTCATGATGGTGTGGCAGCGGTAGAGCTTGAACGGGTCTTCCAGGTCGTCCAGGCGCTCCCCGGTGGCCTCGTCGCGGCTGTCGGCGATCCAGCGGTAGGCCTGCAGCAGGATCGCGGGACCGAGGTAGCGGTCGCCGTTCCACCAGTAGCTCGGGCAGCTGGTCGAGCAGCAGGCGCACAGGATGCACTCGTAGTAGCCGTCCAGCTGCTTGCGGTCTTCCGGCGACTGCAGGCGCTCGCGGGCCGGCGCCGGGCTCTGCGTGCGGATCCATGGCTTGATCGAGGCGTACTGCGCGTAGAAGTGCGTCAGGTCCGGCACGAGGTCCTTGACCACCGGCATGTGCGGCAGCGGATAGATCGCCACTTCGCCGCCCTTGCAGTCGTCGATGGCCTTGGTGCAGGCCAGGGTGTTGGTGCCCTCGATGTTCATCGCGCAGGAACCGCAGATGCCTTCGCGGCAGGAGCGGCGCAGCGTGAGCGTCGGGTCGATCTCGTTCTTGATCTTCAGCAGGGCGTCCAGAACCATCGGACCGCACGAGGCCATGTCGACCTCGTAGGTGTCGATGCGCGGGTTTTGGCCGTCGTCCGGGCTCCAGCGGTAGATCTTGAAGGTGCGCGGCTTTTTCGCGCCTTTCGCCGGGTAATGCTTGCCGGACTGGATCTTGGAATTCTTCGGTAGCGTGAACTCTGCCACGATGGGTCTCCGGTCCGGTTGCTCAGTAAACGCGCTTCTTCGGCGGCACCACGTCGACGTCGTCCGTCAACGTGTACATGTGCACCGGGCGGAAGTCGAAGCTGGTCTGGCCCGCGTCGCTCAGGGCGACCAGGGTGTGCTTCATCCAATGCTCGTCGTCGCGCTCGGGGAAGTCCTCGCGCGCATGGGCGCCACGGCTTTCCATGCGCTGCTCGGCCGAGTGCATGGTGACCACCGCCTGCGCGAGCAGGTTGGAGAGTTCCAGCGTCTCGATCAGGTCGGAGTTCCACACCAGCGAACGGTCGGTGACGCCGACGTCCTTGAACGAGTCGAACACCTCGGAGATGCGGCGCTTGCCCTCGGCCAGCGTCTCGCCGGTGCGGAACACTGCGGCGTCCTTCTGCATGGTCCGCTGCATCTCGGCGCGGATCTGCGCGGTCGGCTTGCTGCCCTTGGCGTTGCGCAGGCCGTCGAAGCGGGCCAGCGCTTTGTCCAGGATGCTCGTGGGCAGGTCCTGGTGCAGCGTGCCGGGCTTGACCAGCTCGGCGCAGCGGCCGGCCACGGCGCGGCCGAACACCACCAGATCCAGCAGCGAGTTGGAGCCCAGGCGGTTGGCGCCGTGCACCGACACGCAGGCTGCCTCGCCGATGGCGAACAGGCCCGGCACCACGGCGTCGACGTCGTCGCCCTTCTTCTGCACCACCTCGCCGTGGTAGTTGGTCGGGATGCCGCCCATGTTGTAGTGCACGGTCGGGATGACCGGGATCGGCTCCTTGGTCACGTCCACGCCGGCGAAGATGCGTGCCGATTCGGCGATGCCCGGCAGCCGCTCGTGGATCACGTCCGCGCCCAGGTGCATCAGGTTCAGGTGGATGTGGTCCTTGTGCTCGCCGACGCCACGGCCCTCGCGGATCTCGATGGTCATCGCGCGGCTGACCACGTCGCGCGATGCGAGGTCCTTGGCGCTGGGCGCGTAGCGCTCCATGAAGCGCTCGCCCTCGGAGTTGGTGAGGTAGCCGCCCTCGCCGCGCACGCCCTCGGTGATCAGGCAGCCGGCACCGTAGATGCCGGTCGGGTGGAACTGCACGAACTCCATGTCCTGCAGCGCCAGGCCCGCGCGCAGCACCATGCCGCCGCCGTCGCCCGTGCAGGTGTGCGCGGACGTTGCGCTGAAGTAGGCGCGGCCGTAGCCGCCGGTCGCCAGCACCACGGCATGGCCGCGGAAGAAGTGCAGCGTGCCCTCGTTCATGTCCAGCGCGAGCACGCCGCGGCAGACGCCCTGCTCGTCGAAGATCAGGTCGATCGCGAAGTACTCGATGAAGAACGCCGCGTCATGCGCCAGCGCCTGCTGGTAGAGCGTGTGCAGGATCGCGTGGCCGGTGCGGTCAGCCGCGGCGCAGGTGCGCTGCGCGGTGCCCTTGCCGTAGTGCGTGGTCATGCCGCCGAACGGGCGCTGGTAGATCTTGCCCTCCTCGGTGCGCGAGAACGGTACGCCGTAGTGCTCCAGCTCGATGATCGCCGCCGGGGCCTCCTTGCACATGTACTCGATCGCATCCTGGTCGCCGAGCCAGTCGGAACCCTTGATGGTGTCGTAGTAGTGGAAGCGCCAGTCGTCCTCGCCCATGTTGCCCAGCGCGGCGGAGATGCCGCCCTGGGCCGCCACGGTGTGCGAGCGGGTCGGGAAGACCTTGGTGATGCACGCGGCCTTCAGGCCTTTCTCGGCCAGGCCGAAGGTGGCGCGCAGGCCCGCGCCGCCGGCGCCGACCACGATCACGTCGTACTTGTGTTGCTGGACCTTGTAGGCTTCCATCGAACTTAAGCTCCCAGGGCGATGCGCAGCACCGCGAGCACGCCCGCCAGGGCTGCGAGCACGGCAACGAACTTGATCGCGGTCAGGAGGGCGATCTCCTTCCAGCGGGTATGCACGTAGTCCTCGATCACTACCTGCAGGCCAAGCACGGCGTGCCAGAACGCGGTGACGACGAAGGCGATCAGCAGCACGGCGTTCCACGGACGCGCGACCAGCTCGCGGGCGGCGGCGTAGTCGGCGTGCAGCACGCGCAGCACCAGCGTGACCAGCCAGACGCCCAGGCCGACCAGGGCGACGGCGGTGACGCGCTGCACCCACCAGTGGCTCACGCCATGCTGGGCCGAACCCAGGCCGCGGGCCTTCTTCAGCGGGTTGCGGTATTCCTTCGGATAGGCGCTCATGCGGCGGCTCCCAGGGTCAGCACGTAGGCCCACACGGCCGCGGTCAGCAGCAGGCTGAGGACGATCGAGGCCCAGCTGGAGCGCACGAACTGCACGATCTCATAACCGTAGCCGCCGTCCTGCACCAGGTGCCGGATGCCGTTGCACAGGTGGTAGAACAGCGACCAGCTCCAGCCGACCAGCAGGATGATGCCGACCGGGCTGCCGACGAAGGCGGTGAAGTGGCCGAAGCGCTCCTCGCCGCCAGCCAGGGCGACCAGGCCCCAGGCCGCCAGCAGCAGGCCCACGGCGAGGGCCATGCCGGTGGCGCGATGCAGGATGGAGGTCACCATCTGCACTTGCCACTTGTAGACGGAAAGGTGCGGTGAGAGCGGTCGTTGCGTATCGGCCATGGCGGCTATCCGTGGTGTGGAATCGCTGGCGTCCGATCGCCCTCTCCTACGCCGACGCGGCATGTGCCGCGCGGGCGGATCAGAAGTCGATGCAGCGTCCGTTCTTTTCCCAATCGCCGTAGCGGGTGGGATCGGGCGCCGGACGCTCCGGCGCCGACCCGCCTTCCGCCGGCCGCGCAGGCGCGGCGTCGCTTCCCGCGGGAGCGGGAGCCGGGGTGGATTCGGTTGGGGAGGAGGTCTCGGACATAAGTAAAGCCGCAAAAGCGTAATACGCGCCAATGGCGCAGCACAACCTTGACGCTGCGCCAAAACCTCGTCCTCGCCTTGCCTTCGCCGCGCTGATCCCTTATGTCATGCGCCATGCCAAGCACTTATCCTGCCGAACTCGTCTCGATCGAAGGCCCCGACGCGATCGCCTTCGCGCAGTCCCAGCTGAGCAGCAACCTCCTTGCGCTCGCCGACCGCCAATGGCAGTTCAGCGCCTGGCTCGATGCGCAGGGGCGCGTGAGGTTCCTGTTCCATCTGATGCGGCTGGACGCTCAGCGCCTGCGATTGTTGTTGCG
>NZ_JABFWW010000177.1 GCF_013362045.1 Frateuria sp. | reverse complement strand
TCCGCGGCATGTGCATGGTCATCCGCGGCGGTCGTCATGGGGAGGGCAGCATGAGTACGCGCCACGAGTTGGTGCAGCTCGACTGGGACGCGTTCGACCCGTGGTCGATCGTGCCCGTGCGCCACCGGCTGGTGGACCATCCGCTGCTGCAAAGCGATGCGCTGGTCGAGCTGGGCCGGCGGCTGGAGCAGCGCGGCAGCGTGCGCACCCACAGCGACGAAGCCACTGCCGCCACGCCGTTCAACGCCGCGCCGCGACTGCATCCCAACCGTGCCGGCGCAGCCCAGACCCTTGCGCGCATCGCCGAGGCCAGGGCGTGGATGTCGCTGCTGAACGTGCAGGCCGATCCGCTCTACCGCACATTGGTCGACGAGGTGCTCGATGGCCTCGCGCCAGGCATCGCGCAGCGCGATCCGGGCATGTGCTATCGCGGCGGCTGGATCTTCGCCACTTCGCCGCGCGCGGTCACGCCGTTCCACTTCGACAAGGAACACAACTTCATCCTGCAGGTGCGCGGCCACAAGACGCTGTACGTGTGGGAATCGCGCGATACCCAGGCGGCCAGCGAGCGCGCCCGCGATCGCTTCCACGCCACCCACAGTCGCGATCTGCTGCGCTGGGACGAGGCGCTGCGGGCGCGGGCGCGAGTGTTCCGGCTCGAGCCGGGGCAGGGGGCGTACATGCCTTCCACCAGTCCGCACATGGTCGAGAACGGCGACGAGCCCTCGCTGACCGTGAGCTTCACCTACTACACCGCCGCCACGCGCCGGAACAGCCTGCTGCACCGGGCGCACGAACGCCTGCGCAACCACGGCATCGAGCCGCCGCCGGTCGGCGAGAACGCCCTGCTCGACACCTGCCTGCTGGCCGCCTTCCGCACCGCCGCGCAGCTGCGCCGCTGGAAAGCGGGCGCAAGCCCGCAGCCGCGCGCGGACAGCGCGCCGTACGCCTACGCGGGCATGCAGTGAGGCCGCCCCCCGTGCCGCATGCCGCGACCTCGCCCCCTCCGGGCCTGACCCTGCTGGACGTGCTGCCGCGCGCGGCGCGGCGCGAGGGCGGAGCGGCCACCGGCCAGCATGCCGTGCCGCTCGATCCGGCGTTGCCTGCCGCGCTCGACCGGCGTGCCGCACGCGCCGGCTGTCCCACAGCTGTCCTTCGCGATGCCGCGCTCGCCCTGCTCGAAGCCCGCCTCACCGGCCAGCCCGAAGTCGCGCTGGCAGCCGGCATCGAGGATTCGGCGCCCGCCGTCCGCATCCATGCCGTGCCCGCGCATGGCGCCATCGACGACTGGCTGCGCAATGGCGCCACGACCGGCGAAGCCGGCACGGCGAGTGCGATCGGCGCCTGGTGGCATGGCGCCGCGGCACCGCCCGTTCCGCTGGCGTGGTCCATCGAGGCCGGCTCCCAGCCGGTACTGCGCATGCGCTACGACGCCAGCATGTTCGATCCGGCCGCGGTGGCCCTGCTCGGCGCCGGCATGCGGCGGGTGCTGCACGCGCTCGCGGAGGCGCGGCATCTGGAAGACGTGGCCGTGGCCGACCCGGACGAGCAGCGCCTGATCCACGAGTGCTGGAACGCGACCGCGGTGCCGCGCGATCCGAGCGATACCGTGCACGGCCTGTTCGCCGAGATGGCGCGCGAGCGTGCCGATGCCGTCGCGCTGGCCTGGGCCGATGGCCAATGGAGCTACGCCGAGCTGGATCGCCGCGCGGAAAACATCGCTGCCGGCCTCGTCGCTGCCGGCGTCGAGCCCGGCAGCGTGATCGCGCTGCTGCTGGAGCGCTCGCCGGACGCCATCGCCGCGATGTTGGGCATCCTCAAGGCCGGTGCCGCCTACCTGCCACTGGATCCGCACGAGCCGTCCGAGCGGCTGCGCCAGCTCATCGAGGATGCGCGGGCAACGCTGGCGATCACCGCCGGCGCCGCCTTCCGGCTGCCAGGCCTGCGCGTGCCGCTGTTGCCGCTGGCGCAACTTGCCGGCCACGCCGCCGCGTCCGGCCATGCCACGCAGGATGGCGAGGCGCTGGCCTACGTGATGTACACCTCCGGTTCGACCGGTATCCCCAAGGGTGTGGAAGTCCCGCATCGCGGCATCATCCGGCTGGTGCGCGGCGCGCGCTACGTCGAGCTGGGCGATGCACCGTGCGTGCTGCATGCCGCGCCGCTGGGTTTCGACGCCGCGACCTTCGAGATCTGGGCGGCGCTGCTCAACGGCGGCACCTGCGTGATCCACGGCGAGCGCGTGCCCAGTCCACGCGGCCTGGCCGCGACCATCGCGCGCCACCGGGTGCATATCGCCTGGTTGACCGCGGCATTGTTCAACGCCGTGGTGGACGAGGACCCGCGCCACCTGGCGGGCCTCGGGCAGCTGCTGATCGGCGGCGAGGCGCTGTCGGTGCCGCACGTGCGCGATGCGTTGGCGGCGTTGCCGGGCACGGCGATCATCAACGGCTACGGGCCCACCGAATGCACCACCTTCGCGGCGACCTGGACGATCCCGCGCGACCTGCCGCCGGACGCGCGCTCGATCCCGATCGGCCGTCCCATCGCCGATACCACCCTGCACGTGCTCAATGCGCGCGGCGAGCCGTTGCCGGTGGGTGTCGCCGGCGAATTGCACGTCGGCGGCGCCGGACTCGCCCGCGGTTACCTCGGGCAGCCGCAGCTGAGCGCCGAGCGCTTCGTCACCGATCCGCAGAGCGGCGAACGACGCTACCGCACCGGCGATCTGGTGCGCTGGCGGCCCGAGGGCGTGCTCGAGTTCCTTGGGCGGCTGGACGGCCAGGTGAAGATCCATGGCCACCGCATCGAGCCGGGCGAAATCGAGACGGCGCTGCAACGGCTTCCCGGCGTACGCGCCGCCGCCGTGCTGGTGCGCGAAGACCGGCCGGGGCAGAAGCGCCTGGTCGCCTACTGCGTGCCCGCGGGCGGCGCGGTCACGGCGGCATCGCTGCGCACGCAGCTGGCCCGTCGCCTGCCCGACTACATGGTGCCGACGCGTTACCTGATGCTCGATGCGCTGCCGGTCACCCGCAACGGCAAGCTCGATCGTCGCGCGCTGCCCGCGCCGGATCGCCGCCGGCCCGGGCTGGCGCAACCCTGCGTGCCGCCACACGGTGCGCTCGAAGGCACGCTGTGCGGGCTCTTTGCCGAACTGCTGGACCTGGACGAAGTGGGGCGGCACGACCACTTCTTCGAACTGGGCGGCAGTTCGCTGCTGGCGCTGCAGCTGCTCGCGCGCATCCGCGCGCGCTGCGGTTCGGCGCCCGTGCCGGCGGCGTTCTTCGACGCGCCCACGCCCGCAGGGGTGGCGCATGCGCTGCAGGGAGAGGCCGCGCCGCACGAGCCGGCGATGCCCGCGCGCGATGCTGCGGCGGACGAGCCCATCGCGATCCTTGCCATGGCCGGGCGCTTTCCCGGCGCAGACAGCGTGGAAGCGTTCTGGGACAACCTCTGCGCCGGGCGCGAGTCGATCACCTTCTTCGACGAGGCCGCGCTCGATCCTTCCATCCCTGCGGCCGAACGCACCGATCCGGCCTACGTGCGCGCGCGCGGCGTGATCGAGGGCGTGGAACTGTTCGACGCCGCGTTCTTCGGCATTGCGCCGCGCGAGGCGGAACTGATGGACCCGCAGCAGCGGTTGTTCCTCGAACTGTGCTGGGAGTGCCTGGAGCGCGCCGGCCACGTGCCCGATGCCTGCGCGGTGCCGGTGGGCGTGTTCGCCGGCATGCACAACGCCACCTACTTCCAGCGCCACCTCAGCGCACGGCCCGAACTCATCGCCGCGCTCGGCGCCTTCCAGGTGATGCTGGCGAACGAGAAGGACTACCTCGCCACCCGCGTGGCGCACCGCCTCAACCTCACCGGGCCGGCGCTCAGCCTCAACACGGCGTGCTCGACCTCGCTGGTGGCCATCTGCGAGGCGGTCGAGGCGCTGCGTGGCGGCCGCTGCGGCATGGCGCTGGCCGGCGGCGTGGCGATCGCCTGTCCCCCGAAGAGCGGCTATCTCGGGCAGGAGGGCACCATGCTCTCGCCCGACGGCCATACGCGCAGCTTCGATGCGCAGGCGGGCGGCACGGTGTTCAGCGACGGCGCCGGCGTGGTGCTGCTCAGGCGGCTGTCCGATGCGCTGGCCGACGGCGACCCGGTGGTCGCGCTGATCCGCGGCGGGGCGGTCAACAACGATGGCGGTGCCAAGGCCAGCTTCATGGCGCCCAGCAGCGCGGGGCAGGCGGCAGTGATCGCGCAGGCGCAGGCGCGCGCAGGCGTCGAGGCACGCAGCATCGGCTACGTGGAGGCGCACGGCACCGCCACGCCGATCGGCGACCCGATCGAACTGGAAGGCCTGGTCCGCGCATTCCGCCGGGGCACGCCGGAGGTGGGCTTCTGCCGCATCGGCTCGCTCAAGAGCAACGTCGGCCATCTGGTCACCGCCGCGGGCGTGGCCGGCGTGATCAAGACGGCGCTGGCGCTGGCCGAGGAAACGCTGCCGCCGACGTTGCACTACCGCGCGCCCAACCCGGCCTTCGACCTGGCCGCGTCGCCATTCCGCGTCAACGATCGCCCGTGCGGCTGGCCGCGTGGCGACACCCCGCGCCGCGCGGGCGTGAGCGCGTTCGGCGTGGGTGGCACCAATGCGCACGTGGTGCT
>NZ_JABFWW010000271.1 GCF_013362045.1 Frateuria sp. | reverse complement strand
GAGCACCGCGCGGGCGTTGCGCAGGTCCTGCGGCGTGGCGAATGGGCCGATCGCGAGGCAACGGGTCTGCGGGATGCCCGTGCCGGCCGCGGCAGGCACCGGTGCGGGCGGCACCGCCGGAGTGCTGCCCGCACTGGCTGGCGCAGGCGGCTGCTCGGACAACAGGTGCAGCACCGGCACGCCCGGGTCGGCGATGCTGCGCCCGTGGACGTCGTCCTGACCGAGCAGCAGCCATGCGCCGACGGCGATATTGAGCGCGATCAGCAGGACGAACAGCAGGCGCAGGAACATCGGACTCCCCCTTGGACGGGGCCATTCTAGTGCCCGCGTGCGGCGCCCGATTGTGTCTGCACCCACACCGCCAGGCCGTGCAGCACACCGTGTTCGATCACGCTGGAGGGCAGTTCCAGCAACGGTGCCAGGCCCGGTGCATCGCCGCCGTCCAGCCGCAAGGCCGGCATGCTCCCAAGACGCGGCGCCATTCGCGCCACGAAGCGCTCGACCAGCGCGGCGGCGGCTTGCCAGCAGCCGGACAACACCGCATCGGCGGTGTTGTCCGCCGCATCGACCAGCATGCCGTCGCTGCGCGGGCGCACCTGCGCGGTGGCGCCGAGCAGGGCCTGCTGCATCAGCCGCGGACCGGGCGCGATCAGGCCGCCGAGGTGCTGACCATCGGCGGCCAGCGCGTCCAGGGTGAGCGCCGTGCCGACGCCGACCAGCACGCAGTCGCCCGCGCCGGCGGCGTGCGCGGCGACCATCGCCAGGAAGCGGTCCACGCCCAGCCGTGCCGGCTCGGGATAGGCATTGCGCACGCCGCAGGCGCTTGCGGGTGTGCGCAGCCAGGTGACTTCGAGCCCGAACAGGCTGCGCACCTGGGCAGCGACGGCCTGCTCGCGCGCATCGTCGACCACCGACGCGCCGAAAGCCGCTTCAGGCTTCGGCAGTGCCTGCCAGGTGGCCCCGAGCAGCGCGAGGTCTTCGCTCCAGGCGGCCGCGCCATCGGCGGACCAGCGGCCGGCGCGCTCGAGCGCCCACTTCAACCGCGTATTGCCCAGGTCGAGCAGCAACCTCACGCGCGGCGCACCGTGACGTCGGCGCTGTCGATGGACCTGACCTCGCCTCCGGCCACGCGCACCCGCAGCGCGCCGCGGGCGTCGACCCCGGCGCCGACACCCTCGAAGTGGCCTTGCGCGCCGCTGAGCTTGAGCGATCGGCCGGCCAGCAGGTCATGGCGGGCGTAATCCTCCGCAAAGGACGCGAAGCCGTGCCGCTCGAATTCGCGCAGGCCATCGGCCAGGGCGGCAATCAACCGCGCCGCCATCTTGTTGCGATCCGGCGGATCGCCGCCGGCCAGCGTGGCCAGGTCGCTGGCCGGTTGCCCGGCCTGGTCGCGCAGCGGATCGGTCAGGCGCAGGTTGAGGCCTACGCCGATGATCGCGGCGCACGGCCCCTGGTACTCGCCGCTCAGCTCGACCAGCACGCCGGCCAGCTTGCCATCGGCGGCCAGCACGTCGTTGGGCCATTTGAGCCCCGCGCCTTCGATGCCGAACGATTCGATCGCGCGCAGCACCATGACGCCCACCGCCAGCGAGAGCCCCGACAGGGTGGCGAAGCCGCGGTCGAAGCGCTTCAGGCAGGACAGGTAGAGATTGAGGCCCGGCGGCGACAGCCAGCTGCGGCCGCGCCGGCCGCGGCCGGCGGTCTGCGTTTCGGCCAGCACCACGCTGAGGTCCGCCGCCTCGCCCAGGCGGCGCTGCAGCTCGCTGGAGGTGGAATCGAGCTCCCAGTGCACCTCGAGCGCACCGAGCCGGGATGCGCAGGCACGCGGCAGGGCGGCACGGATGCGCGATACGTCCAGCAGTTGCACCGGCCATGGCAACCGGTAACCGGCGGCGCCACGGGCCTCGACCGGCACGCCGCGCGAGCGCAACGCCTCGACCTGCTTCCAGATCGCCGCGCGGGTGACGCCGGCCTGGTCGGCCAGCTGGGCGCCGGAAATCGCCTCGCCGGCGGCCAGGACGGCAAGCAGTTGCCGTGCCTGCATCAGCCGGTCACTCCAAGGTCGGACCTGGCAAGGGAGATAAACGAAAGGATCGCGCGCATCGGCCGATTCTAGCCGCTCTGCCCGGTGCAACGTCCGGCGAAGCGCGCCGGATCGGGCACTGGCAACGCCCTCACGTTTCTGCGACGATCCGGCCCTTGGCTGGTGGATCAAGGGGTTGGTCGCCATGGGACTGAATCGCTGCCTGTTCGCATGCCTGCTCGCGCTGTCCGGCGTGGGTACCGCCGCGGCCATGGACGTGACCACGCAGGACCCGACCGCCCCGCGTGCCACGCTCGACAGCGCCAGCCACGAGGGCGGCGGCAGCACCGGCAACGACACCTCCGCCACCAACCACGACTGCATTCCCTCCGAACCCGCGGGCGACAACGTCGATTCCGGCGGCGGCGGCGGCTCCATGTCGCATCCGCGCGCCAGCCACCACGGCGGCCTAGGTTGGCAGTCGTTGCTGCCAGGGTCGATCCAGTAAGGCGACACTGCCGTTTCTCCCTGGGGCGGCCACGCCCGGACGGGTGTCAGCTCGCCGGCAGGTTCACGCTGAAGCGCGCACCGCCGAACTCGGGCGAGCGGTCCACCACCAGCTCGCCGCGGTAGGCCTTGACGATGTCCTGCACGATCGACAGGCCGATACCGTGGCCTTGCACGCGCTCGTCGCCGCGCACGCCGCGCTGGAGCACCTTCTCGATCTTGTCCTGCGCGATGCCGGGGCCGTCGTCCTCCACGCTCAGCCACAGGCCAGGGCGCTGGCGGCCCGGTTGCGGCTGGGCCGTGACCACCAGCAGCACGCGATGGCCGGCCCACTTGAAGGCGTTTTCCAGCAGGTTGCCCATCAACTCCAGCAAGTCGCCCTGCTCGCCGTAGAAGGCCGCGCCCTCGTCCATCTCGAATTCGCAGAGGACGTTCTTGGCGGCGTAGACCTTCTCCAGGCTGCGCACCAGGTCTTCCGCATGGCCGGCGATCGGCACCGCGCTGGCAAAGGTCTGCCGGCCGGAGGTGGCGGCGCGGGCGAGCTGGTAGGCGACCAGTTCGTCCATGCGCCGCACCTGGTCGAGTACGTCGGCGCGCAGGTTCGGCTCGTTGCCGGCTAATTCGAGCCGCGAGCGGATCACCGCCAACGGCGTCTTCAGGCTGTGCGCCAGGTCGGCCAGGGTGTTGCGGGTGCGCGTGCGCTGTTCACGCTCGGAGTCGATGAAGGCGTTGATGCGCTCGGTGAGCGCCGTCAGCTCCAGCGGGTACTGGCTGTCCAGATGGTCGCTCTTGCCGCGCTCGACGCGGGCCATGTCGGTGGCGACCTTGCGCAGCGGCGTCAGGCTCCAGCGCAGCAGCAACAGCTGCAGCACGATCAGCATCACGCCCAGGATCGAGAGCATGCCGACCAGCGTGCGCCGGTAGACCGCGTTCTCGCCCTCGAACTGGCCCTCGGTCTGCGCCACCATGAAAGTGAGCCGGAGCGGCTTCTTGTCCGGCACGTCCCACGCCACGCCGAAGGCGTAGTAGTAGAGCCGCCCCATGCGCGTGTCGACGGGACCAACGAAGCGGCTCTGTCCGGGCGTGAGCTCCTTGAGAAAGCTGAAGTCACGGCCGATCGCCGAGGAGGATACCCAGCGGAAACCCTTGTCGCCCACCACCACGGCATACAGTCCGGAGCCGGGCTGGGAAAAACTTGGATCAGGCGGAGCGTCGGGCGGTAGCACCTTGCCGTAGCGCGATACCTCGGTGCCGGCCAGGTACGCCACCACGTAGTTCTGCAGCCGGTCGTGCAGGTTGTTGAGCGCACTCTCGTGGTTGGCGCGCGAGAGCGTCAGGCCCACCAGGCCGAGGAAGCCGGCCAGCACCAGGCCGGTGGCAATGGCCGCGCGCGCGGCCAGCGAGTACGGACGGGGGGTGGACACGAATCAGCGCCCGCCCGGGCTCGGCGGCCGGCGCGAAAGGTGCGTGTGCAGTGGCCGCCGCAGGACCAAGGGCGAACGCTCAGTCGTCGTCGCCGTCGCTGCGGGGAATGGCGAAGCGGTAGCCGCGCCCACGCACGGTTTCGATCGGCTTGAGCGCACTGTCCGGATCCAGCTTGCGGCGCAGGCGGCCGATGAAGACCTCCAGCACGTTCGAATCGCGGTCGAAGTCCTGCTGGTAGATGTGCTCGGTAAGGTCGGCCTTGGACACCAGCTCGCCTGCATGCAGCATCAGGTATTCGAGCACCTTGTACTCGTAGCTGGTGAGGTCGACCGGCTTGCCTTCCACCACCACCGTCTGCGCGGTGGTGTCCAGCTTGATCGGACCGCAGGCCAGCACCGGCTTGGACCAGCCGCTGGCGCGGCGCACCAGCGCGTTGATGCGCGCCAGCAGTTCCTCGACATGGAACGGCTTGACCAGGTAGTCGTCGGCGCCGTGCTTGAGGCCCTCGACCTTGTCCTGCCAGCTGCCGCGCGCGGTCAGGATCAGGATCGGATAGCGCTGGCCGGCCTCGCGCAACGCCTTGACCAGGTCCATGCCCGACATCTTGGGCAGGCCCAGATCGATGATCGCCAGGTCGAAGGGCACCTCGCGGCCCAGGTAGATGCCTTCCTCGCCGTCCTGCGCGGCATCGACCGCGAAGCCGTCGCGCTTCAGGCGCGCGGCGAGGGTTTCGCGCAAGGGCGCCTCGTCCTCGACCAATAGGATGCGCATCAGTGTTTCTCCTTGTTGCCTGCACCGTTGCCGGCCGGGTTCTTGCCCGTGCCCATGGGCGGGGCCTCGGACGAAATCGCTATGACCCGCACATGCCCTTCCGGCGTGAGCACCTTGATGCGGTACTCGGTCCGGCGGCCGAGCCGGCGCGGGTCGGCGGACAATATCTTACCGCCGGTCTCTTGTTGCACCTTGGCCACGGCTTCCTCCAGCGTCAACGTCGCCTTCTCCTGCGGCTCGGCATGCGCGGGGGCGGCAAGCAGCAGCGCAGGCAGGCAGGCCAGCAACAGTCGGAAGAACATCGTCGGCAAGGCGGCGGCCCGTATGCAAATGAATGCCAGCCTAGGCAGGCGGGCCTGAACGATCCCCGGATGGAAGCCACGGGCATGCCTCCGCGTCCCCGCCAAGGGGCGGGCCCTGGTTGGGGCGTCGGCGGTCACGCCGCCTCCCGGCGGCCGCCAGCGGCCCGTTCGAGCAGGCTCCAGCCGGCATCGGGCAGGTGTGCACCCTCGCTCAGCGCACGCCGGAACGCACGCGCGCCGGGCTCGCCCTGGTACAGCCCCAGCAGGTGCCGGCTGATGTGCTTGAGCGCGGTGCCGCGCCTGAGCTCCGCCTCGACGTAAGGGCGCAGGTGGCCGAGCACCTCCTCGCGTGCGGGCAGCGGGGCCCCGTACAGGGCCGCCTCGAGCCGCGCGAGCAGATAGGGATCGTGGTAGGCGGCGCGCCCCAGCATGACCCCGTCGACGTGGGCCAGGTGCGCCCGCACCGCTTCGACCGTGGTGATGCCGCCGTTGATCACCACGACCAGTTGCGGAAATTCGCGCTTGAGGCGATAGACGCGCGCGTAGTCCAGCGGCGGGACCTCGCGGTTCTCCTTCGGGCTCAGGCCCTTGAGCCAGGCCTTGCGCGCATGCACCACCAGCACCCCGAGGCCAGCCTCGAGCATGGCACCGGTGAAGTGCTGCAGGTCGGCGTAGTCGTCCTGGTCGTCCACGCCGATGCGGCACTTGACCGTCACCGGCACGTCCACCGCCTCGCGCATCGCGCGGACGCACTCGCCCACCAGCCCGGGCTCGCGCATCAGGCAGGCGCCGAAGCGCCCCGACTGCACACGGTCGGACGGGCAGCCCACGTTGAGGTTGATCTCGTCGTAGCCGGCACGCGCACCCAGCCGCGCGGCCTGTGCCAGCTCTTCCGGTTCGCTGCCGCCCAGCTGCAGCGCCACGGGATGCTCCTGCTGGCTGTGCTCGAGCAGGCGCAGCTGGCCGCCGCGCACCAGCGCCGCGCTGGTCACCATCTCGGTGTACAGGCGCGCATGCGGCGAGAGGATGCGGTGGAAATAACGGCAGTGCCGGTCGGTCCAGTCCATCATCGGGGCGACGCACAGGCGGAGATCGGCTGGGGCAAGGGACGCGCTCATGCCGCCCATTGTACGTGGCCGCTCTGGCGGCTTTCTCCGGCATCCGCCGGGCAGCTCAGCTGTCCGGGACGCCCGTTGCGGTGCAGGTTGCGGCAGCCCGTTCACCGTAAGCGCCCGCGGCGCCAGGGTCGCCGCCACGCCCCTGTCACCGGGCGCATTTACCTTGTGCTAACGTCTAGTACACAGTTTCGGGGAAAGGGATGGCCATGAGGCACCTGGGGCGGCTCACCGCACTGCTGTTTGTTCTTATACTGACCGGTTGCGCATCGACCAGCGGGACGACACAGCCGCCTCGGCTCGACGCGCAGGCGATGGCCGTCAGCACCTACCGCATCGGGGTGGACGATCAGCTGCAGATATCGGTCTGGCACAACCCCGACCTCAGCGTCGCGGTGCCGGTGCGCCCCGACGGCCGCATCACGGTGCCGCTGATCGGCGACGTGCAGGCGGGCGGGCGGACGCCCGAAGAGGTGGCCGCCACCATCCGCGACAAGCTCAAGGCCTATGTGCGCGATCCGCAGGTCGCGGTGATCCTGACCCAGTTGCGCAGCCATGAATATCTTTCGCGCGTGCGCGTGACCGGCGCCGTGCGCACTCCGGTCTCGCTGCCCTACCGGCAGGGCATGACCGTGCTGGATGTGGTGCTGGCCGCCGGCGGCGTCACCGAGTTCGCCTCGCCCGACCGCACCGAGCTCTATCGCCATGCCGGCGAGGGCGCGAGCCAATCCTATTCGGTGCGCCTGGCGAGGATCCTCGAGCGCGGCGAGATGGCCACCAACTATCCGCTGCAGCCGGGCGACGTGATCACGGTGCCGCAGCGCGCCTTCTGAGGACGCGCAGGGGGACCTCAGGGAGGAGTGGCAAGGCCATGAACGAACAACCAACCTCGATCCAGGCATTGCTGCCGGTGCTGGTGGAAGAAAGCCGCCGGCGGCGGGTTGCGCTGGGACTGGTCTTCGCGCTGATCGCGCTGGCCGCGCTGGCGGCCGGCGTGCTGTGGCCGAAGAAGTACGAGGCCTCCACCACCATCCTGGTGCAGGAGAGCAACATCATCGCGCCGCTGATGCAGGGTGCCGCCACGCCCACCGCCAACGCCAACCGCGCGGGCATCGCCCGCGCGGTGATCCTCAGCCGCAAGGTGATGGACCAGGTGCTGGCCGGCGGCGGCTGGCTGGAGGGCCACCCCACCCCGGTGGAAGTGGACAACATCATCCACGGCATCAAGGCACGCACCAGCGTGCAGTTCTCGCGCGACAACCTGCTGACCATCAGCTACTACGACTCCGATCCGGTGCGCACCTATGAGGTGACGCGCCTGTTCGGGCAGCTGTTCATCAGCGAAAGCCTGGCTTCCAAGCAGCGCGAGAGCCGCGAAGCGTTCGAGTTCATCGACAACCAGGTCGAAGCGTACAAGCGCAAGCTCACCAGCGCCGAGGACAAGCTCAAGGCCTACCGCGAGAACAACGCCGACGCGCGCCCGGGCAGCGACGCGGCCACCGCCGCACGCGTCAACGAGTTGCGTTCGCAGGTGGAAAACGCGCGCATGGACCTGATGGAGAAGCGCTCGCAGGAGGCGTCGCTGGTGGCGCAGCTCTCCGGCGAATCGGAGGTGACTGCGGTGCAGACCACCGAGGGCTTCTACCGCGCGCAGCTGGCCGAGCTGCAGGCGCAGCTGGACAAGCTGCTGCTCGCCTACACGCCCGAATACCCCGACGTGGTGCGCGTGCGCCACCAGATGCAGGACCTGCAGCAGCAGCTGGCCCAGGCGGAGCAACGCAAGGCCGCCCCCGCAGCCCGCGGCACGCCGGCGGCGCTGGACGCGAACGTGCAATTCAATCCGTTGTACCAGCAGCTGAAGAGCAACCTGTCGGCGCTGCGCGGCGACATCGCCGCCACCACCGCGCGAATGAATGCAAGCCAGGCGATGCTGCAGCAGGAACTGGAGCGCAGCCGCCGCATCGCCGGTTCGGAGAACGCCACCGCCGAACTGACCCGCGACTACGACGTCAACCGCGACGTCTACCAGGACCTGCTCAAGCGCCGCGAGAACGCGCGCGTGTCGATGAACCTGGATGCCAAGCAGCAGGGCCTGACCTTCATCGTGCAGAACCCGGCGATCATGCCGCTGACGCCCACCGGCCTGCGCTTCATGCATTTCGGGCTGGCCGGCATCGCCCTGGGCCTGGCCCTGCCGCTGGGCCTGCTGTTCGGCATCGCCCGGTTCGACCCGCGCGTGCGCTCGGCCGAGCAGCTCGAACGGCTCACCGGCTTGCCCACGCTGGCCACCGTGCCCTACTACGCCACGCCACAGGACCGCCGCCACCGGCGCCTGGGCAACCTCGCCCTGCTGCTGATCCTGGCGCTGGTCGGCGCGGCCTACCTGGTCGTCTTCGTGCTCAAGCTCAGGGGGGCGGCATGAAACCGTCGGACGAATCGCTGCTGACCGAACCGGTGCGGGCGGATGACCCGGATCTGGGCGAGCCGGACGGCGATGCCGGCCTGCCGCAGACGGTGCCAAGCAGCACCATTGCGCGGATGACCGAGCCTCGCGCACTGGTGCCGCAGCAGCTCGAACAGCGCCGGCTGATCCACCGCGAGGCCGGCGGCCGCGCGCAGTCGGACACCTTCCGCGAGATCCGCACCCGCCTGCTGGGCATGGGCGGCGGCCGCAACTTCACCACGCTGGTGGCTGCCGTCAGCCCGCGTTCGGGCGCCAGCTTCGTGGCGCGCAACCTGGCCGCGGCCTTCGCCTTCGACGAGGCCAGGACCAGCCTGCTGATCGACTGCAACCTGCGCTATCCCGAACAGCATCGCGCGCTGGGCGTGGAGCCGGCCGACGGCGGACTGATCGACTACCTGGAGCACCCCGCGCAGGGCATCCGCTCGAAGATCTATGCCACCGGCGTGCCGCGCCTGCGGCTGATCCCGGTGGGCGGGGCGCGCGAGAACGGCGGCGAGTACTTCTCTTCCTTCCGCATGCGTGCGCTGCTCGGGGAGCTGCAGAACCGTTACCCCGACCGTTACCTGTTTCTCGACGGCCCGGCCATCAAGGGATCGCCGGACGCACGGATCCTGTCCGACCTGGCCGATTTCGTGGTGGTGGTCGCCGGCTACGGCCGCGACACGCCCGCCGCGATCAGCCAGACGGCCGCCCATTTCGAGCCGGAGAAGCTGGCCGGCGTGGTGTTCAACCAAACGCCCTGAGGCCCCGCGGCGACGCGCCGGCGGCCTCGCCGGGCGTGCCCGCCGCAGGATCCATTGCAGGAGGCAGCATGTCCCCATCCAACCGGCTTGCCCGTGCGCTCCCGCTGGCGCTGGCGCTCGCATCCGGCCCGGTGGTCGCCGGCCAGTTCGACTATTCGCTGTATGCGGGGGTCGAGCACAGCGACAATATCAACCTCAGTGCTACCGCACCGGTCAGCCAGTGGGTGCTGGTTCCCGGTTTCGGCTTCGGCTACGACGAACAGGGCGCCACCCTGCAGGCGCACGTGACGGGCGCGGCCGAATACCGCGACTACCTCGGCGGCGCGTACGCCAACCAGAAGCTCGGCGAGCTGGCCGGACTGGCGAACTGGACGATACTGCCCGAACGGTTGGACTTCGTCGCGCAGGACTACGCCAGCGTGCAGCCGCTCTCCACGCTTTCCAGCGACGCACCGGGCAACCAGCAGCAGACCAACGTGCTCATGCTGGGCCCCACCCTGCACTTCAACCTCGGACGCGCGATGCGCGGCGAGGCCGAACTGCACTACATCGGCAGCCGCGCCTCGCGCACCACCCAGTTCAACTCGTCGCGCGGCCAGGGCGCGCTGCGGCTGTCGCGCGACATCTCGCCGACCAGCCAGCTGTCGCTCAACCTCGAAAGCCAGCAGGTGCAATTCGACGAGGCGAGCGAGACCGATTACCGGCGCGACCAGGTGTTCGCCCGCTACACGCGCAAGCTGGCGCACGTCGACCTGGATGCGGCCGTGGGCTGGTCGCGCGTCCGCTTCGATGGCGGCCGCACCATCTCCGACCCGCTGATGCGGGCCACGGTCGATTGGCATGCCACCGCACGCAACATGCTCGGGCTTTCCTACATGCGCCAATATTCCGATGCCGCGCAGGACCTCATCGCGATGATCGGCCCCACGCAGGAGGGCACCCTGCCGAGCGCGCCGGCAGGCATCCACACCGGCGGCGCGGTGATTGCCTCGGCGGCCTACCTGGAGCGGCGTGTCAGCGGCTACTACAGCTATGGCGGCGAGCGCCTCACGTTCAGCCTGTCGCCGTGGTACCGCAAGCTGCACTACATCGAAGCGGTCAATCCCGACCAGACCGGCCGCGGCGGCGATGCCGGCCTGGACTATCGCCTGCGCGAGCGGCTGACCCTTTCGGCGTTCGCCAACGTCGAGCGCATCGACTACCGGGCGCTGGCGCGCCGCGACACCACGCGCAACCTCGGCATCGGCCTGCGCCAGGTATACAGCACCCACTGGAGCTGGCGCCTGTCGCTGGTCGATCGTCGCCGCACCAGCACCGATCCGAACGGCCGCTATCACGCGAGGGAAGCCTATTTCGGAATCGTCTACCAGCGATGACGCCGGCATCGGAGCCCTGCCAGTTCGGCTACGACGCGGCGCTGATGGGGATGTACCACGGCGTTGTCGGGCACGCGCGTGTCGGCATGCTGCTGTGCCCGCCGCTGGGCCAGGCGCTGGTGCGCACCCACCGGGTCTACCGCCAGCTGGCGGCCGGCCTGGCCGTGCGGGGGATCCCCGCATTGCGCTTCGACTATCGCGGCAGCGGCGACTCGGCCGGTGACAGCCTGGCGCTGGACTGGCAGCACTGCCTGGAGGACATCCGCAGTGCGGCGGCCGAACTGCGCGTTCGCAGCGGCTGCGCCCTGGTGGTGGGTTTCGGTGCGCAGTTGGGGGGCAGCCTCGCGCTGGCCGCGGCGTCGACGGCAGGCTTCGCGCAACTGATCCTGTGGGACCCGGTGCTCGATGGCGCGCGCCACGTGGCCACGCTCGACCGGCTGCAGGAGGAGCTGCGCACCGATCCGATGCACTACACCCGGCCGCGTTCGCTGCAGGATACGGCCGGGCAATGGCTGGGCTTTGCGGTCAGCCCGCGCTGGCGCAGCCAGCTGGCCGCCTGGGGTGCGCAGCCGGCGCGGGTGCCGACGCTGGTGATCGACTCGCTGCCGGCACCCGAAGGCTGGTCGCCGCTGGCCGAGGCCGGCGCCCGCGTGGTCGCGATGCAGCCGGCCACGCAATGGGACGACCTGCACCGGCTGGAACACGCGATCTTGGCGCCCGGCCTGTTGCAACTGGTGCGCGGAGCGCTGGAGCAGGTCGCGTGACGCCCGAGCGCGCCTTCCGCTTCGGCCGCGCCCAGCACCTGGTGGGCGTGGCCGGCCTGCCGCCGGCCGCGCACGGCGCGGTGGGCGTGATCGTGCTCAATGCCGGGCTGATACACCGCATCGGCCCGTTCCGCCTGCACGTGGAACTGACCCGCCGGCTCAACGCGCGCGGCTACCCGACCCTGCGGCTGGACCTCTCCACGCTCGGCGACAGCGGCGCCAGTGCGGAAATCGGCTCGCGCGAACAGCAGATCCGCGCCGACGTGGTCGATGCGATGGCGCTGCTCGGGCGCCGTGCCGGCTGTACGCGCTTCGTGCTGATCGGCCTGTGCCGCGGCGCGCAGGCGGCGCACACCGCCGCCTGCACCGAGGCGGGCGTCGCCGGCGCGGTCTTCCTGGACGGCTACATCTACCGCACGGCCGGCTTCCGGCTGCGCCATTACCTGCCGCGGCTGCTCAGCCCGGCGCGCTGGCGCGGCTTCCTCGCGCGCAAGCTGCGCCAGGCGGCCGAGCCGGAGGAGGTCTCCTTCGGCAGCGTCTATCCGCCGCGCACGCAGGTGCGCCGCGAGCTGGCCGCCATGCTGGCGCGCGGGCTCAGGTTCTATTTCGTCTACAGCGGCGGCATCGGCGAGCAGTTCAACCACCCGCGCCAGTTCCGCGAATGCTATGGCCGCGCCGTTGCCGGCCATCCCGCGGTGCGCATGGACCTCCTCGAGGGCACCGACCACACCTACACGCTGCTGTGCGACCGCGAGCGCATGTTCGACCATGTCGAGCACTGGCTGCTGCAAACCTTCCCGGCGGCGCCGGCGGAGGCAGCGGAGCCGGCGCTGCAGGTCTAGGCGAGCCCCCCCTACGCCGCCACGGTGCCCGCGGCGGCGGCCACCCTGCCCATCCGATGCGGCGGTGGCGGCAGCTCGAAGTCGCGGTAGTCACCCGGATTGCCGCGGCGACCGGCTTCGGCCGCCTTGATGATGTTGTACATCTCGCGCGCGGTCACGTAATGCAACACGTGGCGCGCTCCGTCGTTGTACGCGTGCTCCAGGTGCGCGTGCATGGCGTCGGCGGCCTCGCCCAGCAGCGTGTCCATGTCGCGCTCCTGGGTACCGTGGGTGTGCACCTTGACGAACACCCATTCGGGCCGCCCTTCGACGTGGATGCCGGTGCGCACCCAAT
This sequence comes from Frateuria sp., assembly GCF_013362045.1. GTDB lineage: Bacteria > Pseudomonadota > Gammaproteobacteria > Xanthomonadales > Rhodanobacteraceae > Frateuria_A. The sequence continues at coordinate 3,052 of NZ_JABFWW010000271.1, read as the reverse complement.
GGTCGACGCGCGCGGGCGTGGGCGGGCAGCCGCGGCGCACGTCGGCGTTCTCGATGCGCGGGATCAGCCCGAAGCGCCGCTCGCGCCAGTTCAGCCCCAGCGGCCCCTGCACGATCATCAGGTCGCCGCTGGGCGTGCCGCCCACGCGCACCGGCACGCCGGTGTCGTGCGACTTGGGCCGGTTTGGATCGTCGGCGGCGTAGTAGATCGCGTTGACCATGCGCGTCTGCGTTTCGCTGGGTGCGGACGGCAGCGTGAAGTCGGCGTAGCAGCCCAGCTCGCGCAGCAGCACCAGCTCGTTGTTGATGCCGCACCAGCGCCCGTCGGCGCGCGAATTGTCCAGGCACCAGTTGCCGTGGATGAAGCCGAAGCGCAGCGCTCCGGTGATCGGGTCGCGCGCCAGCGCGCCGTGGCGGTCGTGCAGCAGCTTGTTGAAGCGGTCGATGGTGGCGGTGAAGTTGTCCGCCGTGTCGTTGTCGTGGTGCAGGTGGATCTCGATCTCGCCGTAGCCCTCGGCACAGAGGGCGGCCAACTTGTCCAGGTGTTCCTCGACGTACTCCTCCTCCGGGTAGAAGAAGCTGTGCTGTGGCGGGCGGCCATCGGCGTCGCGGTGGCGACCGGCCAACGCGCGGTAGTCGCGGCACCAGCGGTCGACGCGCGCGCGCTGGGTGGCCAGGTCGACACGGCCCCAGTTGGGCTCGAAGTGATCGACGAAGCAGAAAATCACGTGCACCGGACCCTCTGCGGGCGGCACGGGCGGCCGTCGGCGCAGGTAGCCGCCCAGCCAGATCTGCATGTTGCGCGAGCGGATCGCCAGCGCGAGCGCGGCGATGACGAGCAGCACGGCCGCCACGGCGATGGCGAGGAATGCGAGCATCAGCCAGCCTCCGGCAGCAGGCCGAGCAACTGCTCGGCGTTGTTGCGCCACTGCCGCTCGCGCACGATGTATTCGCGCGCCGCCGCGCCGGTTCGCCGGCGCTCGTCGGGGCGCATCGCCAGTTCCAGCACGCGCTCGACGCAGGCATCCAGTTGCCGGTGCGGGAACAGCCAGCCGGTCTGCCCGTCGGCGACCACCTCGGCCACCGGCACGTAGTCGGGCGCCACCATGGCCACGCCCATCGCCATGAACTCGAACAATTTCACGGGCGAGCCGTAATGGTTGGAATCGGGCAACACCGCGTAGTCCATGCAGGCGATCCAGGAGGGTATGTCGGCGTGCGGCACGCGGCCGGGCAGCAGGATGCGGTCGCAAAGACCTCGCGCCTCCACCAGCGCGCGCACTTCGCCCATCGAGCGGCCATCGCCGACCAGCAGCAATACCAGCTCGGGCGACTCGGCCAGGCGCGCGGCGATCGCCTCGACGAAGCCGTTGACGCCGTGCCAGTGCACGAACGCGCCGACGTAGCCGCACACCACCCTGCCCGCCACGCCGCGCTCGGCGCGCAGCCGTTCGCGGTCGTGGCGCGCCGGGTCGAAGTGCGACAGGTCCGCCGCGTTGGGCGAGACCACCGATGGCGCGATCGCCCCATAGGCTTGCTCGGCCTGCTGCCTGAAGTAGCTGGAGATGAACACCAGCCCGGTGCAACGGCGCAGGCACCAGCCTTCGATGCGCCGCGCGAAGGTCTTGAGCCACAGCGGCCGCACGCGCTCGACCAGCGCCGAGTCGTTGATCTCCAGGATCACCGGGATGCCGCGCCGGCGTGCCAGCCACACGGTGGCGAACAGGAACAGCGAATAGCGCTCGTACACCAGCTGCGGTCTCAGGCGCGCAAAGGCGCGGCGCATGCGCACCAGCGTGACCAGGTTGTAGGTGAGCTCCAGCACCTCGAACAGCACGCCCGGCATGCGCGACACCCACGCGCCCAGGCGGCCCTTGCCCTTATGCGACGACGTGTTGGCCTGTTCCTGCTCCGGGTCGGCACCGGGAAAGGACAGCACGCTGACCTCGTGTCCCAGCGCGCGCAATGCGTTGACCACGCCGCGGATGTGCACGCCCTCGACGTCGCGGCCGCGGGTGCGGTGGTGGTAGAGGATCCTCATGCGCGCACCGCCGGCAGCGCCTTCAGTTGGCGACCGGTCGCCCGCCAGGCCGGCAGCATGCGCTCAAGGATCTGCGCCGAGCAGCCGCTGTCGTCGTGCATCAGCACGATGTCGCCGTCGGCCGGCGGCCGGCGCGCCAGCCGCGCGGCCAGTTCTTCGGGCGGGCGCGACTGGTAGTCCAGGCTGTCGTAGGACCAGTAGGCGATGCCGCGACCTCGGCGCGCGAAGGCGAGCAGCAGCGACGGCGACACGCTGCCGCGCGGCGGCCGGAAGCGGTACCGGCCGACACCGTCGAAATCCGCCAGCAGGCGGTCGGTGCGCTCCACCTCCTCCAGCTGCTGGCGCAGCCCGAGCCGGTGGAACATCGGATGACTGTAGGAGTGATTGCCCAGGGCGTGGCCCTCCGCCACGATGCGCTCGACCAGCGCGGGGTGCCGCTCGACCCGCTGGCCGACCAGGAAAAAGCTTGCCCGCGCAGCGTGCCGGGCCAGCAGGTCCAGCAGCCGGGGCGTGTGCTCCGGATGCGGGCCGTCGTCGAAGGTGAGGTAGAGCGCACCCGGCTCGCGCGGCCCGCGCACCAGCACCAGGCGCTCGGGCAGCAGGCCCAGCAGTTGCCGGCGCGACGGCTTGAGTCTCATCCGGTCGCCTCCGCCACGGTGCCGGCACGCACGGCGGCCTGCTGCAGCACGGCGTCCAGCCGCTCGATGTTCGCCTCCCAGCTGAAGCCGCGCGCGTGCGCAGCGATGGCGGCGATGTCCCATTCGCGCGTGGCGGCGTCGACCAGAGCTTCGGAGAGCGCCGCGCGATCACCCAGCGGCACCAGCCGGCCGGCGTGTCCGGGCACCACTTCGGGGATGCCGCCCACGCGCGTGGCCACTACCGGCGTGCCGCAGGCCATCGCCTCCAGCACCACGTTGGGCACGCCCTCGTTGTGGCTGGGCAGGCACAACACGTCGGCGGCGCGGAACCAGTCCGGCAGCGCGGCATGCGGCATCGCGCCGGCCAGCTGCAC
>NZ_JABFWW010000032.1 GCF_013362045.1 Frateuria sp. | reverse complement strand
CCACGCGCAGTCGGTGCGCCTGCTCACCGCGCACTGCCAGTCCTCGCAGGACACGCTGGACTGGGCCGCGCTGGCGCAGGAACGCCAGACGCTGGCCGTCTACATGGGCGTGGGCGAACTGGCCACGCTGCAGTCGCGGCTGCTCGCACACGGCCGCGCGCCGGCCACGCCGTTCGCGCTGGTCGAGAACGGCGCGCGCGCCGGCCAGCGCGTGGTCACCGGCACGCTGGCGCAGCTGACCGAACGCGCCACGGCCCATGCGGTTCGTTCACCTGCGCTGCTGATACTCGGCGAGGTCGCCGCGCTGGCGGAAACGCTGGCGTGGTTCGGCGCGCCTCCCTTGGGCGCGACCATCCATGACATCGGCGCTGCGGGCAGGGCGGCCCGCGCCCGCCCGGCGGCGCGCCAGGACGACGTGCTCGCCGCGCTCCACCAGGCCTGCACCACTCCGCGCCGGCGCGTCCGCCGGCACCCATTGCAGGAGCAATTCCATGATCTACGACAGCATCCTGGACACCATCGGCCACACGCCGATCGTCAAGCTGCACCGCCTCGCGCCCAAGCACGTCGAGCTCTACGTCAAGGTGGAGGCCTTCAACCCCGCCGGTTCGGTGAAGGACCGCCTGGCGCTGGCGATCATCCTGGACGCCGAGCAGCGCGGCACGATCAAGCCCGGCCAGACCGTGGTGGAGGCGACCTCCGGCAACACCGGCGTGGCGCTCGCCGCGGTGTGCGCGGCGCGCGGCTATCCGTTCGTGGCGGTGATGACCGAGACCTTCTCGATCGAGCGGCGCAAGCTGATCCGCGCCTATGGCGGCAAGGTGATCCTGACGCCCGCGGCCGCGCGCGGCACCGGCATGGTCGAGAAGGCCGCGGAGCTGGCGAAGAAACATGGCTGGTTCCTCGCCCGCCAGTTCGAGAACCCGGCCAACCCGGCCTACCACCGCCAGACCACCGCCGCGGAAATCCTCGGCGACTTCGCCGGCCGCCGGCTCGACTACTTCGTCAGCGGCTGGGGCACCGGCGGCACGCTCACCGGCGTGGGCGAGGTGCTGAAGGTGGCGCGGCCGGAGGTGAAGATCATCGGCGCCGAGCCTGCCGGCGCCTCGCTGCTGGCCGGCAAGGAATGGCAGCCGCACAAGATCCAGGGCTGGACGCCGGACTTCGTCCCCGCGGTGCTCAACCGCAAGGTGGTCGACCAGTTGCTGGGCATCGACGACACGGTCGCCCGCGACACCTCGCGCGCGCTGGCGCAGCAGGAGGGCATCTTCGTCGGCCTGTCCTCCGGCGCCACGCTGGCGGCGGCGCTGCAGGTGGCCAAGGACGCGCCGGAAGGCTCGGTGTTGCTGGCGATGCTGCCCGACACCGGCGAGCGCTACCTGTCGACCTTCCTGTTCGAAGGCGTCAACGAGGGCTCGGACGAGGTCGACGAGCCCGGTACGTCGCTGGCGCAGAAGGTGGCTGCTGCGGTCTGATTCGCGGGGCTTCCGCAAGGCTGTCCCCTTCCGCCTGCCACCTTTCCCTGTTGAACGGGGGAAAGGTTCGATAGGGGCGCCTCACGTGATCCTTCCCCTGCTTGCGGGGGAAGGTAGCCGGCAGCGCGGATGGGGGAGGCCGGAGTGCATACCCCACGCCCACCATCTGCTTATGCCGCTCGCCGCGACCGCACACGGCCCGTGCGCGCAGCTCCCAGCTCCCACTGCTCGATCAGCTTGCGTCCCACCTTCGCCAGCGCCTCGATCGCCGGCAGCAGTTCGCGGCCCAGCGGCGTGAGCGCGTACTCGGCCGAAGGCGGCGAGGTATCCAGCACGCGGCGCGTCACCAGCCCGCGCGATTCCAGCTCGCGCAGCCGCGCGCTCAGCACCCGTGCGGATATGCGCGGGATGTCGTGGCGCAGCTCCCCGAAGCGGCGCGGCTCGGCGCTCAGGTACCAGACCACGTTGGGCGCCCAGGCGCCGCGCAGCAGCGCCAGGCTCTCGGTGAGCGGACACGCCGGCGGCGGCGTGGCGACCTTGCTCTTGCGCAGTGGCAGGCCCATGGCGGGTGATCCTCGTGCATGCGGTAACTGTGGGGATACCACATTCTGGCACTAATCGCTGGTTAGGTGGTATCCATCAGTAACTTCGTGCGGCTAGGATGCGCGCTACGTCAGACGACGTGCCCCTCCATCCCCACAAGGAGTCACCGCATGAAGCTCTACTACTCCCCCGGCGCCTGCTCGCTGTCCCCGCATATCGTTGCGCAGGAGGCCGGCATCGCCCTGGAACTGGTGAAGGTCGACACCAAGGCCAAGCGCACCGAAAGCGGCGCCGATTTCCTGGCGATCAACCCGAAGGGCTACGTGCCGACGCTGGAGCTGGACGACGGCCAGGTGCTCACCGAAGGCCCGGCGATCGTGCAGTACCTGGCCGACTTCAAGCCCGCCTCGAACCTGGCGCCGGCCAACGGCACGCTGGCGCGCTACCGCCTGCAGGAGACGCTGGGCTACATCAACTCCGAGCTGCACAAGACCTACAGCCCGCTGTTCAAGCCGGACACGCCCGAGGCGACCCGGCAGGAGCGCAAGGCGTACCTGCTCAAGCGCTATGCGTTGATCGAAGCCACGCTGGCCAGGCAGCCCTGGCTGCTCGGCGACCACTTCACCGCGGCCGACGCGTATCTGTTCACCGTCACCAACTGGGCACGCCACGTGGACCTGGACCTGTCTGCGTTCCCAGCGGTCCTCGCGTTCCAGAAGCGCGTGGCCGAGCGGCCGGCGGTGCAGGCGGTGATGGATGCCGAAGGGCTGGCGCGCCGCGCCACCGCGGCGGCCTGAGGCCGCTTCGAAACGTGCTGCCTGCTTGAGCAGGCGGCACGTTTTTTTCGGCTAGGTACGGCGGGCTTCAGCCCAGCATGCACGACCTGGCGTAGGGCGGTGGGCCGAAGCCCACCCTGCGAGGCGTTCAATCGTCCGAGTGGCTCCTGTCGCGCATCCAGCCGCCCGGCGGGCAATCAGTGCGACGCACCATCCGCGTGCCTGACCACGAGGTCGCCCTTGCGCGTCCCAGGCGCCACGGACCATCCCGGATTGAGCTGCAGCTTCCAGCCGGGCCCCTTCAGGCCCGCCGGATCGGCGCCGACGGCCGAGACGGTTGCCTGTTGCCGGCCGAGCAGGATGCCGTCCTCCACTTCGAGCACGCCCCAGTCGTCCGACAGGCGCATGGTGGGGTACGCGGTTCCGTACTCGCCCAGCGGTTGCAGCGTCTGCGGGTTGAACTGGTGGCTCTCGTGCAGCAGCGGCAGCGCCAGTACCGGGCCATCGACCAGCTTGGCCTTGAGTGCCGCCAGGCGCGCTTGCCTTGCCTGTTCGCGCCGTACCTCGCTGGCGCGCAGGCTGCCGTCGTCGTAGACCTTCTCGCGCGCAGCAAGCGTGTCGAACGCCGGCGCAGGCAGGCGCAGCGCGGTGGCCAGCAACTGGTCCAGCCGCTGGCCCGAGCGCAGCTTGCCGCGCCACGCGGGGTCGGCCTGGTCCAGCAGCAGGCCGTAGGCCGGGCCGGTCGCATAGGCAAACGAGCGCACGAAGGTCGGCGCCCTGACGAACGCGGACAGGTCCTGCAGGGCGTAGTCGCGTCTTGCCTGCGGCGTGTCCAGGCCCAGGCGCACGCCGGTGTACTCGGCCACGCCCTCGTTCGACTCGAGCGCGTTCTCGTTGGCTGCGGCAGCGGGGAAGCGCAGGTAGCGCTCCTGCCGGAACAGCAGCGCATCGTCGATCGCGGCGCGCCGTGCGGCATCCGTCGGCGCGCGCAAAGCCTCGGCCAGCGCGCGCCATTCGAGCTGCAGCAGGTAGCGTCCCTCCAGCGTATCCATGTGCTGGTTGTCGCCTTCGTGCGTGGCCATGCCCAGTTCGGGCTGGATGCGGTGGAACATCTCGTGCGCCAGCATCACGTGGCGCCTGGCCGCATCCTGCGGCAGCGGCCACATGATTTGGCTCCAGTGCACGCCGGACCAGGTAATGCTGGTGTTGGCGACGATCTCCGAAGCCGGCAGCGTGCCCGTGAAGACCGCACCGGTGGCCCTCAGCGCGCCGTGGGCATCCGCCTGGTTGGCGACGATCGAGCGGTCGGTCGGGTCGACCAGCAGCATCGGACCGCACAGGCTGTGGCCCCACAGCGCGCCGGCATCGCGCTGGCAAATGGTCCTGGCCTCGCCGAAGACGCGCGCGGCCCCCGCCGGATCGACTGCGCCGATCGCCGGGGCCGACGCCATCGCCAGACCGAAAGCCGCGACCAGGACGCGGCCGTTGCAGAAGGACATCGCACGCATGGGCATTTCCCTACGATGGTTGTCGCAGCGAGTTGTACGACGTACGTCGTAGATTGTCAACGCGGGCCGCAGCTCAGCGACGCGCCGTCCATTCGATCTTGTCCTGCGGCGTGACCGTCAGCGCGAGGATCGGCAGTTGCCGCGGGTCGAGCAGGGTGACGTGGCGGCCTTCCTGCCAGATCCGCTCCGGCGGCAGCGCCTGCCGTTCGATCGAGGCGGCGATCACGCGCCCATGGCGAATCTGCAGCACGAACGAGCCCGCGCCGTCGTGCGCATAGACCGAGAGCGTGGAGCCGAAGACGCTCGCGTGGCACAGGTCCGCCAGCGCAGGGTCGGCCTGTCCCAGCCGGCCCGCGCCGAGCGCCAGCACGCAGCAGGCGGACACGACCGCGGCCGCGGCACGCAGGCGCAGCGGCGGCAGCCCCTGGCGGGAGGGTTCGAGC
>NZ_JABFWW010000284.1 GCF_013362045.1 Frateuria sp. | reverse complement strand
GATCGCCAGCGAATGATCGCCGCCGAGCAGGACCGGGATGCGCCCGGCCTGCAGTTCCTGCCGCACCGCGGTGTGCACGGCCATGTTCCAGGTCGCCACCTCGTCCAGGTGGCGATAGCCGTTTTCCGGCGGCAGCCAGGGATTGAGCGGCCCCTGCAGGTTGCCGCGGTCGATCACCTGCAGGCCGCGTGCAGTGAGCTTCTCGGCCAACCGCGCCACGCGCAGCGCCTCCGGTCCCATCGAGGCGCCGCGATGGCCGGCGCCGATGTCGGTGGGTGCGCCGATCAAGCTGACTGTCTGCGTGCCGCTCATGCCTGCCTCGTCCGTCCGGTGGCGCCTGCGCGCCATGGGGTGTCGCCGCGCCGCCGCGCGGTTCCTGCTGCCGCATCGAGCCTGTCCGCCGTCGTGCCGGCAGGCCATGCTTGCCGGTGCCTGCCCCGCTGCGGGAGTCCAGTCACTGGCGGCCTTCTAGTGTGCCAGAGTGCAGCCGGCCGGTCTTCGGCGGCGCTACCGATCGTCGCCGCGCGCCCGCCGCCGGAGGGGCCCTGGCGAGCCATGCAACGGTCCGCCTGCCGCATGGCGCGCAATCGCTACTCGTCCTCGTCGGCAGACGTCAGGTACCAGTCCCGCGCCAGTTCGGAGGGAGACGGGCCGCCATCGCCCAGCCACTTGCCGACCACCGGCTGGTGGTCGCGGGGCACGAAGCCGGCGCGCCGCCAACCGGCCAGGCGTTCGTCGGAGGCGGCATGTTCCAGCGAGATGGCGGTGTAGCCCAGGCGGCGGGCCGCGCGCACCAGGACCAGCACCAGCGAGCCCGCGATGCCCGCGCTGCCGCTCTCGCTCCAGAAATCGCAGACCCGCAGCACGGTCCCGGCCGCCTGGCAGGCGAACCACGCACGCAGCGCCCCCCCGGCGCCGTCGCCGACCAGCAGGTAGCGCGTGCCCGCCAGCGGCGACCGGTCGAACCGCCAGCGCGCCGCCGCCGCATCGCGCACCCCGACCAGCCCCTGCGCATGCGCGCCGGCCCGCCACAGCGCATCCATGCGCGGGTCGGCATGGTCCGACCAGTCGGCGCTCACGCCTGGCCGGGCGCGCAACCGCTCGGACAGCGCCATGCCCGCGTCGAGCAGGCCACCCAGCGGCATCGCAAGCCAGCGCGGCAGGTGGCGCTCCAGATATGCCGTGTGGCGCAGCACCTTGGAATGGCGGGTCAACTCGCCGAGGACGGCGTAGCCAAGACGCCTGACCACCGGCAGCGACTTGCGGTTGGGGAAACCGTAGAGCAGGTCGTAGCGGCCCTTCGCGGCCTCCACCAGCGCTTCCTGCAGCATCAGCGCCGGCCCCAGCGTGCGGTGCTGCGCGGCCACGGCCATGTCGGCCAGCAGGCCGGCGCGGACCTCGCTGCCCTGCCAGAGCATGCGCCGCGGGGCGGCGGTGCAGCAGCCGATCGCGACGCCGTCGTGGCACAGCAGCTGCGTCAGCGGCTCGCCGAACGGGCCACGAAGGTAGAACCAGTCGAACTTGCCTGCGTGCCGGGCCGGGTCGCCCAGGTTGCCTTGCCAGATATGCAGCAGGGCTTCGCGGTCGCGCGGAAACTCGGCCGCCTCCACCCGATAGACGCCGGCTGGCGTCATGCCGGCGTCTCCGCGGGCGCATCCGGCCCCAGCAGCAGCGGTGGCAGGTGGAGGTAGCGCGTGCTGCGGCGCTTGTTGCGGATGTCGGCGTACACCGCCTCGGCGGCGGCTTCGGAAATCCTCAACGCGTTGCCGAGCTCAGCAGCCGCCAGCCCATGCTCCAGCGCCCACAGCGCCAGGTCCATCTGCGCCCAGGGCAGCGCGAAGTAGAACTCGTCCTGGCCCTGCGCGAGGCTGTAGGTGTCGGTGGTGGGCGCGGCGCTGGCCACGCAATCGGGCAGGCCAAGATGCCGGGCCATGCCGTAGACCTGGGTCTTGTACAGGTGCGCGATCGGCTTGACGTCGGCCGAGCCGTCGCCGTTCTTCACGAAGAAGCCCTGGTCGTATTCCAGCCGGTTGGGCGTGCCCACCACGGCGTAGTTGAGGCGGTCGGCGTGGTAGTACTCCAGCGTCTTGCGCACGCGCTGCTTGAAGCTGGTCGCCGCCACGATCTGCAGGTAGTCGGCCAGGCCCAGCGTGCGCTCGTGGGTGCGGCCATCGGGCGACTGCGCGACCAGGTCGAAGTGGTTGATGGCCCCTTCGCGCCCGCCGGCGATGACGATCTTCATGCGCCAGTCCTCGACGTAGTCCGGCAGCACGCGGCGTACGGCTTCGTCGCGCGCGGCATAGCAGCCGATCGCGGCCAGCGTGGGCGCGATGTCCACGGTCTCCACCCGCACGCCCAGGTGTCCGGCGAGGATGCGCGCGTGGCGCTCGCTCTCGTCGGCCGAGTCGCGCTCGGGCAGGATCAGCGCGAACACGCGCTGCGCACCCAGCGCCCGCACGGCCAGCGCGGCGCACACCGAGCTGTCCACGCCGCCGGATATGGCGACGACCAGGCCGCGCTTGTGCAGCTCGCGCGCGGTGACCTCGCGCAAGCGCCCGGCGATCCGGTCGGCCTCGGCGGCGTAGTCGAGCCCGAACACATCTGCGGTCAAATCCATGTCCGTCCTCCGGCGCTTCAGGCGCGGCGGGCGAGGATCGCCCGCACGTCGCCGCGGTCGTCAGCCAGCGTGCGCACTTCGTCGTAGTGGCTGTCGCGCTCCAGGCGCCGGCGCATCGCCGGACCCTGCCCCAAGCCCGCCTCGAAGGCCAGCCAGCCGCCCGCGCGCAGCAGGCGCGGCGACTCTTCCAGCAGGCGCAAAAGGACGCCCACGCCCAACGGCCCGCCGTCGAAGGCCAGCCGCGGCTCGTGCGCGGAGATCTCCGGCGCCATCTGCTCCACCTTGGCGCTGAGGATGTAGGGCGGCGCGCAGGCGACCAGGTCGACCGTGCCGTCGAAGCCGGCGCCAAACGGCGACAGCAGGTCGCCGCAGCGCAATTCCACGCGCGGGAGGTCCAGGTGCTCGCGATTGCGCGCGGCAAGGGCCAGCGCCTCGGCGCTGATGTCGGCGCCGAACACCTCGGCGTCGGGCACCTGACGGGCGATGGCGAAGGCGAGATTGCCGGAGCCGGTGCACACGTCGACCACCCGCGCGGGATGGCGCGCCGTGGCCGGCCGCAGGAGCTCCACGCAAGCGCGCGCCAGCAGCTCGGTTTCCACCCGCGGGATCAGCGCATCGGGACCGGCGAGCAGCTCCAGTCCCATGAAATGGCCACGGCCGGTGAGATAGGCCAGCGGCTCGCCCGCAAGGCGGCGCTCGACCATTCGCGCGAGCGATTGCCGGGCGCCGTCGTCGGCCAGCGGCGGCAGTGCGCCCTGCGCGGCAGCCACTACCGAGCGCGGTTCGCCCGCCGCGGCGAACCACAGCGCACGCAGGGCGGTCTCTGGATTTTCCCGCGGCTTGTCCGGCAGCGTCTGCAGGGAGGCGCTGAGGCGGGCGTGCAAGGCATCGTAGAGGGCGTCCATGGCGTCCTTTCAGGCGGGTGGATGTTCGAGCAGCGCCTTGCGGCTGACCTTGCCGGTGGCGGTGCGCGGCAGGTCCATGCAGAGCAGGATCTGCTGCGGCACCATGAAGCTCTCCAGGTGGCGCATGCAGTGCGCGCGGATCTGGCCTACGTTCAGCGCGACGCCCGGGTCGAGCACCACGTAGGCGCGGATCGCCTCGCCCAGCAGTTCGTCGGGCACGCCCGCCACCGCCGCCTCGCGGACGCCGTCGATGGCGTGCAGCACGTTCTCCACCTCGACCGGGCTGACCTTCTCGCCGCGGGTCTTGATGATGTCGTCGCTGCGGCCCACGAAGTAGAGGAAGCCCTCGGCGTCCATGCGGAACCAGTCGTGCGTGCACAGCACGCGCTCGCCGGGCAACGGGCCGGGCACGAGCATCTGCGCCGAGAGATCGGGGCGGTTCCAGTAGCCGAGCATCACGTGCGGGCCGCGCACGTGGAGGATGCCCGCCTCGCCGGATGGCACCGGATCGCCCGCGGACGAACGCAGGAACACTTCGGTACCTGGGATGGCCTTGCCGACCGAGCCGGGCCGGGCCTCCATCAGCTCCGGCTCCAGGTAGCACACCCGCTTGCATTCGGTGAGCCCGTACATCTTGTAGATCAGCGCGTTCGGGAAGATCTCGCGCAGCTTCAGCGCTTGTTCGTCCGGCAGCGCGGCCGCCGTATTGGTCACCCGCGTCACGGCGGGGAAACACAGCCTCTCGCGCCGGTGCGCTGAGAGCAGCATGGCAAAGACAGTGGGCACGCCTGGGAAAACCGTGGTCTCGAACTCGCGCATGCGGGCGAACACCTGCGCCGGGAAGGCGAACGAGCGCTCCAGCACCAGGGTGGCGCCCAGCTGCACGGCCATCAGCCACTGGTAGAGGCCATAGTCGAAGGCCAGCGGCAGCGTGCACAGGATGCGTTCGCTCTGGCCCAGGCGCAGGTACTGGACCAGGCTGCCGGCCGCGAACAGCATGGACTGGTGGGTGTGCATCACGCCCTTGGGCGTGCCGGTGCTGCCGGAGGTGTAGATCAGCGCGGCCAGGTCGAGCGCGATGGTGGCCGGAGGCTCGCGCAGCGGCTCGCCCGCTTCGACGACCGCGTCGAAGGCCCCGACGCCGCGGCCTTCGGGCAGCGCGCCCGACGCGATGACGCGCAATGCGGGCCTTGCGCCCAGGAGCGGCTCGAACTCCTGCGCTAGGTGGCCATCGCTGAGCAGCACGCGCGCACCGGAGTCATCGAGGATGAAGCCGAGCTTGTCCG
>NZ_JABFWW010000105.1 GCF_013362045.1 Frateuria sp. | reverse complement strand
ACCGCGGCGAGGATCTGCGCGCGGCGCGAACTGTCGGCCGAGGCGAGTGCGGTGCCGGCGGCGAAGGGCAGGGTGTTGTGGCTGCGCAGCGCCGCGCTGGCCTTGTCGGAGGCGACGAAGTCGACGAACGCCTGCGCCTCCGCCCCGTGCGGGCTGTCCGGGTTGGTCACCAGGTAGAGCGGGGTGTACAGCTTGTAGCTGCCGCTGGCCACCGACGAGGCACTGGGGGCGGTGCCGTCGATGCGGATCATCTTGATCTTGCCATTGGCCGCCACGCGCGAGAGCGTGCTCACGCCCAGCGCCTTCGGATCGAGCGTGACCGCCTCTTCCAGCTTGGCGGTGTTGACGTACAGGCGCGGTGCCGCCACCGGCTGGTTGCCGCGGCCGAACAGCAGCTTGCGCAGGCTGTATTCGACGCCGTCGCCGGGGCTCGCCACGGCATAGACGTCGATCGGTTCGTTGGAGCCGCCGACCTCGCTCCAGTTGGTGATCTTGCCGTAGTAGATGTCGTGCACCTGCTTGAGCGTCAGGTTGCCCACCCGGTTGGACGGGTGGGTGATCAGCACCAGCGCGTCCCACGCCACCGGGGTGAAGGTGAGCCCGGCCTCCGCCGCGCTGCCGTTGCCGGGCCGCGCGCTGCCGGCGATGTCGGCGGTGCCGTGCGCCACCGCGTCCAGTCCCGAGGCGGTGTTGAACGGCTGCAACTCGATCTTGCCGTGGCCGCTCCTGGCCCAGGCCTTGGCCACGTCCTCCATCGTGCCGCGCGTGGTGGCCACGTCGCCGCGCAGGACGAGCGTGGGACCGGCGGCGAGCGCAGCGGTGGTGAGGCAGGCGCCGAGGCAGACGGCGAACAGGCGAAGGGAGCGAACGGGCATGACGGAGACGACCTACGGCTTCGATGAGGGGCGTGAGCGTGCCGTGCAGGCGGCATGCGCGCAGTGATGGGAGTCCGATATTTCATCGGTCCGACGGCCAAACATCAAGCGTGGTCACAGGTTGGCGTTAAGGTAGGTGCGCGATTCAATCCATCGGCACGTAGCGCACGCCCTCGCCGTTCTCGACCACCAGCACCAGCTGCCGCGGCTGCATGCCGGCCAGTCCGCGCAGCTCGCGCAGGCTGGTGATGCGCCGGTTGTTCACGCCGATCACGATGTCGCCCTCGGCCAGGCCCGCCCGCGCGGCGCGGCTGCCGGGCTGCATCGCGGTGATCGCCACGCCGGCGGCGCCCTGGCCGCGCTGGGCCATCGACAGCTCGCTCAGGCGCACGCCGGCCAGGCGCGGGTCGAGCGTGCCGCCGTCCACGGTGGCGAGCTTCTCCGGCGTCAGCGTCGCGCCGACCTGGCGTGCCTGGCCGTTGCGCGACACGCTCAGCGTGACCTTGCTGCCCAGCGGCAGCAGGCCTTCGGCATTGCGCAGCTCGTCGCTGTCGTGCAGCGGCTTGCCGTCGATCGCCTGCAGCACGTCGCCGGGCGCCAGCCCCGCCGCGGCTGCGGCCGAGCCCGGCGCCACGCGCGTGACCACCACGCCCTGGCTGGTCTTGAGGCCCAGCAGTTGCGCGATGCGCGGGGTGATGTCCTGCGTCTGCACGCCCAGGCTGCCGCGCACCACCTTGCCGTGTGCGATCAGCTGGCCCATCACCTGCGTGGTGAGGTCGCTGGGGATGGCGAAGCCGATGCCCACGTTGCCGCCCGAGGGCGAGAAGATCATGGTGTTGATGCCGACCAGCTCGCCACGCAGGTTGACCAGCGCGCCGCCGGAATTGCCCGGGTTGATCGAGGCATCGGTCTGGATGAAGTTCTGGTAGCCCCCCGAACCCGACGACGTCTGGCCCAGGCCCGAACGGCCCAGCGCCGAGACGATGCCCGAAGTCACCGTCTGGCCCAGCCCGAACGGATCGCCCACCGCCACCACGAAATCGCCCACGCGCAACCTGGCCGAGTCCGCCACCGGCAGCGCCTTCAGGTTCTGCGCGGGAATCTGCACCACCGCCACGTCGGTGTCCGGGTCGGTGCCGATCAGCTTGCCCTTGAAGCTGCGTCCGTCCTGCAGCGTCACCATGATGTCGTCGGCGCCGCCCACCACGTGGTTGTTGGTCAGCACGTAGCCCTTGGCCGCATCCACGATCACGCCCGAGCCCAGGCTCTGCTCGATGCGCTCGCGCGGCGAGGGCGGCAGGCCGAAGAACTGGCGGAACATCGGGTCGTCGAAGTACGGGTCGCGCACCGCCACGCGCGTCTTGGTGGAGATGTTCACCACCGCCGGCGTCACCTTCTCCAGCATCGGCGCCAGCGAGGGCAGCGGCTCGCCGGCCACGCTCGAGGGCAACGCCGCGCGGCCGATGGCGGGCCAGCCCAGCAGCAACGCGCCGGAAAGCGCGAGCGTGCCGGCGAGGGAAGGGCGACGGTCGAACATGCGGATCTCCTTGACTTGGAAAGCACCGGGCCTGCGACTGTAAACCGGCCCTCCGGGTTCCCCTGGTGACGACGACGGCCTGTCTGCCTGGCGTCGAGTGCGTAGGCGGTGGACCCATCAAATATCGGTTGACGCCTACGCATGGCGGCGATACCGTTCATGCCCGGTCGCACCACAACATCTTGTGTGAGTCGCTCGGTCGCTCTCCCAAGTGCTGTGTCGATGTGGCAACCTCGGGGGAGGGCGCCGTAAGTCCGGAAGATCAAGCAAACCTGCATGCCGCCTGCGGTCCGCAAGGGACGCCGCGGCCGTTGCATGGCATGGACGAAACAAAATCAATGACGGCTCGAAAGGCCGGAGGTCAAACAATCCGATGAGCACGATGCGCGCACCACTCGCCGCCAACCGTGATGCCGCAGCCATCCCGCTGCAGCCGGCCTCGTACGACATCTGGGACAAGAAGTACCGCCTGCGCACCAAGGCCGGCGGGCCGGTCGACGGCAGCATCGACGAGACCTGGCAGCGCGTCGCGCGCGCGCTTTCCGACGTGGAGGCCAGCGACGAGCTGCGCGCGCACTGGTACGAGCGCTTCCTGTGGGCGCTGCGCCGCGGTGCCATCCCGGCCGGGCGCATCACCTCCAACGCCGGCGCGCTGGAGCACAAGCCGGCCACCTCCACGATCAACTGCACCGTGTCGGGCACCATCCGCGACTCGATGGACGACATCCTGGAGAAGGTGCACGAGGCGGGCCTCACCCTCAAGGCCGGCTGCGGCATCGGCTACGAGTTCTCCACGCTGCGCCCGCGCGGCGCGTACGTGTCCGGCGCCGGCGCCTACACCTCCGGCCCGCTGTCCTTCATGGACATCTACGACAAGATGTGTTTCACCGTGTCCTCCGCCGGCGGCCGGCGCGGCGCGCAGATGGGCACGTTCGACATCAGCCACCCCGATGCGAAGGAATTCATCCGCGCCAAGCGCGAGGACGGCCGGCTGCGCCAGTTCAACCTCTCCCTGCTGATCACCGACGGCTTCATGCAGGCGGTCGAGCACGACCAGGACTGGCCGCTGGTGTTCCCGGTGCACGTCAAGGAGCGCGACGAGGTCGACCTGGACGACCCGGCCAAGGTCGTCTGGCGCGAGTGGCCCACCCACGAGAACTACGTCGCCCGCGAGGACGGCCTGGTCGCCTGCAAGATCTACGGCCACATCCGCGCGCGGCACCTGTGGGACATGATCATGGTCTCGACGTACGACTACGCCGAGCCCGGGTTCATCCTGATCGACAAGGTCAACGAGATGAACAACAACTGGTGGTGCGAGCACATCCGCGCCACCAATCCGTGTGGGGAACAGCCTTTGCCCCCGTACGGTTCGTGCCTGCTCGGCTCGATCAACCTCACCACCTTCGTGCGCGACCCGTTCGGCCCCAAGGCCCGCTTCGACTGGGACGAGTACCGCGACGTGGTCAAGGTGTTCACCCGCATGCTCGACAACGTGGTGGAGATCAACGGCCTGCCGCTGGAGCAGCAGCGCAACGAGATCCTCTCCAAGCGCCGCCACGGCATGGGCTTCCTGGGCCTGGGCTCCACGCTCACCATGCTCAAGATGCGCTACGGCTCGGAAGCGGCCGTCGGCTTCACCGAGGACGTCTCCCGCGAGATGGCCGTGGCCGGCTGGGAAGTGGCGCTGGACCTGGCCAAGGAGAAAGGCCCGGCCCCGGTGCTGGCGCGCGACTACACCGTCACCGGCGAGATGCTGCGCAAGCGCCCGGAAATGGCAGCCGACGGCTACAAGGTCGGCGACACCATCCCCGGCCGCGTGCTGCACGCCAAGTACAGCCGCTACATGCAGCGCGTCGCCACCGTGGCGCCCAACCTGGTCGAGCAGCTGGCCGAGACCGGCGCGCGCTTCACCCACCACAGCTCGATCGCGCCCACCGGCACCATTTCGCTGTCGCTCGCCAACAACGCCTCCAACGGCATCGAGCCCAGCTTCGCCCACCACTACTCGCGCAACGTGATCCGCGAGGGCAAGAAGTCCAAGGAAAAGGTCGAGGTCTACAGCTACGAGCTGCTCGCCTACCGCGCCCTCATCAACGCCGACGCGCTGCCGTTCTCCGAGGACCCGTCCGCCAAGCTGCCCGACTACTTCGTGGCCGCCGACGACATCAGCCCGAAGGAGCACGTGGACATCCAGGCCGCCTCGCAGAAGTGGATCGACTCGTCCATTTCCAAGACCGCCAACGTGCCCACCGACTACCCCTACGAAGACTTCAAGGACATCTACTTCTACGCTTACAAGCAGGGCCTCAAAGGGTGCACCACCTTCCGCTTCAACCCCGCCGCCTTCCAGGGCGTGCTGGTCAAGGAGGCGGATCTTGAGAGCACCCTCTACCGCTTCGAATTGGAGGACGGTAGTGTTATCGAACTGAAGGGCAACGAGCAGGTGGAATACGACGGCGAAATGCACACGGCC
>NZ_JABFWW010000309.1 GCF_013362045.1 Frateuria sp. | reverse complement strand
CTCTTGCCGGCAAGCTTCAGGCGCAGCCAGTCGTTCTTGGTGCGCTTGCGCCACAGGTCGTCCAGCGCGGCCTGGTCGGCCGGCCAGGTGGCTTTCTTGCGATCGTAGGCGTAGCTCTCGTCCTTGCTGAGGTCGAAGCCTTTCTTCAGCAGCTCGCGCGCATAGGTCATCCGCTCGATCGCGCGCTGCACGTAGAGGTTGAAGACCGAGAACGGACCGGACAGGTCCTTGTTCCAGATGGCGTCGTCGAACTTGGTCTGCAGGGGCTCGAAGCGCGCCATGTCCGTCAGCGTGAAGAACACCTTCTCGCCGTCGAGCATGTCGAAGTAGGCCTTGAAGATCTTGGCCGACATCGCGTCGTCGAGCGGCTTGGCGTCGTAGTGGAAACGGGTGAGGAAGCGCGCCGACAGCTGCGCGGCGTCGGCCTGGGTCGACGTGGACTTCAGCGGCAGCCTGGAGGCCGCATGTCCCTCGTCGCCCTGCGCGGCAGGCGCTTGTGCGTGGGCGACGGGCAGGACCAGGGCAAGCAGCAGGGCGAGCGTGGGACGCAGTGTCATGGATTGTCTCAGGCGAGCTCGGTGACGCCGGCTGCATGGGCCTGCAGGTCGGCATGGTAGGAGGAACGCACCAGCGGTCCGGAAGCGACGTGATGGAAGCCCATCGCCTCGCCGGCCATCCGCAAGGCGTCGAATTCGTCGGGGGTCCAGTAGCGCACGACCGGGTGATGATGCGGCGTGGGCTGCAGGTACTGGCCGATGGTGATCATCTCCACGTCATGGGCGCGTAGATCGCGCAGCGTCTCGACGACCTGCTCGTAGGTCTCGCCCAGGCCCAGCATGATGCCGGACTTGGTCGGCACGTCCGGGTGCTGCGCCTTGAAGCGCTTGAGCAGGTCCAGCGACCACTGGTAGTCGGCGCCTGGGCGCACCTCGCGGTACAGGTGCGGCACGGTTTCCAGGTTGTGGTTGAACACGTCCGGCGGGAAGTCCTTGAGCACCTCCAGCGCGCGTTCCATACGGCCCTTGCCGCGGAAGTCGGGCGTGAGGATCTCGATCTTGATGTTCGGGCTGGCATGGCGCACCGCGCGGATGCACGAGGCGAAATGCTCGGCGCCGCCGTCGCGCAGGTCGTCGCGGTCGACCGAGGTGATCACCACGTAGCGCAGACGCATATCGGCAATCGTCTGCGCCAGCCGCGCCGGCTCCAGCGGATCGGGCGGCTTGGGCCGGCCATGCGCCACGTCGCAGAACGAGCAGCGCCGCGTGCACACCTCGCCCAGGATCATGAAGGTGGCGGTGCCCTTGGAGAAGCACTCGTGGATGTTCGGGCAGGAAGCCTCTTCGCACACCGTCACCAGCGCGTTCTCGCGCAGGCGCGCCTTGAGTTCCTGCACGGCGTTGCCCTGCGGCAGCCGCACGCGGATCCACGACGGCTTGCGCAAGGTCGGCACCGCGGTATCGAAGCCGGCGCGATTGCGGGCGATCTTGTCGTTGCCGATCTGTTTTTCGGCCACCGGCGCATCCGCGCTGACCACGCTGATCGGGATCACCCTGGAGGACGTTTCACTCATCTACGGATGCCTAGACCGCGGCGCGCGCGGGGAGTTCGGGGAGGACGGGAGCGGCCGGCACCGCATGGAAGCCGAACTGGCGGCAGAACTGCTCCACCAGCACGTCCTCGACCTGCGCCAGCTGCGACGGGCCGCCCAAGTCTAGCACTTGCGTGACCGCCAAACCCTTGTAGCCACAAGGGTTGATGCGGCCGAACGGCTCCAGGTCCATGGCCACGTTGAAGGCCAGCCCGTGGAAGCTGCAGCCGCGGCGCACGCGCAGGCCCAGCGCGGCCACCTTGGCGCCGGCCACGTAGACGCCCGGGGCTCCCTCCACGCGCGCGGCCTCGATCGACCAGTGCGCCAGCGTGCCGATCAGCGCCTGCTCGATGCGGTGGACGAGCTCGCGCACGCCCACGCCGGTGCGGCGCAGGTCGATCAGCGGATAGCCGACGATCTGGCCGGGGCCGTGGTAGGTCACCTGGCCGCCGCGGTCGACCGGGATCAGCGGAATGTCGCCCGGCGCCAGCACGTGCTCCATCTTGCCGGCCTGGCCCAGGGTGAACACCGGATCGTGCTCCAGCAGCCACAGCTCGTCGGGCGTGTCCGGCCTGCGCGCGTCGGTGAAGGCGCTCATCGCCTTCCAGGTGCGTTCGTAGGGCTGGCGGCCGAGGCGGCGGATCAGGAGCGGGCGGGAGTCGGGGGACATGGTGCGCTACCGGGGAAAGGGATGCAGATGAGGCGCGCGGATGGGTATTGCAAGCGGTGCCCCGAAACCCTCTCCCTTCCCGGGACAGGGTTTGGATGAGGGGCCGGGGCTCGCGGTGGTGCGGGTCCTAGGGAGCACGGAGCCAAGGCCTCCCCCCTCTTCCAATCCTCTTCCCCGGCACAGCCGGGGGAGAGGGAGAAAGAGCTAGAGCGTGTAGCGGATCGCGGGGTCGGCGCGCAGCGTCGCGTGCGCCTGGTCGTACTGCTCGCGGGTCTCGCAGCGGAAGCTGACCGTCACCGAAACGAACTTGCCCTCGCGCGAGGCGCGCTGGCTGACCGTCTCGTGCAGCACGTGCAGGCCGATCCCTTCGAGGATGGCGGGCACGTGCCTGGGCAGGTCCGCGCCGGCGTCGCCCAGCGCGGTGATCTCGAACTCGCCGGGAAACTGGAAGCCCTTGCCTTCCTTCTTCGCCTGGCTGAAGTCGATCTCGTGCATCACTTCTTGTCCGTGGCCGGGGCCGTGGCCGCGGCGTCATCCTTCTTGCCGCCGTGGAACCACAGCAGGATCGAATCCCACAGGCGCTTGAAGAAGCCACCCTGCGGGGCCTCGTCCAGCACCACCAGCGGCACCGACTGCAGCGGCTGGTTGTCCAGCGTCACGCGCAGCATGCCCACCTGCTGGCCTTTCTTGAACGGCGCCACCAGGGTGGCGGGAATGTCCAGGGTGGCCTTGAGCTTGTCGTACTGGCCGCGCTTGACCGTCACGTCGAGCGGCTGGCTGATGCCCAGCGACAGCGTATCGGCCTGGCCCTTCCACAGCTTCGGCGTGGCCAACGGCTTGTCCGCGTCGTAGAGCTTGTGCGTCTCGTAGAAGCGGAAGCCGTAGTTGAGCAGCGCCATCGCCGAGTCGGCGCGCGCCTTCTCCGAGCTGGCGCCCATCACGATGGCGATCATGCGCGAGTCGCCCTGCTTGGCCGAGGCCGCCAGGCAGAAGCCGGCGGCGGCGGTGTGGCCGGTCTTGATGCCGTCCACGCTGGGATCGCGCCACAGCAGCGTGTTGCGGTTGCCCTGCTTGATGCCGTTCCACTCGAACTGCTTGATCGCCGAGATCGCATAGTCTTCGGGGAAATCATGGATCAGTGCGCGCGAAAGGACCGCGATGTCCTGCGCCGTGGTGTAGTGGTCGGGAATCGGGTAACCCGACGCGTTCATGAAATGGCTGTGGGTCATGCCCAGCTGCTTGGCGTAGGCATTCATCAGGTTGGCGAACGCCTCCTCCGAGCCGGCGCTGTGCTCGGCCAGCGCGATGGCCGCGTCGTTGCCCGACTGGATGATCATGCCGTAGAGCAGGTCCTTCAGCGGCACCTGGCTGTTGAGCTTGAGGAAGCTGGTGGAACCGTCGGTGCCGGCGCCGCCGCCGCGCCAGGCGTGCTCGCTGATGGTGACCGGGTCGGTCATCTTGATCCGGCCGTTGCCGAGCTCGGCCGAGACCACGTAGTCGGTCATGATCTTGGTGATCGAGGCCGGCTCCACCTGGAGCTCCGGGTCCTTGCTGGCGAGGATCTGGCCGGTGGTGTAATCCATCAGCACCCAGCTCTTGCCGTCGACGTCCGGCGGTGGCGGCACCGGCGCCTCGGGCACGACCGGCCGCGGCACGGGCGAGGGCTTCGGTGGCGTCTGCTGCGCAATGGCGGCGCCGGCGACCAGCGCGGCGGCGGCAAACGAGGCAAGGGTACGGCGGAAAAAGCTCATCGTGGGTATCTATCCATCTTGGGTTGCCGGCGCCCCGCGCGCCGGCACGAAAAAACGCATCGCTCAGTCTACTGCGACCTGCGGCCGGGGAAGGCCCAGCCGTTCGATCTGCGCGGTCACCTGGTCGGCGCGCTCGACGTCGTCCAGCGGACCGATCCGCACTCGGCGGACGCTGCGTCCGTTGATCTGCGCGTCGATCACCTGCACCGGCGCCAGCCGGGCCGAGCGCAGCTGCTGCGCGACGCGGTCGGCGTTGGCCAGGTCCGCGAACGCACCCACCTGCAGGTAGATCGCCGGGCGTGCGCCGCCCTGTGGGACCGCCGCTTGCGCGTCCAGTTCCGCAGCAGGGACAGTGGAATCTTCCGGATGTGCCGGATCGATCGCGCGCACCTCGACCAGCCCGGTGCCCTTGGGCCACACGCCGATCTTCACCGCGGCGGCATAGGACAGGTCGATCAGCCGGTTCTCGTGGAACGGGCCACGGTCGTTGATGCGCACGATCACGCTCTTGCCGTTGGCCAGGTTGGTCACCCGCGCGTAGCTGGGCAGCGGCAGCGTCTTGTGCGCCGCGCTGAAGGCGTACATGTCGTAGTCCTCCAGGCTGGAGGTCTTGTAGCCATGGAACTTGGCGCCGTAGAACGAGGCGATGCCGCGCTCGTCGTAGCCGCGCGCGCTCGGCAGCACGCGGTAGGTCTGGCCGAGTACGGTGTAGGGCGACTTGTTGCCGTACAGCGAGCGCGGCTCGACCTTGGGAACGGGCTCGGGAATGCGGCTGACGTCGATCGGCGGCGGCACGCTGTCGCTGCCGTCGCGGTAGCGGCTGCCCTGCGGGCGGCTGATGTCGTCGACGAAACCGCCGCGCCGCTCCTCGGCACCCGAACC
>NZ_JABFWW010000057.1 GCF_013362045.1 Frateuria sp. | reverse complement strand
GTTGCCCGCTGCCCGCTGCCCGCTGCTCGCTGCAGAGCCACCATCTGCTTCAGGCATAACACGCCAGCGCGCTTCTCTTGCCCCGGTTATTGAGCGCTCGCGGTGTAGCCGCTGTAGATCCTCTAAGAGCGACCACCAAACCAACCAAAGCAAGGCGGTACCTAGCTTTTGCGTCCCATCGGGTTGCCCGCTCCGGGCCATTTCTTTGGGTTACTTTTTCTTTGGGCCAGCAAAGAAAAGTGACTCGAGCGCCGGCAGGCGATCGAAAGCCCGCCGCAGGCGAGCCAGGTCGGGGCAACGCTACGCAAGAACGACAGGCAAAGCGCGACAGCGCGCAACAACCCATCCGGCGAGCACCCGCCTCACCCAATCCCAGAGGAGGGAGCAAGGACATCGCACCCCAAAGAGGAGAGCACTGCGGAGCGCATTGGGCGCGAGCGCCCGCCGCTGGAGCCGGCAGCGCAATATCTCCCATCCCAAGGGTGGCCGCGATCAGGCAGACGATCCCTCGCCGCCGTCCGCCGGGCGCCTCGCCGGCGGCGTGAGCACCAGGCGGAAGCAGCTGCCGCCGCCGGCCACGCGCACGTATTCCAGCGAGGCCTGGTTGGCCTCGCTCATCTGGCGCGCCAGGTACAGGCCCAGCCCCGTGCCGTATTCGTGCGTGGTGTAGAACGGCTCGAAGATCTGCGCGGCGACCTTGGGCGCGATGCCGGGGCCGCGGTCGATCACCTCCATGATCGGCACGCCGTGCTCGCCCTGGCGCACCACCACCATCACCCGCGCCGGCTCGCCGGGCATGCGGCCGTAGCGCAGCGCGTTCTGCACCAGGTTCCACACCACCTGTTGCAACTGCTGGGGGTCGGCTACCGCCGTCACCGACGCGTTGCCGGTGATCACCCGCAGGGAGTCCTCGCCGATGTCGTTGCCCTGCTTGTATTCCTCCACGAAACCGTTGGACCAGCGGCCCAGGTCGAGCGTCTCCGGGCGCGAGCGCTCGCGCCGCGATAGCTGCAGGATGTTCTCGATGATCTCGTTCAGGCGCACGCAGTGGTTGTTGATGATCTCCACCATGCGCGCATCGCTGGGATTGAGCTCGCGCGATTCGGCCAGCAGCTGCGCCGAGTAGCGGATCGCCGCCAGCGGGTTCCTGATCTCGTGCGCGATCGAGGCGGACAGGCGCCCCAGCGAACTCAAGGTCAGCTCCTCCGCGCGCCGCGACAGCAGCGAGGTGTCGTCCAGGAAGATCAGCACGTGCGAGTCGTCGTTGGGCGCCAGGCGGGTGAAGCGCGGCACCACTTCGGGCACGCCGTCGGCCAGCTGGGTGGCGGTCTCGTCCAGCTTGCCCGAGGTCATCCAGTGGTAGAGGCGCCGCGAAAGTTCCGGCGCGAGCTTGCCCAGGTCGCGCTGGTCGGCCGCGGGGTTGCCCAGCAGCATCCATGCCGACTCGTTCAACTGATGGATGCGGTTGGCATCGTCCACCAGCAGCACGCCGGTCTTCATGCGCCGGATGATCAGCTCGTTGACCTGCGACAGGTTGGCCAGGTCCAGGCTGCGCTGCTCGGCCAGCGCCTCGGTCGCGCGCAGCTGGCGGCCCAGCACGTGGCACAGCGTGGTGCTGGCGAAGTAGGCCAGGCCCAGCAGGCCCGATTCGAGCAGGTCGCTGTCGCCGGGCGCCTTGGCGATGAGCGTGTGGCCGAGCATGCCCAGCGTGGCCAGCGCGGCGAAGAAGCTCGACAGCCGTAGCGGCAGCACCAGCGCCCCGGTGGAGAGGTTCACCGCCAGCATCATGGCGATGCCGATGCGCGCCTCGTGGATCAGCCAGGCGGCCAGTACCGCCACCAGGATGTCCACCACCAGGGCGCCGGACACCACCAGCCGGGCGTTGGCCATCGCGTTGCGGGTCTGCAGCAGCATGCCCAACGCGAACAGCAGGTAGACGCCGATCACCACGTAGGACAGCGCCGGCTGCTCGACGGAGGGCCAGGTCAGCCGCGGCGAGCTGATCGCCAGGCCGGCGTAGACCAGCGCCTGCGCCAGGCGGAAGTAGTTGAGGAAGAACAGTTCGTGGCGGATTGCCACCGCGGCGGGGCGGGCGGCCTGGAAGCCGGGCGGATCGGTCGTGGGTATCGTAGAGGTCACGTTGACGGAGCCGACGCGGGGTTCGCCCGGAGTATAGACAGGCCGGCGCGCGCCGCCAGCGGCCGGCCGCCCGGGGGTCGGTGCGGAGGCGGCACTTTCCATCGCAGCCGCCTTTGGGCGAAAATGCGCGGCCGTATTGCGCGATTCCGGCCCGGTTGACTCCAGGCAGCGCGCACTGCACGCCGGCAGCGCGTCGTGAAAGCCGCCGTCCGACCCCTCCCGCGCCCCACGCCCCTCGCAAGTCGCGTGCGGCCCGTTACGTTTTTCCCGTTCGCTCGAGGTATCGAATGAATTTCCACGAGTACCAGGCCAAAGAGCTGTTCGCGCAGTACGGCATCGCCGTGCCGCCGGGCAAGGTTGCCAACTCTCCCGACGCCGCCGTCGACGCCGCCAAGGCGCTGGGCGGCTCGCAGTGGATGGTCAAGGCGCAGATCCACGCAGGCGGCCGCGGCAAGGCCGGCGGCGTCAAGTTCTGCAGGAGCCTCGACGACGTGCGCGCTGCCGCCAAGGGCATGCTGGGCACCCACATGGCGACCTACCAGTCCGCCGGCCGCGCGCTGCCGGTCAACCTGGTGCTGGTGACCGACGCCACCAACATCGCCAAGGAGCTTTATCTTTCGGTGCTGGTGGACCGCGATTCGAAGGCGATCTCCTTCATCGCCTCCAAGCACGGCGGCGTGGACATCGAGCAGGTCGCCCGCGAGACGCCCGAGGACATCCACACCATCGTGGTCGACTTCGTCGAAGGCCTGCAGCCCTACCAGTGCCGCAACCTCGGCTTCGCGATGGACTTGAACGCCAAGCAGGTCAACCAGCTGACCAAGATCATGCTGGGCCTGTACCGGCTGTTCAACGAGAAGGACCTGTCGCTGGTGGAGCTGAACCCGCTGGCGATCCTCGAGGACGGCAACCTGGCCGCGCTCGACGGCAAGGTGAACTCCGACGA
This sequence comes from Frateuria sp., assembly GCF_013362045.1. Lineage (GTDB taxonomy): Bacteria > Pseudomonadota > Gammaproteobacteria > Xanthomonadales > Rhodanobacteraceae > Frateuria_A. The sequence goes on along the minus strand of NZ_JABFWW010000057.1, from coordinate 1,809 downwards.
CAACGCCGACTTCCGCCATCCGGAACTGGTCGCCATGCGCGACCTGAGCCAGGAGGACGCTGCCGAGGCGGCTGCCGTGCAGCACAACCTCAACTACGTGACCATGGACGGATCGATCGGCTGCATGGTCAACGGCGCCGGGCTGGCCATGGCCACCATGGACGTGATCAAGCTGGCGGGCGGCGAGCCGGCCAACTTCCTCGACGTCGGCGGCGGCGCCACCAAGGAGCGCGTGACCGAGGCGTTCAAGCTGATCCTCTCCTCCGACAAGGTGAAGGCCATCCTGGTCAACATCTTCGGCGGCATCGTGCGCTGCGACCTGATCGCCGAGGGCATCATCGCCGCGGTGAAGGAAGTGGGCCTGAAGATCCCGGTGGTCGTGCGCCTGCAGGGCACCAACGTGGAGAAGGGCCGCGAACTGCTGGCCAACTCCGGCCTGGCGATCACGCCGGCCGACGATCTCAACGACGCGGCGCAGAAAGCCGTGGCCGCCGCGAAGTGAGGAGCGAACAAGCATGAGCGTTCTGGTCAACAAGAACACCAAGGTGCTGGTGCAGGGCTTCACCGGCCAGCAGGGCACCTTCCACGCCGAGCAGGCGATCGACTACGGCACCAAGGTCGTCGGCGGCGTGACCCCGGGCAAGGGCGGCAGCCAGCACATCGGCCTGCCGGTCTTCAACTCGGTCGAGGAAGCGGTCGCCGAGACCGGCGCCGACGCGTCTGTGATCTTCGTGCCGCCGCCGTTCGCGGCCGACTCCATCATGGAAGCGATCGACGCGGGCATCCGCGTGATCGTGGCGATCACCGAAGGCATCCCGGTGCTGGACATGCTGCGCGTGAAGAACGTGCTGGCACAGCATCCGGAAACCGTGCTGATCGGGCCGAACTGCCCGGGCATCATCACCCCGGGCGAGTGCAAGATCGGCATCATGCCGGGCCACATCCACCAGCCGGGCAAGGTCGGCATCGTGTCGCGTTCGGGCACGCTCACCTATGAAGCGGTGTTCCAGACCACCAACGAGGGCCTGGGCCAGTCCACCTGCATCGGCATCGGCGGCGACCCGATCAACGGCCTCAACTTCATCGACTGCCTGAAGCTGTTCCAGGACGACCCGCAGACCGAGGGCATCATCATGGTCGGCGAGATCGGCGGCAGCGCCGAGGAAGACGCGGCCGAGTTCATCGGCGAGTACGTCACCAAGCCGGTGGTGTCCTTCATCGCCGGCGCCTCGGCACCGGCCGGCAAGCGCATGGGCCATGCCGGCGCGATCATCTCCGGCGGCAAGGGCACCGCGGCGGCCAAGTTCGCGGCGCTGGAGAAGGCTGGCGTGACCACGGTGAAGTCGCCGGCGGACCTGGGCAAGACGCTCGCGAAGCTGATGAAGTAAGCGCGCACCTCGCGCACGGCAAAAGGCCACGCGAAAGCGTGGCCTTTTGCTTTGCTCCCTCTCCCCAAAGGATAGAGGGAGCAAAGGCGGTGGCGCCCCGACGACCCGCCCCCATTATCATGGGCGATCCCGCAGCAGCCCCCTGTCCATGACCGCCAAGCTACGCCTCGCCCTGGCCCAGTTCGATTTCTCCGTCGGCGCCGTCGCCGCCAATACGAACCGGATCCGCGAACTGATCGCCCAGGCGCACGCGGGCGGCGCGGACCTGGTCGCTTTCCCGGAACTGGCGGTCAGCGGCTATCCGCCCGAGGACCTGCTGATCCGTCCGAGTTTCCTGCAGGCCTGCAACGAGGCGATCGCCTCGCTGGCGCAAGGCACCGACGGCATCGCCGCGCTGGTCGGCTTTCCGCACAGCGAGGGT
>NZ_JABFWW010000200.1 GCF_013362045.1 Frateuria sp. | reverse complement strand
GCCACGCCTATGCCCAGGGCGATGGCATAGACCGCCGGCATGGCGACCGCACCGGCCAGTACCAGGCCAGCCAGCAGCGCCACCAGCACCGCGTTGACGCCGCGAGCCAGCAGCAGGATGCGCCGCGCGGAAAGCCGGTCGACCATCGCCCCGCCGATCAGCATGAAGATCGCCCGCGGCAGCGCCATCGCCGCCAGCACCAGGCCGAGGGCGGCTGGGCTGCCGGTCAGCCGCAACACCAGCCACGGCAGCGCGACCAGGGTGAACTGGTCGCCCAGCGCCGAGATCGCGCTGCCGCCGAACAGCAGGCGGAAGTCACGGTTGGCGAGCAACGGCGCGGCGGCGGGGCTTTCCATCGAACGGTTCTCCATGAGGTGTCCTTGGGTCGGGACGGCGGCGCGACTGTCCGAGGGGAGGGCGCGCGCGGCCGGCCGCCGATAGTGGCGCAAACCAGCCATCAGCGGGTGGCTTTTGCATCCGCGCGACAAAGCGTTCGTGACCATGGACGACGCGCCTTACCCATGGCGGCCGTATAAAAGTAAACTATGGAGTACATAAACCTCTCCTCCCCCCAGATAGGTCTCTCCATGCTCCCCGCTTGCCCCCGCCCGTTCCGTGGCACATTGGCGCTGCTGCTAGCCACCGCCACCCTTCCCGCCGCCGCCGCCCATCTGGAAGTACAGGGTGGCCGCAGCTACATGGACAGCTACGGCGCCAACACCGCCTTCGTCGAAGCGATCTTCGCGCCGCATGCGATCGGCGACAGCGGCCGGCTGGACTGGTCGCCCGACGTGTCCGCCGGCTGGATCGACAGCCGCGACGTGGCCCGCTACCGCGGCGATGCCTACGGCACCGACCACGCGGTGGTGCTGGTCGCCGCCGGCGCGCGGTTCCACTATGGCGATGCCGGTGCCTGGTACCGCCCGCTGTTCTTCAGCTTCCAGCTCGCCGGCACCAGCCAGACCACGCAGGCCTTGTCGACCCACTACCAGTTCGTCAGCACGCTGGGTTGGCAGGGCGAGCATCTGAGTTTCCAGATCCGCCACATTTCCAATGGCAGCCTGCACAAGCCCAACCGTGGCGAGACCATGGCACTGGTCGGCGTGGGTTTCGACCTCTGAACACGACGAAGGCGCCGCAAGGCGCCTTCGCTTCTTTCAGTGCCCGCCGCCCGCCGCGGGACCCGCCTTGGCGATGAATGGCGGCCGGGTCAGCCAGATCACCAGCACCAGGCTGACGAAGACCCAGCCCAGCACATGGAAGACCTCGTTGAAGGAGATCTGGTAACCCTGCTGGGTGGCCATCTGGTTGATCATCGCCGCCGCGGTCTGCGGGTCGCCCATCGCGTCCATCGCCGCGCGCGTGGTCGAATCGTAGGCGGTGACGTGCTCGACCAACTGTTCGTGATGCGCCACGGCGCGCCGCTCCCAGAACAGCGTGGTGATCGAGGCGGAGAAGCTGCCGCCCAGCGTGCGCAGGAAGGTGGCCAGCCCCGAGCCCGAGGCGATCTCGTTCTGCTGCAGGTCCGAGAGCAGGATGGTCAGGATCGGCATGAAGAACAGCGCGACCCCTAAGCCCTGGATCAGCTGCACCAGCGCCACGTGGTAGAAGTCGATGCCGATGTAGAAATCCGAGCGCATGAAGCAGGTGACGCCCAACACGATGAAGGCGATCGAGGCGACTGCACGCAGGTCGAACTTGGGCGCGAACTTGCCCACGAAGAAGGTCAGCAGCACCGGCAGCACGCCGATCGGCGCGGTGGCGAAGCCGGCCCAGGTCGAGGTGTAGCCCAGGTTGCGCTGCAGCCATAGCGGCATCAGCAGGCTCATCGCGAAGAACGCGGCGTAGGCCAGGATCAGCGCGATCGTGCCGTAGGTGAAATTGCGGTGGCGGAACAGGCGCAGGTCGACGATGGGGTCCTTGTCGGTCAGTTCCCAGATCAGGAAGATCGCCAGCGAAATCGCCGAGACGATGCTGGTGACGATGATGAAGGTGGAATTGAACCAGTCCTCGTCATTGCCCTTGTCCAGCACCACCTGCAGCGCGCCCACGCCGATGATCAGCGTCACCAGGCCGACGTAGTCGATCTTCGGCCGCTGCGTTGCATCGACGCGTCCGCGCATCTGGTTGGCCACCACCATGCTGGCGAAGATGCCGATCGGCACGTTGATGAAGAAGATCCATGGCCAGGAGTAGTTGTCGGTGATCCAGCCACCCAGGATCGGACCGGCGATCGGCGCCACCACGGTGACCATCGCCAGCAATGCCAGCGCCATGCCGCGCTTGGCCGGCGGATAGATCGAGATCAGCAGGCTCTGCGTGATCGGATACATCGGTCCCGCCACCGCGCCCTGGATCGCGCGGAACAGGATGAGCATGCCCATGCTCTGCGATACGCCGCAGAGGAACGAGGTCAGCGCGAACAGCAGGGTCGACCAGATGAACAGCTTCACCTCGCCGAAGCGGCGGGTGAGGAAACCGGTCAGCGGCAGCGAGATCGCCATGCTCACCGCGAACGAGGTGATCACCCAGGTGCTCTGGTTCACGCTCACGCCGAGGTTGCCGGCGATGGTCGGCAACGACACGTTGGCGATGGTGGTGTCCAGCACCTGCATGAAGGTGGCCAGCGACAGGCCGATCGTGGTCAGCGCCATGCTGGGCGGACGATATTGGGTGGTCATGGGCTGTGTGGATGTGTCCGGGTGAAAAGCCTCCCCCGTTTGCGGGGGGAGGGAGCTGGCGTCTACTTGCTGCTGCGGGCCTTGCTGCCGCCAGCGCCGTTGCCGGCCATGTTCGCGTGGACGATCTGCGCGATCAGGCCGTCGGCCTGGTCGAGCTGCTGCCGGTAGACGTCGGTGCTGAAGGCCGGCTTGGCCGGCGGCTCGGGAGCCAGCATCGGGCCCTGCTGGTCGTGCAGGTCGACCGTGACATCCGTGGAAAGGCCGATGCGCAGCGGGTGCTTGTCCAGCTGCTGCGCATCGGTGAACACCACGCGCACCGGCACGCGCTGCACGATCTTGATCCAGTTGCCGGTGGCGTTCTGCGCCGGCAGCAGCGAGAACGCGCTGCCGGTGCCCACGCCCAGGCTCTGCACCCTGCCCTTGTAGGTCACGTCGCCGCCGTAGACGTCAGCGTGGATCTGGACCGGCTGGCCGATGCGCATGTGGGTCAGCTGGGTTTCCTTGAAGTTGGCGTCGAGCCATACCTCGTGCAGCGGAACCACCGCCATCAGCGGCGTGCCCGGCGCGACGCGCTGGCCCAGCTGCACCGCACGCTTGGCCACGTAGCCGTCGACCGGCGCGACGATGGTCGTGCGCAGGTCGTCCAGGTAGGCCGCGCGCAGCTTCGCCGCGGCCGTCTGGACGTCCGGATGCGAGGCGACCACAGTGTCGTCGACCAGCACCTTGCTGGTCTGGTACTGCTGGGTGGCGGCGGTGAGCGCGCTCTGCGCGGCGGTCAGCTCGACGCGGGCGTGCGCCAGCTCCTCGGCGGAAATCGCGCCGGACCTGGCCAGGTCGCGGCGGCGGTTGAAGTCGGCCTGCGCCTTGTCCACCGCCACCTTGCGCGCGGCCACGTCGGCCTGCGCGCCGCTGACGGTGCTGTACAGGCCGCGCACCTTGCGCACGGTGTTGGCGAGGTTGGCCTTGGCCTCGGCCAGCGCCACTTCGGTGTTGCTCGGATCGAGCTTGACCAGCACCTGGCCGGCCTTGACGCGGTCGCCGTCATCGGCGCCGATCGACACCACGGTGCCGGGCAGCTGCGGGGTAATCTGCACGATGTTGCCGCTGACGTAGGCGTCATCGGTGCCTTCGTACCAGCGACCGTCGAAGTAGTACCACAGGCCCCAGCCGATCAAGGCGAGCAGCACCACCACGCCGAGCGCGCGCAGCAGGAAACCGCGCTTGTTCTTCGCGGCCGGCGCGGAAGCGGCGCCGTTGGGTTGGGAAGCAGGCTGGCTGGACATGGATGAGCCTTCAGGAATGTGCGGGGATGGACGGGGAGGAAGCGGTCTGCGGGCCGGCCGCGGCCTCGGGGCGATAGCCGCCGCCGAGGGCCTGGATCAGCTGCACGGAAAGGTCGACCTGCTGGGCGCGAAGCGCGGCCATGCGCTGTTCGGCGACGAGCAGCTGCTGGCGCACGCTGAGCGCCTCCAGGTAGCTGCCGACGCCGGCGCGGTAGCGCTGTTCGGCCAGCCGCCAGGCATCGTTGGCGGCATCCAGCGCACGCTGCTGCGCGGCGATCTGGTCGGCCAGCGACTGCTGCGCGGCGTAGTCGTCGGACACTTCGTTGAGCGCACCGACCAGGGTCTGGTTGTACTGCGCCACGGCGAGGTCGTACTGCGCGTCCTTGGCCGAAAGGTTGGCGCGCAGGCGCCCGCCGTCGAAGATCGGCAGGCTGAGCGAGGGACCGGCCTGGTAGAACAGCGACGAGGCGCGGAACAGGTTGGTGCCGCCCATCGCAAGCAGGCCGGCCATGGCGCCCAGCTTCACGTTGGGCAGGAACTCGGTCTTGGCCGCGGCAATGTCGCGGCCCGCCGCCTCGACGCGCCAGCGCGCGGCGACCAGATCGGCGCGATGGCCGACCAGCTCGATCGGCAGGTCGGCCGGCACCGCCAGTGCGGCGGGCGCGAGCGCTTGCGGGCGGGCGATGTCCAGGCCGCGGTCGGGACCCTTGCCGAGCAATACCGAAAGCGCCGAGCGCGCCGCGTCGATGGCGCGCCGGGCCACCGCCAGCTGCTGCTCGGCGCTGGCCACTTCGGCGTCGCCCTGCTTGAGCTGCAGCTGGCTGTCGAGTCCGGCGCGGACGCGCTGGGCGGTCAGCTCGCGCGCCTGGCCGGCGCGCTCGAGTTCGGCCTGCGCCAAGTCATGCTGGGCGAAGGCATAGCCGAGCTGCGCATAGGCGCGGGCGACGTTGCCCGACA
>NZ_JABFWW010000240.1 GCF_013362045.1 Frateuria sp. | reverse complement strand
TCACCGACGCCACAGCGGCCTGCATGGTGTTCTCCGACACCATCCACGCGATGCTGCTGACGCACGACAAGTGGCGCCAGTTCACCGCCAAGCGCATCGTCGACGCGCATGCCGCCGCCCAGGTGCTGCTGTGCGTGTCGGCCGACAGTCGCGAGGAGGTCTCGCAACTGGTCGACAAGGCCCACGCCGCCGGCGGCAAGGCCGACCCCACGCCCGTGCAGGACTACGGCTTCATGTACGGCCGCAGCTTCGAGGATCCGGACGGGCACATCTGGGAAGTGATGTGGATGGACCCCAACGCCTTGCCGCCCAAGGCCTGAGCAGTCCGTCGACCGGCCGCTTCCGGTGCGGGCGCCGGTGCTGCGAGTGCCGGCTCTCCCATCCTGGGCCACCCGTGCCGCGCAAAGCCGCACTGCCGCCACCGCGAGCGCCGGTCACGCCGCGTGCCGCCGCGCATGCCGGCAAAAAAATGGCAGCTGGCGCGACAAGGGGCAAGGCCGCCGGCGCTGCTTGCCACGGCACCTCCTGCCGGAAAAAGCGGCGCAGTCTCCGCCTGAAGCGGGAGCGGCGCCCCGTGCAGCGGGGAAGCGTCAGGTCGGGCGGGGCCGGTGGGATGCAGCTGCAGTGCCAAGGCACCGCGCGAGCTGGCGCCACGGTGCGAGGTCCCAATGTCCGCGCGCCTGTCCGGAGGGCGAGGGCAGCACGTGGATCGCAGCGATGCCGATGCGTTCGGGCTGCGGGCCGTAGATGGCGACCGGTCGGCCCAGCGCCGCGCGTGCGGCGGTCTTGCTGGTGAAGGCGAGCAGGCGGGGTTGCAAGCGCTCGATCTTGGCGATCAGCGCGGGCACGTCGAAGGCATCGCGCGGCAGGTCGGCGTCGTTGCCGCTGTGGCGCTTGGCCAGGTCGGTGAGGCCGATGCCAAGCTCGAGCAGGGCGGGGAACTCGGCGGGCGCGAACAGCCGCGGCGTGATGCCCGCTTCGTACAGTGCGCGCCAGAACAGGTTGCCCGGGTGCGCGTAGTAGGCGCCTTCGCGCGCGGAGCGCTCGCCGGCCGCGGTGCCGCAGAACACCAATCTGAGGCCCGGCCGCAACAGGTCGGGCAGGACGTGCGGCTCAGCCGGCAGGTTCATCGAGCAGGAAGTCGGTGAACTGGAAGCGGCCGTCGCGCAGCACCGATTCGCCGCGGCGCAGGCGCAGGTCGCGCGCGAACAGCGGGCCGCCGAAGCTCAACGTGTGGAATTCGCCACGCTCGCCGCAGGGGTCGATGCCGGCGGGCAGGCCGTCGAGCAAGGCGCCGTCGTAGGGACGTCCGCAGTAGTCAGCTTCCAGTTGCTGGGTGTCCACGCAACACAGCATGGCGCGATGGCCTTCGCCGACGAAGCGGCGCGAGAGCGTGCCGGTGTCCTCGCCCCAGAGCGGGAACACCGCGCGCCACTGTGCGCGGCCGAGCTGGCGCACGCGGTAGTCGCGCACGTCTTCCAGGAACAGGTCGCCGAAGGCGCAATGGCGGATGCCGGGCCAGCGCATGCGCGCCTCGGTCAGGGCGCGCTCGTGGGCGGCTTCGTAGGCTTCGTTGCTGCCGGGCCAGTCCATGGTCACCTCCAGCAGAGGCAGGCCGAGCGCGTCGGCCTGCGCCAGCAGGATGTCGCGGCGCACGCCGTGCATGGCAATGCGGTCGTAGGTGCGGTTGACGGTGGTCAGCAGCGCGGCCGGCTGCCACTGCGGATCGGCGCGCAGCCGCTGCAGGGCCATCAGGCAGTCCTTGCCGCCGCTCCAGGCGAGGAGGATGGGGGTGGCGTTCATCGGACTACTCTACGGCACGCCAGTAGCGTCCGTAGGATGGGCTTCAGCCCAGCGCTTTGGATGTACGACAGGATCGAGGGGCTGAAACCCAACCCTGCGTGTTCGCGGGCGCGCCCACGTCCCGTGGACGCGCGGCCGGGCAGGGTGGGGCGCATGTGGGCCAAGCTGCTGGACATCTGGAACCACCAGCCGTGGGTGCGCCTGGGCGTGACGGTGGCGGTGGCGCTGCTGGTGGCCATCGCGCTGCACCGGCTGGCTCGGGCGCTGCTCTGGCGCCTGAGCGACGGCCACCCGATGGCGCGCGAGATGCTCAGGCAGGCGCGTGCGCCGATGGGCGTCCTAGTGCCGCTGGCGGTACTGATGGTCGCGCTGCGCACGCGGCCGGAGGCTGCCAGCCTGCACCTGGCCGAGACCGCGCAGCAGATGCTGGCGATTGCGCTGGTCGCAGTGGCCACCTGGCTTGGAGTGCGCTGCATCAATGCGGCGCAGTTCTTCTTCTGCCGCCGTTTTCCGGTCGACATGCGGGACAACCTGCGCGCGCGGCGAGTGCTCACGCAGGCGCGTGTGCTGGGGCGCACGGCAAGCGTGGCGCTGATCCTGATCGGGCTGGCCGCCTGCCTGATGATGATTCCCGGCGTGCGCGAAATCGGCACCAGCCTGTTGGCCTCGGCGGGCCTGGCCGGACTGGCCGTCGGGCTGGCGGCCAAGCCGGTGCTGAGCAACCTGATCGCCGGCGTGCAGATCGCCATGGCCCAGCCGATCCGGCTGGACGACGTGGTGATCATCGAGGGCGAGTGGGGCCGCATCGAGGAGATCACCGGCACCTACGTGGTGGTGCGCATCTGGGACGAGCGCCGGCTGGTGGTGCCGCTCAACTGGTTCATCGAGAACCCGTTCCAGAACTGGACGCGCACCAGCGCTCAGCTGATCGGCACGGTCTACCTGTGGCTGGATTACCGCGTGCCGCTGGAGCCGCTGCGCGAGGAGGTCAAGCGCCTGTGCAAGGCGGCGCCGCAATGGGACGGGCGCGTGTGCGTGCTGCAGGTGACCGACGCCAACGAGCACGCGATCCAGCTGCGCATCCTGGCCAGCTCGGCCGATTCGAGCAGCAACTGGGACCTGCGCTGCCGCGTGCGCGAGGGGATGATCGCCTTCGTGCAGCAGCACTGTCCGGAGAGCCTGCCGAGGGTGCGGGCGCAGGTGGGGGAGTGGGGCGGGGAGCCCCCGGTTGCGTCCAGCTCGCGCTTCTCTTCGGGGCGTGGGAGGGGGTGAGGGGCGGGGTTCGCCTGGAAGCAGGTCAGGCCCTGGCTTGCTTGCATGCACCAGGCAAGCGCGCAAGAAAAGAGCGGTTGAGGGCACAAGGGTTTGGGCGAGTCCCGCCCCTCGCCCCAGTCCTCTCGCCAGAGGAGGGCGGGCTGCGTGGTCTCGGAATCGCGGCAAGCGCGCACGCTGGAAGCGAACCGCTTACCTCGCAAGCGTGGGTGCGCTAAAGGCCAGCGCCGCGTGTATCCGACCGTCGCGCAACTCGAAGTGCAGCGGCATGCCCAGCGCCTCCGCGGCGGCTCGGGCGAGGGCCAGGCCCAGGCCGGCGTGGCTGGCGTGGGGCGGCTGCTTGCGCCAGAAGCGTTCGCCGAAGCTGGCGAGGTCGTGCGGCTCCAGTTCCGGCGCGGCGTTGTCGATGTGCAATTGCGCCGCGTCCAGCCGCAGACGCGCCGTATCGCCGGCGGGCGCGTAGGCGGCGGCGTTGCCCAACAGGTTGCCGACCACCACCTCCAGCAGCGCCGGATCGGTGCGCAGTTCCGCCGGCGGCACGCCTTCGACCGCCAATGTGACGCCGCGGCCGGCGGCCAGCGTGCGATGGCGCTGCAGCTGACGCTCCAGCCACGGTCCCAGCGCGAGCGGCTGCACGTGGGGGCGTTCCAGGCCGGACTGCAGGCGGGTGAGCAGCAGCAGGGCGGCCACCGTGGCCTCCAGCTCGGCGCCGATGTGACCGACCTCGCGCAGGATGTCGGGCAGGCTGCGCCCGCTGGGATAGCGGCTCTCCACCTCGGTCAGCGCGCGCAGCTCGGCCAGCCGCGTGCGCGTCTCGTGGGCCAGGCCGCTGGCGAACTGGCGCTCGCGGGCCAGCCCTTCGTCCATGCGCGCGAGCACGTCGTTGAAGCGCGCTACCAGCGGGTCGAGCTCGCGCGTGCCGCTGGCCGGCAGGCGCTGGCCGGGCGCGTGCGGGCCGATGACGCGCATGCGCTCGACCAGTGCGCGCACGGGCTTGAGGCCGCGGCGCACGATCAACGGCACGGCCACCAGCGCGACCAGCAGGGCCAGCGCCGGGCCGAGCACCAGGATCCAGTCCAGCGCGGTCAGCAGGCGGTCGAAGGAGCGGCGGTCCAGCGCGTAAAGCAGGGCGCAGCTGCGCGTGGGCGGGCTGTGGGTGGAGGGTTCCTGGAAAGCGAACATCACCGTGCCCAGCCGGCCCTTCCTGCCGGGCAGGTTGGCGAAGCGCGGGGTGGCGCCTGCCGACTGCGGCCAGCCGGCGGGAGCGACCGGCGGCGGGGGCGAACTGTGCAGCACCGGCAGGTCCTCGCAGCGCAGTTCGTAGTAGGCGCGGCCTTCGCCAGCCAGCAGGGCGGGCGGGGTGCGCGGCGTGCCCGCCGCCTGCTCGACCTCCACCACCGTGGTCAGCGCCTGGGCCTGGGTCAGCAGGTTGTCGCGGAAGCGTGCCTCCATCGCGCGGTCGATGCGCCAGTCCATCGCCAGCGCGCCGCCGCCGAGCGCCACCAGGCTGGTCGCCACCAGCAGCAGGGTGATGCGCGCGGCGAGCGAAGGCGGCTTCACGGGATCAGGTAGCCGGCGCCGCGACGGGTTTCGATCAGGCCGACCAGGCCGGCGGCGTCGAGCTTGCGGCGCAGGCCGAACACCAGCACCTCCACGCTGCGGTCGGACACCTCGGTGTCGCTGCCGGCCGTGCGCTCGAGGATCTCCTGGCGCGTGAAGGCACGCCCGCGGTGGCGCAGCAGCAGGCCCAGCACGGCGAATTCGCGCGGTGTCAACGGCAGCGGCTGGCCATCCACGCTGGCGCAGTGGGCCAGCGGGTCCCACGCCAGCGGGCCGTGGCTGAGCAC
>NZ_JABFWW010000272.1 GCF_013362045.1 Frateuria sp. | reverse complement strand
GCCTGCTGTGCGCGCTGTGCGGCTTCTTCGCCGCCGCGTTCTTCCTGAGCCGCAGCTACAACATCATGCTCTACACGCTGGCCGCGATCGTGGTGGGACACTACGCCAGCGTGCGCCAGCGGCATGCGGCCCTGCCCCTCTTCACCCTCTTCGGCAGCGGCTGGCGCTGGCTGCCGATCACCACCGTGGCCGTGGCGGCGCTCTACGTGCTCGTCGCCGTCCTGTTGCGTACCTCATGAACCCTCGCTCGCTCGCGCTGCGCAACACGCTGTTCTCCTCGCTGGGGATCTATGTCGAATACTTCCTCGGCATGGTCTGCGCGGTGCTGATCGCGCGCCACCTGGGGCCGCAGCATTACGGCATCTACGGCCTGTTCATCTGGTTTGCCGCCATCGGCATCGTGGTCACCAACTCGGGCGTGACCACCGGCGTCATCAAGTTCGTCGCCGAGCTGCGCGGCAGCAGGCAGCACGAGCTGATCCGGCCGATGCTCGCGCACATGCGCAAGGTGCAGCGCTGGCACATGCTGGTGGTGCTGGGCGCCGGGCTGGTGGCATTCGTGGTGGCGGGGCGCCGCTTCGCCGCCGAGCTGGACCTGCTCGAATTCGTCCTGCTCGCCGCCGCAGTGGGCATGCGCGCGCCCTACATGTTCAACATCGCCATCGCCAAGGGCTGCGAGGCCTTCGACGCCACCGCGCGGGTCACGCTGGTGGCCGCGCCGCTGAACCTGGCGCTGGTGGTGGCGGCGATGCTGCTGCATGGCGACATCCTGATGTTCGTGGTGATGTACGCAGTCTCCAGCGCGGCGTTCCTGATCGCCTCGCAGCACCAGGTGAGCCGGCTGCTGGCGCCGTTGCCGCGCGGCGGAGCCCTGCCGGCGGAACTGCTGCAGCGGATGCGCCGCCACCTGCGCATCGTCTCGCTGACGATCATCGTGAGCTTCCTGATCGCCAGCGACGTGGAGATCCTTTTCCTCAACCTGTTCGACAGCGCCGCGTCGGCCGGCTATTTCAAGGTGGCCTACCAGCTGGCGAGCGGGATCATGCTGTTGGTGCCCGGCGTGTTCAGCGCGGTGCTGCTGCCGATGATGGCCAAGGCGTTGAGCGAGGGGCGCGCGGCCGGCGGCCGCCGCTTCGCTGCGGTGACCTCCTACCTGGCCCTGCTGGGCGCGCCGGTGGTCGCGTTCGGCGCCTGCTTCGCCGGCGCCGTGATCGGCCTGCTCTACGGCGCCGCCTATGCCGCCGCCGCGCCGGTGTTCGCCCTGTGCATGCTGGCCAGTGCGCTCAACACCTCGGCGCAGGGCGCGACCAGCCTGCTGGTGAGCGCCGACCGCCAGCACGTGATCCTGATCCTGACCCTGTCCTTCGGCGTACTCAAGATCGCCATGGACGTGCTGCTGATCCGGCACTTCGGCCTGCACGGCGCGATGGCGGCGATTACCCTCGGCGCGATCGTCAGTTCGACGGCCTACCTCGCACTGGGCGTGCGCGTGGGCGGCGTGCCGCTGGAGTGGCTGCGGCTGGCGCGCATCCTGCTGGCGGCCGTGCTGGCCGGTGCGCTGGCCTCGCTGGTGCTGGCGCTGCAGCTGCCGCCGTTGCCGACGCTGGCGTTGGGCGGGCCGCTGCTGGCGGCCGCCTACCTGCCGCTGACCCTGTTGCTGCGCTGCTGGACGCGCGCCGACATCGAGCAGTTGCAAGGGCTGCATCGGCGCTTCGCGGCCGGCCGCCCGCTGCTGCTGGGGCGGCTGCTGCACTGGTCGGTCGCACGTGCGGGGCAGGAGCCATGAGCATGTACGAGCAGCTGTTCCGCCGCGTGCTCTTCCCCGCCTACGAGAGTGGCCTGCGCCGGCGCCGCACGCTGGCCCACCTGGCCGCCTACGAGCGCGACCAGTGGCTGGCCCCCGAGCAGTTGCGGGCGTTGCAGTGGCAGCGGCTGCAACGCCTGCTGCAGCACTGCGGGCAGAACGTGCCCTATTACCGGCGGCGCTGGCGCGAGCTCGGCGTCACCGCGGCGGACATCCGCAGCCTCGACGACTACGCGCGCCTGCCGGTGCTGACCAAGCCGGAGATCCGCGCGCACGTCGAGGAGTTCAAGGCCGATGGCTGGCACGGGCGGCTGCTCTACAAGGCCACCGGCGGCTCCACCGGCGAGCCGCTGCGCTTCGGCTACACGCGCGAGAGCAACGACCGGCGCACCGCGGTGATGTGGCGCGGCTACGGCTGGGCCGGCGCGCGCATGGGCCGGCGTACGCTGTTCCTGTGGGGCGGCGCGGTGGGCGAGCCGCATCCGCTCAAGCAGTTCAAGGAGCGGCTCTACCACGCCGCGTTCGGGAGGCGGATGCTCAACAGCTTCCACATGGCCGACGCCAATCTGGGCCAGTACGCCGATGCCATCGACGCGTACCGGCCCGAGGTGATCGTCGGCTACGTGGGCCCGCTGGTGCGCCTGGCGCAGTGGCTGCTCGACACCGGGCGGCGCGTGGCGCGGCCGGTGTCGGTGCTGGGCGCGGCCGAGGCGCTGCACGGGTTCCAGCGCGAACTCATCGAGCGCGCCTTCGGCTGCCCGGCGTACAACACCTATGGCTGCCGCGAGGTCATGCTGATCGCCTCCGAGTGCGAGCATCGCCACGGCCTGCACGTCAATGCCGACCACCTGGCGGTCGAGCTGCATGGCGCGCAGACCGGTGCCGGCGAGGTGCTGCTCACCGATCTTTCCAACTACGGCATGCCGTTGCTGCGCTACGCCAACGGCGACATGGCGACCGCCGGCGTCGACGCCTGCCCGTGCGGCCGCGGCCTGCCGCTGCTTTCGCGCGTCGACGGCCGCGTGCTCGACGCCATCCGCACGCCCGAGGGCCACCTGCTGCCGGGCGAATTCTTCCCGCACATGCTCAAGGACGTGCCGGGCCTCAAGCGCTTCCAGCTGGTGCAGCGCCAGCTGGACCGGCTGGAGCTTTCGCTGGTCTGCGGCGAGGCGTTCGACGAGGCCTCGCTGGCCTACATCCGCCGCGAGGTCGCCAAGGTGGTGGGCGAGCACGTGGGACTCGATTGCCGCATCGTCGACGACATTCCCCTGACGCCCAGCGGCAAGCTGCGCGTCACCGTATCCGCCCTCGCGGCCCCCGTCGCATGAACCCTCCGAAGAACGTCACCCACGTCGTGGAAAACCTCAATCGCGGGGGGCTGGAGCGCGTGGTGCTGGACCTGGTCAAGCTGCAGCAGCAGCAGGGCTGGCGTTGCCAGGTGGTGTGCCTGTTCGAGCGCGGTGCGCTGGCGCACGAGCTCGACGCGCTGGGCATTCCGGTGCATGCCTGCGGCAAGCGCAAGGGGCTGGACCTGGCCGCGCTGTCGCGTGCGCGAAGGCTGATCCGCGCGCACCGGACGGACGTGTTGCACACCCACAACGCGGTGGCGCACTACCTGGCGGTGTTGGCCTGCCTGGGCCTGGGGGTGGGCAAGGTCATCAACACCCGCCACGGCATGGGCGGCATGCGTCGCTGGGAGCGTTCCGAGCTGCTCTACCGCGCCGGGCTCGCCGGCACCGACATCGTCACGATGGTTTGCGAGGCGGCCTGCAGCGGCGCCATCGAACACGGTCTGGTGCCGCGCGGCAAGCTGCGGGTGGTGCCCAACGGCCTGCGCGTGCAGGAATTCGCTACCGCTACGCCAGCCGCGCGTGCGGACCTGCGGCAGGCGCTCGGCCTGCCGCCGCAGACGCAGCTGGTCGGCACGGTGGGGCGGCTCAACTGGGCCAAGGACCAGGCCAGCCTGATCCGCGCCTTCCGCCGCGTGCACGAGCAACTGCCGGACAGCGTGCTGGTGCTGGTCGGCGGGGGCAGCCTGCGGGAGGAGCTGGAAGCCTGCGCGCGCAGCGAGGACGTATCCGCTGCGGTGCATTTCCTGGGCGACCGCGACGACGTGCGCGAGTTGCTGCAGGGACTGGACGTGTTCGCCCTTTCTTCGGTAAGCGAGGGTTATTCGATGGCACTGCTGGAGGCCTGCGCCACCGCGTTGCCTATCGTCGCCACCGACGTCGGCGGCAACCGCGAGATCGTGCAGGACGGGGTCAGCGGAAACATCGTGCCGCCACGCGACGAGGAGGCACTGGCGCATGCGATCCTCGCCCTGCTGCGTGATCCGGACCGCGCGGCCCGGTTCGCCGCCGCTGCGCGGGCGATGGTGGAAACCCGCGGCTCGCTCGAAGCGGTGGCGGCGCGCTATGCCGAGTTATATGGAGCGCAGGAGCAGGGCGCATGAAGGTGCTGGTGCTCACCAACCTGTTCCCGACGCCCTGGGACCCGCTGCGCGGCGCGTTCAACCGCCAGCAGTTCGAGCGCCTGGGCCGGCGCCACGCGGTCGACGTGCTGACTGCGGTGGACTTCCGCGAGCGCCTGCGCGGGGTGCGTGGCAGCGTGCAGGTGACGGGACTGCGCACGGACCATTTCGTGTTCGTCTACCCGCCGCGGTTCGGCCGCGCCCTGCATGCCGCGTGCTGGCTGGTGTCGCTGCTGCTGCAGCGCGGCCGGCGCCTGCGTGCGGCCGGCTACGACTGCATCCTCGCCAGCTGGGGTTATCCCGACGCGGTGGCCGCCGGCTGGCTGGCGCGGCTGCTCGGCGTCCCCTACGTGGTGAAGGTGCACGGCAGCGACCTGAATGTGCAGGCCACGCACGCGTTGCGGCGACCGCAGATCCGCGCAGCGCTGCGCCGTTCGGCCGCGGTAGTGGCGGTCAGCCGTGCGCTGGCCGACAAGGCGGTCGCGCTGGGTGCGAACGCGGCGCGCGTGCACACGCTCTACACCGGCGTCGACGGCGCGCTGTTCGCCCCAGGCGACCGGGACGAGGCGCGCGCGCGCCTCGGGCTGGATGCCACGGACGCGCCGCTATTGCTGTACGTCGGCAACCTGAAGGACAGCAAGGGCTGCCTCGACCTGCTGGAGGCCTTTCCCGCCGTGCTGGCCACGCGACCGCAGGCGCGGCTGCTCTACGTGGGCGCGGGCCCGTGCCGCGGCGCGTTG
>NZ_JABFWW010000091.1 GCF_013362045.1 Frateuria sp. | reverse complement strand
GCAGCGCATCGCGCTGGCCGGCGACGCCGGGTGGGTGGAAGTGGTCGGCCATGCCGCTGGAGTGGTTCCAGCTGGCGGCCGGGGCGGGTGCGGATGCGGGCGGCGCGCCGAAGGGTTCGTCCAGGAAGGCCAGCGGATCCAGCGCACCGGCCGGCGCGCTGGCGGCCGGGATCAGCGGTTCGTCCGGCACGCCGCGCGCGGGCGGCGCGGCGGCCGCGAACGGATCGCCGCCCAGCATCGCATCGAGGAAATCGCCGCCAGGCAGCGGCGCTGCAGCCATCGCGGGCGGGGGCGCCGACGCCGGCTGCGCCACGGTGGCTTGATCGGCCTGCAGCCGCACGGCCACCTCGAAGGTGTCGATCTGCAGGCGGTCGCCGTCCTTCAGCGACGCGGGGTCGCCCTTCATCAGCGGCCGGCCGTTGAGCAGCATGCCGTTGGTGCTGCGGTCCTCGATGAAATACATGCCGTTGAGGCAGCGCACCATGGCGTGCACGCGCGACACGCCGGCGGCGGAGAGCACCCAGTCGCAGTCGTCGGCGCGGCCGATGCTGCCATCGCGCCCCTCGAAGGCCTTCTGGCTGCGCGCACCGAACTGCGCGGCATGCGGGCCGAGCACGGCGAGCACCAGTGTCTGTGGGTTGGCCACGCTCATCGTCTCCGTCAGTTCGCCGGCTCGCCGGCGCCCAGCAGGCCCATGGCGCGGACCATGAAGTCGCCCCGGCGCTGTTCGAAGCGTTCGGGCTCCATGCCGGCCATCAGGTTGACGGCGGCCACCACGGCGCAGGCGGTGAGGTGTTCGGCGGGCGGCACGGGGGTTTCCTGGCCGGCCGGCGCGAGGCTTCCGCCGGACCAGCCGGCCGCCGCCGCGAGCCAGGTGCCGATGGTGCGGTAGCCGCCGGCGTTGGCGAATTCGAAGGCGGCGCGGCGGTGCACCTCGTCCGGCTCGCGCACCCACTGCTCGGCCAGCACGGCGCCGGCCTTGTCCTCCAGCGGCAGCGGCACGTCGCGCGCGCACTGGCAGGCCCAGGCCACCGCGTAGCGCTTGGGCAGCAGATGCGCGAGCAGCTTGAGCGCATCCTGCGTCTGGCCTTCGGCTAGCAGGGTCTGCACGGCCTGCAGGGGGTTCATGCGCGGCTCCAGCCGGGCCCGTGCGGGCGCAGCCAGCTCCATCCGTTCGGCGGCCTGTACGACTGGCGACATGGGCTCCTCCCTCATCCGATCATCACGATGCCGCCGGACACCTGGTTCATGCCGTCGCCCTTGAGCGTGAGCATGGGTGCCTTGACGGTGGCCATGGCGCCGCCGGCCACTTCGAGCATGGCGTCCGAGTGCATCTTCAGGCTGGCCCCGGCGCCCAGGTCCATGGTGGCGCCGGCCTTGACGTCCACCTCGGCCTGGCCCTCGACCTTCACCGACACGCTGCCGGTGATCTTGATGTTGACGCCCTTGATCTCGATGTCGCCGGAGCTCTTGAGCACGATGCTGGCGGCGCCGGAGACCAGTTCGATCTGGCTGCCTGCCGAGAGCTTGAACTTCTGGCCGATGCTGGTGGTGCCGTTGTTGCTGACGTCCAGCTTGTCGTCGTTCTGCACGGTGGCCTTGCGGTCGTGCTTGACCGTTTCGGTCCGGTCGTTCTCGACGGTGAGCGTCTGGTCGTGCTTGACCGTCAGGGTCTGGTCGTTCTTGACGGTCAGGATCTCGTCGTGGTCGATCGTGACCGTATGGTCGTTCTCGACTTCCTCGTGCATGTCCTTCTGGGCGTGGATGAAGAAATCCTCCTCGCCCTTCTTGTCCTCGAAGCGCAGTTCGTTGAAGTCGGCGGTGCCGCCGAGCAGGCTGCGGCTCTTCATGCCGCTCTGCGTCTTGGTGGCCTGCAGGCCGTAGGGCGGTGCGTTGTCGGCGTTGTAGACGCTGCCGATGATCAGCGGGCGGTCCGGATCGCCCTCCAGGAAGCTGACCACTACCTCCTGCCCCACGCGCGGCAGGCTCACCGCGCCCCAGCCCTTGCCGGCCCAGGCCGAGGCCACGCGTACCGGACAGGAACTCTTGGCGTCCTTCTTGTCCGGCCGGTTCCAGTGGAAGGTGACCTGCACGCGACCGTGCTCGTCGATCGCGATGTCCTCGTCGGTCTCGCTGCCGGTCACCACCGCGGTCTGCAGGCCCACGACCGAGGGCTTGGGCGTGACCGGCAGCGTACGGAACGGCTTGCTGCTCTGGATCGCCTGGAAGTTGCAGCTGAACGATGGCGCGGCGGCGCCGTCACCGGCAGCGTAGCTGCCGTTGTGCAGGTGCATGGTCATACCGATCACCAGGTATTCCCGGTTCTGCTCCACGCGCGGGTAGTCGTACAGCGTGAACAGGCCGCCGACCTCGATGGCGCACGAACCGGTGGTGCCGCTGTAGCGCGAGCGCGACGCGCTGAACGCCTCGGCGCGCACCTGCGCGAAGTGCTTGCCGACCTCCGGGTCGAAATGTCCGCCCGGAAAGTCGAAACCTTCCGGCCCCGTGCCGTGGCCGCTGGCCGTGCCGGTCGCCAGTTGCGAGGTCTTGGGTTTGAGCGGGTCGTAGTCGATCAGCTGATACTTGGTCGCGTCGCGGCCGCAGGACGCCACCCAGTCTTCCACGGCCGCCTCGTCCAGCAGCACGGCCTCGCGCGAACCGAGGTAGGCGACGCGGTCGAAGCGGACCGCCTTCGAATGCGCGCCGACACCGTCGGCCAGCACCATCGTGTGCGTGCCGGCGGCGTGGGTGAAGAGGTACTAGATGCCCTCCTGCTCCATCAGGCGGCTGATGAAGTTGAGCCCGCTCTCGCGGTACTGCACGCAATAGTCGCGCTTGGCGTAGGACGCGCTCAGGCTGAGCTTGACGTCGGTGTAGCCGGCGTCGGCAAGCACCGACTTGACGATGTCCGGCACCGTCATGGCGGTGTAGATGCGGCAGTCGATCTTGTCGACCAGCAGCCAGGGCTTGGGCACCAGGCGCACGCTGTACTGGGCGTAGCGCAAGCCGTCGATCACCGCCACGCTGGTTTGCGCGGCCTCGCAGACGATGCCGTTGAACTGGCGCTGGTAGTAGTCGCCGGCGCTCAGCTTCACCGTCATCGCAGTGCCGAGCAGGCTGCCCAGATCGATCTTCTCGTTCTTGCTGCAGAAATCGACCTGGTAGGAGAACATGCGCCCCAGCTGCTCGTCGACGACCATGCTGTTGAACAGCAGGTCCCTGCACTGTGTCGATTCGAGGGTGATCTGCTGGCTCATCGGGCGTGCCTCCGCACCGTATGCACCGGACCGGAGCCGGGTGCCTGGGAGCCCTGCGCACGGGCCGGAAAGAAGTCGCCGTGGGGGCGGCGCGCGTCCGGAAACGGCCGGGACCTCCCTACTGCCTGCGCGAAGGGGTTTGCGGACGACTGCCTCATGCGGATTCCCCTCGCGGGCATGTGGGCAACGGCGCCGTGCGCCGCGCCAGCACCACCCAGCCTGCCACCGGTTGTCCCGCCTCGCGCCGCAGGTTGTCCGCCGCAAGGTGCAGGTGGCTGAAGCCGGCTGCGGCGAGCGCGCGCTCGACGTAACGGCGGGTATGGCGGTAACGGCCGCTGGGGGTGAGCTCGGCGCGGTCGGCGTCCCCGTCCATCGCCTCCAGCGTGAAGGCGACCCAGCCACCCGGGCGCAGCGCCGCGTGGGCCGCGGTGAGCGCCTCCTGCAATTCGCCGAAGTAGACCAGGGTGTCGGCCGAGAGCACCACGTCGAAGGCGTCGCCGTGGGCCTGCAGGTAGCCGGTGAGCTCGGCCACTTCCAGCACGTCGTATCCACCGCGGATGCGGGCCTTTTCCACCATGCCGCCGGACAGGTCCACGCCGACCAGCCGCCGCGCGTGCGGACGCACCAGCGGGGCGCACAGGCCGGTACCGCAGCCGGCGTCGAGCACGTCCAGCGCAGCGGCCGGCGTGCCCAGCACGGCGTCCAGTGCCGCCGTCAGTATCTGGGGCGCGCGATAGTCCAGATTCTTCAGGAGCTGCTCGTCGAAGCTGTCGGCGAAGCCGTCGAACAGTTCGCGCACATACGCATCCCCCGCGCGCGGGGGCGCCTTGGCACCGCCGCAGGCGGCCAGCATGTGGCGCGGCACCGGGTTGTCCGGTTCGCGCGAGAGCCAGTCGCGGTAGACCTGCCGCGCCTCGTCGTGCCGCTTGAGCGCATACAGCGCCACGCCCAGCGCCTCCAGCGCGCGCAGGTTGCGCCGGTCCAGCTCGAAGGCACGGCGGAAGCACTCGGCCGACTGTTCGAGATGCTCCATGTGCTCCGCGTGGTTGCGCAGGAACAGCCCCATCAGGTAGTGCCCGCGGGCATCCTCCGGCGCCTGGCGCAGCAGCGCGCCGTAGGCGTCGAAGGCGTCGTCCAGCCGCTCCTGCACCTCCAGCACCACGGCAAGGTTGCCCAGGGCGTTGTGGTGCTCGGGAGCGCATTCGAGCGCACGCCGGTAGCAGGCCTCGGCCTCGGCGGGCCGGCCGCATTCCTTGTGGATGTTGCCCAGGTTGTTGTGCGCATCCGGGTGGCGCGGCGTGATCTTCAGGGCGGCGCGGATCCGTTCCACGCCCTCGTCGCTGCGTCCGCGCTGGTGGCACAGCACCCCGAGGTAGTGCATGGCGTCCGGCTGCGCGGCGCGCAGCGCCAGCACCTCGCGGTACAGCCGCTCGGCGCCGTCGAGGTCGTCCGCCTGGTGGGCGTGCAATGCCTCGCGCAGCACCTGCGCGAAATCGCGTACCGAGCGGCGCAACATCACGTTGCCTAACGACGGCTTGACCATGGCCATCAGCCGATGAGCACCGTGAAGCAGCCCAGCACGATCGTGCCTCCATGCGCGCACGTGTCGCCCAGGCGCGCCGCCGGCTGGCCGCCGATCAGCACCTTGGGCGAACCCATCACGATGCTGTCGGGCGGACCCACGCAGGTAGCCATGTCGCCCAGGCGCGCCGCCGGCAGGCCGCCGATCAGCACCTTGGGGGCACCCGGCGCGGCGATCGGGCC
>NZ_JABFWW010000300.1 GCF_013362045.1 Frateuria sp. | reverse complement strand
CGGTGCGCTGAGGAAGGACGTTCTAACTATCCGCCCGGCCAGCCGGTCCGGGCGTCACCCAGGGAAGGAGTACGACATGCGCATGATCCTCATCGGCGGCCTGTGGCTGCTGGCTTTCTCCGCCATGGCCTCGGACACGCTGCGCGTGGGCAACCGGCTGCTGGTGGCGGGCGACAGCGCCGCGCAGGTGCGCGAAGCGCTCGGCCGCCCTTCGCAGGTGACGCACCATCATGCCGCACGCCATCGCCGCGGCGTGGTCGTGGCGACGCCGGCCAGCGAACGCTGGGTGTATCGCCGCGAGGGCCGCGAGATCACGGTGACGCTGGTCGATGGTGTGGTGACGGAGATCGACCAGCGCCCCTGACCACCGGCCACCTGTGACCGATGGCACGGCATGACGCCTGGCCCATGACGGTGCCGAGGGCGCGGGGGAAGCTCACCTGCATACCGCCGACAGGGAGCATCGCCATGCGTCCGCTGATTACCGCCATCGCACTTGCCGCCGGCCTGGTGCTGGGTGCCTCCGTCCAGGCTGAAGGCGTGCACCTGCACAACGACAAGTGCAGCTTCGGCACCGACTACGACGTGCGGGTGCAGCCGGACGGCGTCAGCTTCGAGCGCGACGACGGCACGCCCGGCCAGGTGTTCATGCATGACGGCGCGTTGCGCGTGGACGGTCGCGACGTGGCGGTCTCGGCCGCCGACGCGGCCCGCCTGCGCGAGTACGAGGGCCGGGTGCGTCGCCTGCTGCCGGAGGTCGCTGCGATCGCCCGTGAAGGCGTGGACATCGGCTTCGGCGCGCTCACCACGGTGGTCGCCACGTTCGCCGACCAGCCGGCCGAGCGCAGCCGGTTGACCGCTGAGCTCAACGCCCAGCACAGGCAGGCGCTGGCCAACGTCGACAACGGCCTGGGCCAGGGCGTGTGGCGCAAGCACAGCGTCGAGGACCTGATGGAACACCAGGTGGGCGACGCCGTCTCGACCCTGGTCAGCACGGTGACCGCCCAGGCGGTCAAGGCCGCGCTGAGCGGCGACCAGCGCCAGGTGGCCGCGCTGGAGGCACGCGCCGGTACGCTGGACAAGGCCATCGACAGGGAGGTCGACGCCCGCGCCGACCGGCTCGGCGAACGCGCCGATGCCCTGTGCCCGCAATTGGCGCGGCTCGATGAGCTGCAGCAGCAGTTCCAGTTCCGCCTCAGGGACGGCTCGCGCCTGGCGCTGGTCGACCGCCAGGCCGGACACGACAACGAGGCTTCCGCCAAGACGAAGCCCGAAGCCCGCTAGCCGACAACCCCCAACGGCTTGCGGGCCGGCCGCTCTCCTGCATCGACCTTCCAGGCGGCCATGAGCCGTGCCGGCTTCCCCCAAGCCGGCACGGTTTTTTTTGCCCGGCGCGCATCCATTGCAATGCGCCCGCCTGAGCGTTCCTCACGCGCGCCCTGCTAGGCTCGGGCGATTGGTATGCGGAGTGACGCGATGCTCGACCTGCTTGCCCGGATCCATTTCTCCGAAGAAGCCCTGCGCATCGGCATCAAGCTGCTGGTCGCGCTGCTGATCCTGCTGGTGGGCCTGTGGCTGGCCGCGCGCGTGGCCAACCTGGTCCAGCGCGCCATGCACCGGGCGGAGGTGGACGCCACGCTGGTCAGTTTCCTGCGCAACCTGATCTATGGCGTGCTGATCGCGGTGCTGGTGGTCAGCGCGCTGATCACCGCCGGCGTGCCTTCGGCGCCTCTGGTCGCAGCGCTCGGCGCCAGTGGCCTGGCGCTGGGGCTGGCCCTGCAGGGCTCGCTCAGCAACCTGGCCTGGGGCGTGCTGCTGATCGTGTTCCGCCCGTTCCGCGCGGGCGACTTCATCCATGCCGGCGGCGTGGAAGGCACCGTGGAGACGGTCAACCTGATGTACACCCAGCTGGTGCTGCCGGACAACCGCGAGGCGATCGTGCCCAACGCCAAGATCGGCGCCGATGCGATCATCAACGCCAACCGCCGCGGCACGCGGCGCTTCGAGCTGACCATTCCGATCGGCATGCAGGACGACATCGCCAAGGCGATGGCGCAGATCGAAAACCTGTTCGGCGCCGATCCGCGCATCCTCAAGGAGCCGCCGCCGACGGTGGTGACCGGCCACGTGGGCGAGGGCGCGGTGAACCTGATCGTGCGCGGCTGGACCCGCTGCGAGGACCTGTGGGGCGTGCAGACCGACCTGCTGCGCGCGATCAAGGAGACCTTCGCCAAGGAGAACATCCGCATCGCCGTGCCGCAGCGGCAGATGACGCTGGTGCAGGCCGAGGGCGCCAAGGCGGGCTGAGGCATGCCGCCGTGATCCTCCCGATTTGCGTCGCGGGCGGGATCACGGTCGGGAGCTCGGCGGATCTATTGCAGCGTGACTGGCAGCCGGTTGTCGCCCGACACGCGGTCGATCAGCTTGTTGAACGGGTCGACGCCCGCCTCCGCCGGCTTGCCGTCCACGGTCACCGTGATGGTGCTGTCACCGGCCGGCAACAGGCGCTTTTCCAGGTACAGCGGCTTGCCGTCCAGGCCCTTGCCCGGGGCGGCGGCGAACACGCCGATGTCCACCGGCACGTCGGGCCTGGCGGTGGTTTCCCTGCCGGTGCCGTCGACGTAGACCTTGCCCGCGTGCACCTTCAGGGTCACCGCGTAGCGCCCATCCGGCAGCTTCTTCGCGCTGGCATCGCTGATGCGGTTGTCGAACAGGGTGATCTTCCAGAACAGGTCGTCCAGCAGGCCCTTCCACTGCGGGCCCAGGCCGCGCGCCAGCGCGTCCATGAAGTCCTGCGAACTGGGGTAGGGCGGGCCGCGGAACCGCCAGTCGAGCAGGAAGCGCCTGAGCACCGCGTCGAAGGCATCCTCGCCGACGTAGTCCTGCAGCGCGTAGAACACCAGCGAGCCCTTGTTGTAGTGGATGTACTGCTGGTTCTCCACCTTCGCCAGCGGCTCCTCGGCCACCTTCTCGGTGGCGCGGCTCGTCAGGTACTTGTCCAGCTCGTACTTGAGGAACTTGCGCATCTGGTCGGCGCCGTACCTGTGCTTCATCACCATCAGCGCGGAGTACTGCGCCAGCGACTCGCTCAGCATGGTCGAGCCCTGCATGTCCGCGCCGATCACCTGGTGCGCCCACCACTGGTGCGCGACCTCGTGGGCGGTCACGTAGTAGACGTAGTCGATTTTCGATGGATCACGCAGGTCGGCGATGAAGCCCAGCGACTCGGAATAGGGGATCGTGTTGGCGAAGGACTGCGCGAAGGTCCGGTAGTTGGGAAACTCCAGGATGCGCAGCTGGCGGTACTGGTAGGGCGTGAAGTGGGCCTGGTCGTAGGCCAGCGCGTCCTTGGCGGCCTGGATCATGCGGTCGACGTTCCAGGCGTGCTCCGGGTCGTAGTAGACCTCGATGGCGATGCCATTCCAGCTGGCCTTCTTCACCGCGTAGCGCGCCGACAGCCACGAGTAGAAGTCCAGCATGGGCCGGTCCATGGCATAGGTGAAGTAGCGCCGGCCGTTGGCGGTCCAGCTCTTGGTGAGGTACCCCGGGGCCAGCGCGATCTGGTCGGAGGCGGTGGAGACGGTGGTCTCGAAGTCGATCCAGTCGGCATCGTTGCCGACGTAGTTGTCGCCGCGCGCTTTCGCATCGCCCAGGCTGGGCATGCGCGGCACCTGCGGCGGCAGGCCGTACTTGCGCCGGTCGCTGCGGTCGGTGAGCTGCATGCTGGCCTGGTAGCCAAGATGCGGCAGTACCTGGCTGTTGAAGAAGCTGCCGTTGGCGACCAGGAACTGGCCGGACGGCTCGTTGGTGAAACCGCGCGGCGCGTACTCGATGTCGAAATCGAAGGCCATCGACGCGCCCGGCGCGAGCGGCGTCTTCAGGCGGTAGATGGCATAGCCCAGCCGCCGGTCGTCGCTGACCGTCTCGTGCGGCGCGAAATCGAGCGACTTGACCGTGAAGTCGGTATCGAAGTTGACGTGCAGCGTGTCGATCGGGGCGTCGTGCCGGTTGACCAGCAGGTAGTGGCCGCGGATCTCGAGCCGTCGCCGGTACGGCTCGATATCCACCTGCGTCCTCACCACGCTGATGCGCGGCTGCGCCAGGCCCTTGTACTTGCCGTAGGCCTTCTCGTAGTCGGCGCGCTTGCGCGTGGCCTGCGCGCTGCTCTCGTAATGGTTGAGCACGTTGGTGTTGTAGAAGATCCACGCGCCTGTCAGTGCGAAGCCGGCCAGCGCCGCGCCCAGCGCGATGGCCGCCGGCCGCCGCAGTCGCGCGCGCGCCTCGTACAGGCGCTCGCGCCAGGTTTGCCCAGTGCCGCGTACATGGAACAGCGTGGCCACCACCAGCAGCGCCGCCGCGGCGAAACTCCAGTACAGGTAGAACCACAATGCGCCGGCCAGGAAATGCCCGAAGCCGTTCATGTCCGAATACGGCACCGACGGGGCGTGGCCATAGATGGCCAGGTTGTGGTCCAGATGCAGCAGCGGGAAGCCGATCAGCGACGCCACCAGCCACACGATGGCCAGCAGGTAGCCCAGGAACTTGCTGCCCGCGAGCGTCTGGAAGAACAGCATAAGCACGGCCAGCAGCACGAACGGCACCGCGTCGAGCGCCAGCGTGGCCAGGTAAAGGCCGGCCTCGATCCGCGCATAGCCGTGGCCAAGCTGCCAGGCGATGCCGACCAGGTCGCCGGTGGCCAGGTAGGCCAGCACCACCGCCACCAGCGCCAGCAGCCGCGCGGTCAGCGGCAGCCAGTCCGGCAGCGGGAAGGCGTCGACCACTTCGGCCGTGTGCCGGTCGCGCTCCCGCCAGGTGAGCTCGCCGGCATAGAACGCCAGGATGATCGGCAGCAGCCAGTGGAAGCTGCCCTGCACGGTCTCCAGTACCGAGTGGGTGACCGGATAGGTCGACGTGCCGTAGATCTCGCCGGCGAACGCCAGCGCGAACAGCAGGTTCACCAGCCCGAACACCAGCATCACCAGGAACGGCACGCCGCGTAGCACATTGGCCAGGTCGAACGCCAGCAGCGTACGCAGCTGCACCCA
>NZ_JABFWW010000094.1 GCF_013362045.1 Frateuria sp. | reverse complement strand
CGCTGCTGGTCGGCACGCTGGCGGGGAGTTTCTACACATGAGCGGCAGGCGCGCCTCAGCCCACCAGCTCCCTCTCCCCCGGCCCCAGCCGGGGGAGCGGGTTGGGGAGAGGGGGAGGCCTTTCGCTCGTTCGCCTCTGTCGGCCGCCGGCCTGCTTCTGAAAAGTCTTCTCAGGTCTGTGGTGCCCGACCTGCGTTTCGCTGCAACCGCTGAAGGCCAAGGCAAGGGCCTTCCCCTCTCCCCAGCCCTCTCCCCCGGCGTGGCCGGGAGAGAGGGAGCGGTGCGCGGCGCGTTTCGTTCTCCATCCCCCGTTTTCCGCCCCGTCCCATGACACCCGAATCCGTCATCGCCTTCGGCCAGCACGCGCTCTACGTGGCGATCCTGGTGGCCGCGCCGCTGCTGCTCACCGCGCTGGCCGTGGGCCTGCTCATCGGCGTGATCCAGGCGGCCACGCAGATCAACGAGATGACGCTCTCGTTCATTCCCAAGCTGATCGCGATGGCCGTGGTGGCGCTGATCACCGGGCCTTGGATGCTGCGCACGCTGGTGCAGTTCACGCGGCAGCTGATCGAGGGGTTGCCCGGGACGGTGAAGTGACCACGGTCGACCTCGCCCAGCTCGAGAACTGGCTGGGTGGCCTGCTGTGGGCGATGGGCCGGGTCGGCGGACTGTGCCTCATCGCGCCGGTGCTGGGCGCGCCGATGATTCCTGCGCGTATCCGCGTGGGACTGGTACTGATGCTGACGCTGGTGCTGGCTCCGCTCGCGCCGGCGGCGGTCGATCCGCTGAGCGCGCCGGGGGTGGCGACCATGGTCAGTCAGATCCTGGTCGGGGCCTCAGTCGGCTTCGTGCTCAAGCTGGTGTTCGAGGCGGTGGCCTTCGGCGGCGAGCTGGTGGGGCAGGGCATGAGCTTAGGGTTCGCCGAGATCGTCAACCCGGCGGGGGGCGGCAGCACGCCGGTGCTCAGCCAGTTCTACACGGTGCTGGTGACGCTGCTGTTCCTGGCGCTCAACGGCCACCTGCGGCTGATCGAACTGCTGGCCGACAGCTTCCGCACGCTGCCGCCCGGTCCGGTCGCGATCAATGCCGATGGCCTGCACGCGGTGGTGTCGTTCGGGGCGCACCTGTTCGCCGGTGCGGTGCGCGTGGCGCTGCCGGCGGTGACCGCATTGCTGGTGGTGAACATCGGCTTCGCCGCGATCAGCCGTGCGGCGCCGTCGATGAACCTCTTCGCGGTGGGTTTTCCGATCACCCTGTGCCTGGGTTCGATCGCACTGTGGCTGGGCCTGCGCGCGCTCCCCGGAGCGTTCGACACGCTGCAGGAAAGCGCCTGGTCGCTGATGCACGAGCTGGTGGGAGGCTGACGATCCCATGGCCGAGAACGACGACCAGGAACGCACCGAACAACCTTCCGAAAAACGCCTCAAGGAAGCGCGCGAGAAAGGCGACGTACCGCGATCGCGCGATCTCTCCGGCGCGCTGGTGGTGCTGGCCGGCGTCGCCGCGCTGCTATCGGGCAGTGAGCAGGCGATGGTCCATGCGCGCGCCATCTATCGCCTGGGGTTGTCCTACGGCCGCGATGCGCTGTTCTCCGACGCGCTGCCCGCCCGCGTGCTCGGCATGGCGGTGCGCGAGGCCTTGATGCTGTTCATGCCGGTGGCGCTGGCCACGCTGCTGGCGGTGTTCGCCGGCCCGATGCTGCTGGGCGGCATCAGCTTCAGCGGCCAGGCGTTGCAGCCGAAGTTCGACCGGCTCGATCCGCTGGCGGGCCTGGGGCGCATCTTCGCCATGCGCGGACTGGTGGAACTGGGCAAGGCGCTGCTGAAGCTGCTGTTCATCGGCGCGGCGCTGGCGCTGCTGCTGAAGCACTCGGTCGACGAACTGCAGGCGCTGGGCCGTGCCGACGTGGCGCTCGGCATCGCCCGTTCGCTGTCGCTGCTGGGCCGCGCCGCGCTGCTGTTCGGTGCGCTGCTGGCGCTGATCGGCGGCGCCGATGCGCTCTACCAGAAGTTCGACCATGCCAAGCGCCTGCGCATGACCCGCCAGGAGCTCAAGGACGAGGCCAAGGAGACCGAGGGCAACCCCGAGCTCAAGGGCCGCATCCGGCAGGTGCAGTTCGAGATGTCGCGTCGCCGGATGATGCAGGAGCTGCCCAAGGCCGACGTGCTGGTGACCAACCCCACCCACTTCGCCGTCGCGCTCAAGTACGACGAGAGCGGCGCCGGCGCGCCGCGGGTGATCGCCAAGGGCGTGGACGTGCTCGCCCAGCAGATCCGCCTGGTGGCCAGCGGCCACCGCATCCCGATGGTCGAGGCCCCGCCGCTGGCACGCGCCTTGTATGCCACCACCTCGCTGGGCCGGGAAATCCCGGTCTCGCTGTACGTGGCGGTGGCGCAGGTGCTGGCCTACGTCTACCAGCTGAAGCAGGCGACGGAACGGGGCGACGAGCCGCCGCCGGCGCCCCGGCCCGAGGTCGATCCGGACCTGATGGGCCCCTACAAGCTCTAAAGGAAAGCGCAGATGGCCGCCGCTGGCGCAATGGAAAACCTCAAGCAGCTGGGCCGCCGTGGCGTAGGCGCACCGATCGTGATGCTGGCCATGCTGGCGATGGTCATGCTGCCGATGCCGCCGTTCCTGCTGGACATGCTGTTCAGCTTCAACATCGCGCTGTCGCTCGTCATTTTGTTGGCGGTGATCTACGTGATGCGGCCGCTGGAATTCGCCGCTTTTCCGACGGTCGTGCTGATGGCGACGCTTTTACGTCTCGCCCTGAACATCGCCTCGACCCGCGTGGTGCTTCTGCACGGCCACGACGGCCCGGGGGCGGCCGGCAAGGTGATCGAGGCGTTCGGCGAGTTCGTGATCGGCGGCAACTTCGCGGTCGGCCTGGTGGTGTTCGCGATCCTCACCATCATCAACTTCGTGGTGGTCACCAAGGGCGCGACCCGCGTGTCGGAAGTGACCGCCCGCTTCACCCTGGACGCGATGCCCGGCAAGCAGATGGCGATCGACGCCGATCTCAACGCCGGCCTGCTGACCCAGGAACAGGCCCGCGAGCGCCGCCAGGAAGTGCGCGAGGAAGCGGACTTCTACGGCTCGATGGACGGTGCGTCCAAGTTCGTCCGCGGCGACGCCACCGCCGGCATCCTGATCCTCTTCATCAACATCGTCGGCGGCTTCTTCGTCGGCATGTTCCAGCACGGCCTGCCGGCCAGCGAGTCGGCCCGCACCTATACGTTGCTGACCATCGGCGACGGCCTGGTCGCACAAGTGCCGGCGCTGATGCTCTCGATCGCCACGGCGGTGATCGTCACCCGCGTGTCCAAGTCGCAGGACATGGGCAAGCAGGTGCTCGGCCAGGTGTTCGGCCAGCCGCGCGCGCTGGCCGTGGCCGGCGCGGTGCTGGGCGTGATGGGGCTGATTCCGGGCATGCCCAACCTGGCCTTCCTGCTGCTGGGCGGCTGCTGCGGCGGTGCGGCGTGGCTGATGCTCAAGCGCGAGCGCGAGACGCGCGCGCAGCTGGCGGCCGCGGTCGACGAGCCGGCCGCCGCGGCTGCGACGGTGCCGGCCGAGCGCATGGAGCTCAACTGGGACGACGTGGCCAGCGTCGACCCGCTGGCCCTGGAAGTGGGCTACCGGATGATCCCGCTGGTGGACACCCACCAGGGCGGCGAACTGATGGGGCGGATCAAGTCGGTGCGCCGCAAGCTGTCGCAGGAATTCGGCTTCCTGGTGCCGGCGGTGCACATCCGCGACAACCTCGATCTCGGCCCCAACACCTACCGCATCACCCTGATGGGCGTGCCGATGGGCGAGGCGGAGGTGCACAACGAGCGCCTGCTGGCGATCAACCCCGGCCGCGTGCACGGGCCGCTGCAGGGCATCCAGACCCAGGACCCGGCGTTCGGCCTCGAGGCGGTATGGATCGAGCAGGGCCAGCGCGAGATGGCGCAGAGTTTGGGCTATACCGTGGTCGACCCGGCCACCGTGGTCGCCACGCATCTGTCGCACATCCTGCAGACCCATGCGCACGAACTGATCAGCCACCAGGACGTGCAGCAGCTGCTCGACCGCCTGGCGCAGACGGCGCCCAAGCTGGTCGAGGACCTGGTGCCCAAGCGGCTTTCGCTCGGCGTGGTGGTCAAGGTGCTGCAGAACCTGCTGGCCGAACGGGTGCCGATCCGCAACATGCGCACCATCGTCGAATCCTTGGCGGAGAACGCGGGGCAGAGTCAGGATCCCGGCATGCTCACCGCCGCCGTGCGCGTGGCGCTGGGCCGGCAGATCGTGCAGGAGATCACCGGCCTGGGCACCGAGGTGCCGGTGATCACGCTGGCGCCGGAACTGGAGCAGATCCTCATGAATTCGCTGTCCGGCGGCGGCGTGGCGGGCGCGGCGGTGGAGCCGGGGCTGGCCGACCGCCTGCAGCAGAGCGTCGCCGATGCCGCGCGCCGCCAGGAAATGAGCGGCGAGGCGGCCGTGCTGCTGGTGCCGCCGCAGCTGCGTCCATGGCTCGCGCGCTTCACCCGGCACGTGGCACAGAACCTGCACGTGCTGGCCTACAACGAGGTGCCGGACAACCGCAGGGTGCGGCTGGTCCAAGCCTTGGGGCGTTGAGGCCGGGAGAAGGCGCGATGGTTCTGCTGAAGCGGGCACGGGGCACGGGGCACGAAAAACGGGCGGTTCGTAGGGTGCCGGCAGGCGCCCGCCCGGAACGCGCCTCCCGGGTTCGCCTTGCCGGTGATGCCGCCCGTTCCGCGTTCCCCCGCTTGCGGAGCAAGCACTGATGAAGATCAAACGTTTCGTCGCGCCCGACATGCGCCAGGCGATGCGCGAAGTGCGCGAGGAGCAGGGGCCCGATGCGGTGATCCTGTCCACGCGCCGGCTGGACGAGGGCATCGAGATCATCGCCGCGGTCGACTATGACGAGGCGCTGGTGCGCGAGGCCGCACGGCACGGCGCGGCGCCGGCGCAAGCTGCGATGCCTCCGGCGCTGCCAGCCGCAGGTTCCGCCGCACCGCCGCCCCCTCCGCCGCCGGTGCGCGAGGCGCGCGTCGAAACGCTGGCACC
>NZ_JABFWW010000312.1 GCF_013362045.1 Frateuria sp. | reverse complement strand
ACTCAAAGCTGATCGCCGGCATCGGTGGCCTCCTGCGGTGCGTGGCCGGCATTCTATACGTTCATCGCGATAAAGCGATAGATGACTGGCAGGCGACTTCGGGGATGGGGGCGGCGACGGCGCGCGGGCAAGCGCTCGGTCGCCCATGCCGAGGCTTGCGGGAGCATGCCCGCGAGCACGGACGACTTGTTCGCCGCTGGTGCAACCCCATCACCAGGCGACATCACAAGGAGCGTCCCATGATCGAGCTGTACAAGCTGCACTGGTCGCACTACGTGGAGAAGGTGCGCTGGGCGCTGGACTACAAGCGGCTGGATTGGCGCGGCATCGACATCGTCGCCTTCACCAAGCGCGAGATGAAGCGCTTCGACTGCGCACAGACGGTGCCGCTGATCCACGACACCGCCACCGGCGTGGCGATCAGCGATTCCTCGCCGATCATCCGCTACCTGGACGACACCTATCCGGAGCATCCGTTGCTGCCCGCAGACCCGGCCGGGCGCACATTGGCATGGCGCTGGATGGTGACGCTCGATTCCACCCTGGGGCTCAACGCGCGGCGGCTGGGCTACACGCAGGTGATCATGGAGTGCCCTGGCATCCTGTCGAAGCTCTTCATGCCCCAGGTCTGCGGCGGCCTGTTCACCCGGCCCGTGCTGCGCACGCTGGCGGCGCCGGTGCTGGGCACCATGCTGGCGTTGCGCTTCCGCTTCCACCGCAATCGCCAGGACCGCGTCTACGAACAGCTCGAGGAACAGCTGGTGCCCATCGCCGCGCGGCTGGAGCGGCAGGGCTTCCTGGTCGGCGGGCGCTTCACCGCGGCCGACCTGACCCTGGCCTGCCTGCTGCGGCCGCTGCGCATCGTGCCGCACTTCGCCCATCACCCGCGCTTGCAGTCCCTGTTCGCGTGGCAGGAGCGGCTGTTCCGCGAGCACGGCCGCGATGCCGCGTTCCCTTACGAAACGCTGCTGGCCGAGCATCGGCAGCGACGCGGCAGCGTGCGCGGACGGGTGGTCTGGCTTGCGCCGGACCGGCCCTTGCCGGCGGGCGATGCACAGCCGCTGCCGCTGGAATCGGCGCGCAACGACATCCACGAGGTCAGCCGCTGGCAACTGCTGCCGGCGCTGCCGGCCTACTTCAGTCTGCGCTGGTCGGGCGCGATCAAACGGATGCCCTACGTTCCTGCGGCATGGCCAGCAGGCTGATTCGACGAGCCGCAACGCGCGGGACCTACGAAGCCTTCCCCTCCGGGGAGGCAGGGTGAGGACGGGCGCTCACGAAAATGCACGCCGGGCAGGCTTCAAGATGAGCTGAAGAAAACGCCATGGTTGCGACGGACAAAAAAGAAGGGCCGCATGGCTGCGGCCCTTCTTTCCGTGGGGCAATGGCTTCCCTTGGGACTCGCCCAAGGAAGCTCGAGGCTCAGTAGCGGTAATGCTCGGCCTTGTACGGGCCTTCCACCGGCACGCCCAGGTACTTGGCCTGGTCGGCCGTCAGCGTGGTCAGCTTCACGCCGATCTTTTCCAGGTGCAGCCGCGCCACCTCCTCGTCCAGCTTCTTGGGCAGGATGTAGACCTTCGGCTCGTACAGGTCCTTGTTCGCCCACAGGTCGATCTGCGCCAGCGTCTGGTTGGAGAACGAGTTGGACATGACGAAGCTCGGATGGCCGGTGGCGCAGCCCAGGTTCACCAGGCGGCCTTCGGCCAGCAGGAACATCGAACGGCCGTTCTTGAAGGTGTACTTGTCCACCTGCGGCTTGATGTTGGTGCGCAGGGCGCCCGAGGCGTTCAGCGCGTCGACCTGGATCTCGTTGTCGAAGTGGCCGATGTTGCAGACGATCGCCTGGTCCTTCATCGCCTGCATGTGCTCCAGGCGGATCACGTCCTTGTTGCCGGTGGTGGTGACATAGATGTCGCCGCGGCCCAGCGTGGACTCGACGGTGTTGACCTCGAAGCCTTCCATCGCCGCCTGCAGCGCGTTGATCGGGTCGATCTCGGTGACCACCACGCGCGCACCGTAGGCGCGCAAGCTGTGCGCGCAGCCCTTGCCGACGTCGCCGTAGCCGCACACCACCGCGACCTTGCCGGCGAGCATCACGTCCATCGCGCGCTTCAAGCCATCGGCCAGCGACTCGCGGCAGCCGTACAGGTTGTCGAACTTGCTCTTGGTGACCGAGTCGTTGACGTTGATCGCCGGGATCAGCAGCGAGCCTTCCTGCGCCAGCTGGTAGAGGCGGTGCACGCCGGTGGTGGTCTCCTCGGAGACGCCCTTCCAGTCGCGCACCACGGTGTGCCAGTAGCCCGGGCGTTCGGTGTGCACGCGCTTGAGCAGGTTCTTGATCACCTGCTCCTCGTGGCTGCCCGAGGCGGTATTGACCCAGTCGCTGCCGTTTTCCAGCTCATAGCCCTTGTGGATCAGCAGCGTCACGTCGCCGCCGTCGTCCACCACCAGCTGGGGGCCCAGGAAGCCGCCCTTGCCGTCGGGGAAGCTCAGTGCGTCGAGCGTGCAGTCCCAGTATTCCTCCAGCGTCTCGCCCTTCCAGGCGAACACCGGCGTGCCGGAGGCGGCGATCGCCGCGGCGGCGTGGTCCTGCGTGGAGAAGATGTTGCACGAGGCCCAGCGCACGTCGGCGCCGATGTCGCGGAGCGTCTCGATCAGCACCGCGGTCTGGATCGTCATGTGCAGCGAGCCGGTCACGCGCACGCCCTTGAGCGGCTGCTGCGGCGCGTACTTCTTGCGGATCGACATCAGGCCAGGCATCTCGTGCTCGGCGATGTCGATCTCCTTGCGGCCGAAGTCGGCCAGGGCGATGTCGCGGATCTTGTAGTCCGGGCGGATGGTTTCTTTGCTGACAGCGTTCATGGTTTCTCCGGTTCGAGGCGACGGGTAGGTCACGTCGAGGCAACCGGGCGCCGTTGTGGTACGGGCCGCGCCGAGCCTGGCCGGATCTTGCGGGTGATGCCCGCAACAACGGTCGCAGCGCCCCTCGGCGGGCCGGGGAAGGGGCCATTGTAGCGTCACGCCGTCACGATTGTGTTGCGGCGCATCATCTTTGGTTAGTCTTGCCTGACGCCACCGGAGAGCCTTCATGGAAGCCAGCCGCGACGATTACCTGCCGCACGACGGCCCGCTGCGCGAGGACGTCGGCAAGCTCGGCCGGCTGGTCGGACGGATGCTGGCCGAGCAGGGCGGCGAGGCCTTCTACCAGCGCGTGGAAGCGGTGCGCCAGGCGGCGATCCGCCGTCGCCGCGAAGGCGAACCGGTGGCCGCGCTGGCGCAGGCGCTCTCGGGCCTGGGCACCGACGAGGCCGAGGCGCTGGCGCGCGCCTTCGCCACCTACTTCCAGGTGGTGAACATCGCCGAGCGGGTGCACCGCATCCGCCGTCGACGCGATTACCAGCGCGAGGGCGGCGCGCCGCAGCCGGAATCGCTGCTGGACACGCTCCAGCGCCTCAAGGCGCAGGGGGTGGACGCGGACGAACTGCTGGGCTGGCTCGCGCGCCTGTGGATCGAGCCGGTGTTCACCGCCCATCCCACCGAGGCGGTGCGCCGCTCGCTGCTGGAGAAGGAGCAGGCGATCGTGCGCGCGCTGGTCGACAGCTTCGACGCCGGCCGCACGCCGCAGGAGCGCGCGGAGGACGAAGACCGCATCTATATGGCGCTATCCACCGGCTGGCAGACCGCCGAGGCCTCGCCGGTGCGCCCCACCGTGCAGGACGAGCACCATCATGTCGGCTTCTACCTGGCCAACCCGCTCTACCGCATCGTGCCGGCGCTGTACGAGGCGATGGCCGGCGCCCTGCAGGCGAGCTACGGCGTGGCCGCGCCGCTGCCGCGCCTGCTCGGCTTCGCCAGCTGGGTCGGCGGCGACATGGACGGCAACCCCAACGTGGGCGCCGACACCATCGCCGCCAGCCTGGCCACCCAGCGCGCGCACGTGCTGGAGCACTACATCGCCGACGTCGCCGCACTGGCGCGGCTGCTCAGCCAGACCGAGGGGCGCGTGGCGGTCGATGGGGAACTGATCGCGCGCCTGGCCGACTACCGCGCGCGTTTCCCGCGGGCGGCCGCGCGCATCCGCCCGCGCCACGCCGACATGACCTATCGCTGCCTGCTCACGCTGATCGGCGCAAGGCTGGAAGCCACCGGCGGGAACGGGCATCCGGAAGCCTACCGGTCGACCGGCGAACTGCTCGATGACCTGCAACTGGTCGAGCGCAGCCTGATCGGCCACCGCGGTCTGCATGCCGGCGCCTATGCCGTGCGGCGGCTGATCTGGCGCGTGCGCACCTTCGGCTTCCATCTCGCGCGGCTCGACGTACGGCAGGATTCGCGCGTGCACGACGACGCGCTGGCTGCGCTGCTGGGCGATGCCGGTTGGGCCTCCCGCGACGAGGCCGAACGCGCAAAGCGCCTGCAGCCCTATGCGGGCGGCCGCATGGCCTTCGCCGCCTGCGACGACCCCGCCGCCGTCACCCTGCGCGACGTATTCGTCACCTTGCACGACGCACGCACGCGCTACGGCACGGACGCTGCCGGCCTGTACGTCATCAGCATGGCGCGCTCCGCAGCCGACGTGCTCGCGGTGCTTGCGCTCGCCCGCTACGGCGGCCTCGCAGCGGCGCCCTCTCCCCCGGCAAACGCCGGGAGAGAGGGCTGGCGAGAGGGGGAGGCCCTTGCTGCGACCAGCGCCCACTTTCCTGGGGGCCCCGGCTCCTCATCCGCCCCTTCGGGGCACCTTCTCCCCGAGGGGGCGAAGGACCAGGGAGTGCCCCTCGACATCGCTCCCCTGTTCGAGACCATCGACGACCTCCGGCACGCCCCCGCCACCCTGCGCGCGCTGCTCGCCGACCCGGTCTACCGCACCCATCTGCAATCGCGCGGCGACCAGCAGTGGGTGATGCTCGGCTATTCCGACAGCGGCAAGGACGGCGGCACGCTGGCCTCGCGCTGGGCGCTGCAGCGCGCGCAGGTGGAGCTTCTCCAGGTGGCGAAGGAGGCCGGCATCCGCCTGGCCTTCTTCCACGGCCGCGGCGGTTCGGCCAGCCGTGGCGGCGCGCGCATCGCGCCG
>NZ_JABFWW010000303.1 GCF_013362045.1 Frateuria sp. | reverse complement strand
CCTGCCGGCAGGTCATGGCCGAGCTGTGCGACGGCGACATGCCGGTGCTGCTGGGCAACCTTGCCGGCGAAATCCAGCACACCACGATCGCCACGCTGCTGCCCGGCGCATTCGCACTGCCGGCGCGTTGAAGCTCAATGCAGCGTCTGCAGGTAGCCCATCAGGTCGTCTAGGTCGCCGGCGTCGCTGAGCCCGTCGTACTTCATGCGGTCGTGGGGGATCACCTGCTTGGGCGCGGCGATGTAGCGGCGCAGTTGCTCGGGCGTCCAGGTGATGCCGCTGTTGCGCATCACGTCGGAGTAGCGAAAGCCCGGCACGCTCGCCGAGCGTCGACCCACGATGCCGAACAGGGTCGGCCCTTTCTTGTTCTTCTGCGGCTGCACGCTGTGGCAGTCGGAGCATTCGGACGCATAGACGTCCTTGCCGCGTTCGGCGGCCCCGTCGGCGAGGCAGGGCAGCGCCGCGGCCAGCAGCAGGCAGGCGAGCGCGCAGCCTGCCTTCACAACGCGGCCTCCAGGAACAGCAGCCACGTATCGTTGTCGCGGGCGTTGCGGCCCTGGCCGTCGTAGTTGCGGCGCGCGCCGTTGAACCTGTCGTAGCGCGTGTATTGCAGGCCCAGGCGCAGGTTGGCCCAGGGTTCATGCCAGGAGCCCTCCTTGCCCCAGGGCGTCCAGTCGACCTGCGCGATGGTGCCGGCGGTATCCGGTCGCCCGCCGGTGTAGCCGTCACCATAGAGCATGGCATCGCGGCTGCCGCGCTCGTCGAAGCGGGCCAGCGTCACGTCCCAGGTTTCCCGCAGGTCGTAGGAGAGGGCCAGCTTGAACTCGTCCACGCGTCCGTGCAGCCGGGCCGCGCCACCGCTGGCGAGCAGCGCGCCGCGTGTCTGCCGCTCGTGGATGTAGCTTGCGTACACCGAGACCATGTGCCGGCGATTGCCCAGGTATTCGTAGCCTGCATCCAGGCCCACGTCGCGGTAGTCGTTGCGCGCGGGTTGGCCCCGGTCCGGCTGCAGGCTCGCGTTCAGGCCGATCGCGCCGACGTGGAAGGCGTGCCGCTTGTAGTCCTTGGTCCAGGCAATGCGCCAGTACAGCGTGCCGCTGCCAAGGCGGCCCGGATCCTCTTCGCGCCCGAGGCCGAGCCGGGCCTGCATGGCGGGGGAAAGGCTGCGGTAGCTGCCCAGTTCCACGTACAGCGACTTGTTCCAGAACAGATAGCCGCTCAGCCCGAGCACCCGCTGTTCCAGCCCGCCGTTGATCAGCGTGGCCGCGCCGGGCTCGAACGCCACCG
Source organism: Frateuria sp. (assembly GCF_013362045.1). Taxonomy (GTDB): domain Bacteria; phylum Pseudomonadota; class Gammaproteobacteria; order Xanthomonadales; family Rhodanobacteraceae; genus Frateuria_A. Next base: position 3,804 of record NZ_JABFWW010000303.1, on the reverse strand, counting down.
AGGACTGCACGTACGGGAAACTCCACGCTGGCGAGCTGTTGAATGGATCCTGCAGGGTGGGGTTGTTGTCCAGTACCAGACCCAGCACCAGCTCTTTGCCCGAAAGGTCCAGGCTACTGGCATAGCGCAGGTCGAGCATGTCGAGCATCGCCTTGCGCTCGGCGCCGTCGTAGGTGATCTGGGTGAACGTGCCCAGGTTGGCGGCGAGCCGGCCGGCCACATAGAGCGAGGCCTGGTCGATCACCGCGTTGTCGTTGACCTTGGTCGAAGCGGTCGGCGCCCGGGCCTGGTTTTCGGCGGTGTGCGTGAACGAGGCGATCAGCGCCGCGGACAGCGGCAGCTTGCCGCCCTGCTCGTCCGAATCCACGTAGCCGCCCAGCTTGAAGCGGACGCCGTAGGGCGTCAGCTGCGGCCCATAGGCGCCCATATGGCAAGCCGCGCATTCCTGCCCGGTCTGCCGGGAATACGCGGGCACTGCGCACGCCACGCTGGTCCACGCCATGCCGAGGATGCCGGCGAGCAGCGTGATCGCCCTTGCCATGCCGGAAGCCTTCATCTCGTCCTCCGGATGTCAGGTTGTCCGCGGCATGCGCCGGGCCTGCGGCAACATGCGGCCGAGCACGCCGTCCTTGAGCACGTAGTGATGGAACAGCGCCGCCGAGGCGTGCAGCCCGACCAGGCCGATCAGGATCCAGCCGCCCACGAGGTGCAGGCCTTGCAGGCGGTCGGCCCAGCCCTCGTTCTCCGGCATCAGCACCGGCAGCGGCAGCGCCTTGAACAGGCGCGTGGAACCGCTGCGCGCATTGCTCATCAGCACGCCCAGCAGCGGCATGCCCAGCAGCAGCAGGTACAGCGCCGCGTGGGTGGCGCGCACGATCCAGCCGACCAGCCGCGGCAGCGGCGTCGGCGCGATCGGCAGGCCCAGCCGCAGCAGCAGCCGCAGCACGGTCACGCCGAATATCAGCAGGCCGACCGTGCGATGCGCATCCAGCAGCCACAGCCGCCAGGCATGGCTGACCACCTCGACGCGCAGGAAACCCAGGGCGACCGCTGCAAGCACCAGCGCCACGGTCAGCCAATGCAGCCAGCGCACGCTGGCCGGATAGGGCGCCACCACGCGCGGCACTGGTCTGGCGCCGGGTGCCAGCCGCTGCGTGGCGATGCGCTCGCGCGCGGCGTCCCTGCCGTGCGCGAGCATCGTGCCCAGCTGGCCGTCAGTGGCCATAGCTCTCGTTCGCCTGCAACCGGCCATACAGGCCGTGCGCCTCGCCGCCGGGACCGGCGGTGAAGTACAGCGTATCGACCGACTGCCCGGCATAGCCGTTGCCGAACGCCAGCCCCCACAAGCCATCGATGTGGATCGGCTTGCCGCTCGTATCGCGCAGGCCGCCCAGCAGGTTGTGGAACACCGGCTCGTAGGCGTTGATGCCGCCGTCACCGAAATTGCCCACCAGCAGGGTATTGCCGGCCTTGCCGAAGCCGGCCGGCGCCAGCGCCAGGCCCCAGGGCGCGTTCAGCGGCCCCTTCGAGGCGATCCGACCGATCAGCTCGCCGGTGGGCGTATAGACGTCCACATAGCCCAGGCCGACGCCTTTCACATCGTCGTGATGGGCCGCGTCCTGCTTGGCATAGGTCACGTAGATGTCGCCATGGATCGCCTGGATGCCGAACGGCGCGAAGCCGCGCGGGATCGCCATGTCGGTGAACGCGCCCGGAGCCATCGACATCCGCTTGAAGTGGGTGTCGTACACATCGACCTTGGCGTGGTTGAAGTCCGTCGCGTAGAGCCTGCTGCCTACGCCGCAGGCGCTCAAGGCCAGACCCTTGTAGACCGCGTTGGCGCTGACCATGCGCATGGCGTGGGTCGCGTTGACGGTGGGCGACCACGCCGCGATCACGCCGTCCTCGGTGTCGAAGATGAAGCGGGCCGGGCTGGCCATCGCGCCGGAGCCGACCATGAAATCGGTCGAACCGTTGTAGACGATGCCGGTGGGGTTTCCGCCGGTGGCCGCCGTGGGCGTGGGAATCTGCACCACCAGCGGCAGCGCCATGCCGGCGCCGTTGTAGACGGTGGATGTTCCGCTGCCGTTGTTGGCCACCCATACCGGGCCATACGGGTTGAACGCAATGCCCCAGGCGTTGACCAGATGGGCATCGACATGGTCGGCCGGCATGAAGCCGTCGGACACCAGGTTGTGTTGCTTGTAGCCGTCAGCGTGCGCAAGCGGCGCCGCGGCGACGGTGAGGACCAGTGCGAGCGCAGCGCACAGGCGCGAGGTGGATAGAGAAGCCAGCTTCATGATCGAACTCCTGCAGGATGGGAACCAGGGCCGCCGCATCGATCAGGCACGTGCCTGCGACGGCGCCGCCGGCAGCGAACGCATCGCTGCCGGCATCGCGCGCTGGGAAACGCTTCCTCGACATTCGGACGCCAGGGCCGGCGTATCGTTGCCGCCACCCACCGCGCGAGCCGGTCTATACCCGCGCCGCGGCAGGCGGTTCATGGCGGCGCCATTGAACCGGATTCGCCGCCGCAGGCATCCACGGCGCGAGCGGCCACAGCGAGAACGCCATGCGCAGCATCCATTGGAACCCGGGCACCGGCGGCGACGACCCGCCGCAGGACGACCTGGCCCTGCTCGATCGCGTCGCCGACGAGGACATGGACGCCTTCGAAGCGCTCTATCGCGTCTACCGGCCGCGGCTGAGGCGCTTCATCGGCGGCATGACGCGGCAATCGGCGCTGGCCGACGAGGTGCTCGACGACACCATGATGGTGGTGTGGCGCAAGGCGCACACCTACAACCACGAGGCGAAGGTCTCCACCTGGATCTTCGCGATCGCCTACCGGCAGACGCTCAAGGCGCTGCGGCACGACGAGGAGACCGTCGCGCTGGACGAACGGCGCGACGCCAGCGCCACGGCACCCGGTCCGGACGCGGAACGGCAGCAGCAGGAGCTGCACCGCTATCTGGGCGACGCGCTGGCCGGGCTTTCGGCCGAGCAGCGCGCGGTGATCGAGCTGACCTACTACCTCGGCTACGCCTGCCGGGAGATCGCGCAGATCATGGGCTGCCCGGTCGACACGGTGAAGACGCGGATGTTCTACGCGCGCCGCAAGCTGAAGACGCTGCTGGCGCTGACGCAGGAGGAAGCGATATGAGCGGTCGAGTGCTGCGCTTCGAAGGAACCGTCCACGCGGAAGCGGACCGGCTGCTGCCCTGGCTCGCCAACGGCACGCTCGAGAGCGAGGAGCGCGCGTGGGTCGAGCAGCACCTGGGCGATTGCGCCGCATGCCAGCGCGAACTGGCCTGGCTGCAGTCGCTGCGGTCCGCAAGGAGAGAGGAGCCGGCCCCCGCCGCCGATACCGCCCGCGCGCTGCGACGCCTGCGGCGGCGGCTCGGTCCCGCCACGGGCGCAAACCATGGCGGGCGGCGACGCCCGTGGCTGCAATGGGTGGTCGCCGCGCAGGCGGTGCTCGCGCTGGCGCTGGGCCTCGCGCTGCTGCGCGCCAGCCAGCCGCCGCCGGCCGCCTACCACACGCTGGGCGTCGCGCCCATGGCGCAGGAACAGCTGGTGGTGGTGTTCGATCCGCAGCTCAAGGAAGCGCGCATGCGCCAGCTGCTGCAGGCCTGCGAGGCGCGCGTGGTGGACGGGCCGACTGCCGCCGGCGCCTGGATCCTCAGCGTGCCGTCCGCGCGTGCCTCCAGGATCCGCGAGGCGCTGCGCGCCGCGCCCGGCGTGACCCTGGTCGAAGGCCTCGGCCCGGGGCGTTGACCATGCGCAGCCGTGGATTGCTCCTGT
>NZ_JABFWW010000148.1 GCF_013362045.1 Frateuria sp. | reverse complement strand
CAACTTCGCGCTGTTCGACCTGGCCACCGCGATCGAACGCAACGCCAGCGCATGGATGGCGCTGGACACCGGCCACGCCGCGGCGCACGTGCACACGGCACGCGCGCTGATCGCCGGCTACCGCAAGCAGCGCCCGCTGGCGGGCGCCGACATCCACCTGCTGGCCGACCTGCTGCCGCTGGTGCACGTGGACTTCGCGCTGTCGGAAGTGGAGTACTTCACCGCGGTCACCCGCTCGCCGGCCAATGCCGACGTGGCGTACCACACCTTCCTGCGCGGACACGCGGCCTGGTTCGGCACGCCACCGGGACAGGCGCTGCTGGATGCGATTCGCGAGCTGGCGTAGACGCCCCACCATTCGAGCCGGGTCGCAGCGCCCGCGTGCCCGAAACGCGTCCTTCGACTTCGGCCTACGGCGCACTCTCAGGACGAACGGCTTGGGTTGGACGTCCATTCCGTGCTTCAATAGCCAACTTGAAGCGGGGGTGCCCGGCGAACGGCCGGGCTGAGAGAGTCCCTTGGAACCTGATCCGGTTTGCACCGGCGTAGGGAGCTTGATTAGCAGCCGTGCGTCCGTCCGGACGTGCGCCTGGCCGTCGCTTCGTCCTGCCCTTGCCGACGAGTCGACGATGAACCTACCCCACACCCCCCTGCTGCTCGCCCTCCTCGCTGCGCTGGCCCCGGCCGCGCAGGCCACCGGGCAGTCCGATACCACCCAGGCCAAGCAGCTCGCGCCGGTGCGCGTCCAGGGCCAGACCCACGACGACCGCCACGGCACCGCACTGGACGCCTACGGCAACGCCTCGCTGCACGACACGCCGGCCGCCGTCACGGTGATCGCGCGCAAGCAGCTGGACGACCGCCAGATCCGCACGCTCAGCGAGCTCGCCCGCGAGGATGCCTCGCTGGGCGACAACTATGCGCCGGTCGGCTACTACCAGGACATCGCGATCCGCGGCTATCCGCTGGACCTGGCCACCGGCCTGCGCTTCAACGGCCTGACCATCGCCGGCGAGCAGCCCATCGCGCTGGAGGACAAGCAGCAGGTGGAAGTGCTCAAGGGCCTGGCCGGCCTGCAGGCCGGCGTGATGGAGCCCGGCGGCGTGGTCAACTTCGTCAGCAAGCGCCCGGCCGACGTGCGCGAGGTGACGCTCGGCACCGACTCGCACGGCTCCCGCTACGGCGCGCTGGACGCGGGCACCTGGCTCACTCCGACCTTCGGCGTACGCGCCAACCTCGCCTGGGAGGACATCCACTCCTACGTGCACCACGCCGACGGCCGCCGCAACTTCTACGCGCTCGCGGCCGACTGGCGCATCACGCCGGACGCCACGCTGGAACTGGACAGCGACTACCAGGCCAGCGCGCAGCGCTCGGTCTCCGGCTACCAGTTGCTGGGCGGCGACGCGCTTCCCGAGCAGGCCGACCCCACCCGCATGCTCGGATTCGAGCCCTGGCAGCAACCGGTCGGCGTGCACGCCTCCAACACCAGCGCGCGCCTCACCTACGCCTTGAGCGACGAGTGGCGCCTGCGCCTGGCCGCCGGCCACAGCCGCAGCGTGATCAATGACAACGTGGCCTTCGCCTACGGCTGCTTCTACTCGCCGGCCTGCGCCAGCGGCCAGCCCGGCAACTTCTTCGCGCCCAACGGCGACTACGACGTCTACGACTACCGCAGCCCGGACGACACGCGCATCGACGACGAGGCGCGCGCGGTGCTGGAAGGCCGCTTCGACACCGGCGGCGTGAGCCAGCAGCTCACCGTGGGCGCGAGCGCGTTTCGCCGCCTCAACGACCAGCGCGCGGACGTCTACGACTACGTCGGCACCGCCAACATCGTCGACCGCGACCCGCCGTACTTCGCGCCCTCGCCGAACCAGCCGGGCCCGTCCGAGCGGCGCCTGACCAGCTGGCAGCATTCGCTGTTCGCGCTGGATCGACTGCACCTGGGCGAGCAGTGGCAACTGATCGCCGGCGGCCGCTTCGTGCGGTTGCACGAGCGCGCCTACGGCAGCGACGGCGCGCCCGAGCGCGACACCCGCATGAGCCGCGCGCTGCCCCAGGCCGCCGTGCTGTGGCAGCCGAGCGAGCCGCTCACCACCTACCTGAGCTACAGCGAAGGCCTGTCGCTGGGCATGGAAGCGCCGTACTGGACCAGCAACGACGGCCAGATGCTGCCGCCGCGCCTGTCGCGCCAGATCGAGGCAGGCGTGAAGTACGACCTCGGCGATGCCCTCAACCTCACCGGCGCGCTGTTCCACATCCGCCAGCCCTACCAGTTCGCGCAGCCGGACCGCTCGGCCGCCGGCTTTACCTTCGTGCAGCACGGCGAGGAGGTGCACACCGGCCTGGAGCTCGGCGCCAACGGCCGCGTCAGCGACAACCTCAGCCTCACCGCCAGCGCCAGCTTCATCCGCGCCCGTGCGCAGGACACCGGCACGAGCGCCTACGAAGGCCACCAGGTAGCCAACGTGCCGCGCCTGCGCACCGCGATCTACGCCGACTACCGCCTGCCCTTCGCGCCGCAGCTGAGCCTGCTCGGCGGCTGGCGCTACGCCTCGCCCAACGTCGCCACCCCGGATGGCCGCGTGCGCGTGGCCGCCTACCACGTGTTCGACGCTGGCCTGCGCTACGCCACCACCGTCGGCGGACATGCACTCACCGCGCGCCTGTCGATCGACAACCTGTTCAATCACTTCTACTGGCGCGATACCGGCAGTGCCTACGGCGACAGCTACCTGTTCCCCGGCGCGCCGCGGCTGGCCCGGCTGTCCGTGAGCTACGCCTTCTGATGGACGCGATCGAGCTCGTCGGCGCAGGCCTGAGCGCGTGGGCCGTATGGCTCTCCGCTCGGCGCCGCCCATGGTGCTGGCCGGTCGGCTTCGCATCGGTACTGGTCTATGGCTGGATCTTCCTCCACGCCAAGCTCTACTCCGATGCGCTGCTGCAGGGCGCGTTCGCCGGCCTGATCGTGTACGGCTGGCTGCGCTGGCTCAGGCACCTGGGCGGCGACGGCCGGGTGGTGGTCGCGCGGCTGCCTCCGCGCGAGCTTGCCGTGCACCTGGCGCTGGGCCTGGCCGTCGCGCTCGCGCTCGGCTACGTCATGCACCGCTGGACCGACGCGGCGCTGCCCTGGCTGGATGCCGCGCTGACGGCCTTCAGCCTGGTTGCGCAATGGTGGCAGGGACGCCGCCATGTCGCGGCGTGGTGGCTGTGGATCGCGGTCGACGTGATCTATGTCGGCGAGTACGTCTACAAAGACCTGGCGATCACCGCGGTGCTGTATGCCGGCTTCGTGGTACTGGCGGCGATCGGCCTGCGCGACTGGCGTCGCGCGCAATCGCTTCCGCAGGCGCATCCGGTCGTCGGATGAGTGCCGTCCGACGCGCGCGAGGCTAAGCTGCGCCGGCCCCCGACACCGAAGGAAACGGCATGAAGCCCTGCCTCGCCATCGCGATGCTGCTGACGCTCGCCCCTCTCCACGCCATCGCGGCCTGCGGTTCGACCGGCGCCCACAGTTCGCCCCCAGAGGTCGTCCAGGCCCAGGTGGACGCCTACAACGCCCACGACGTCGAGGCGCTGGCCGCGTGCTACGCGGACGATGCGAGCCTGGTCTACCTCGCGGGCGAGCGCCCGCCGATCCGTGGCAGGGACGCCATCCGCATGGCCTTCGGCTTCCTGCCCAGGCAGCCGAAGGCCTTCCACGTGGAGGTCGTCCGGCGCAGCGCCGCCGGACCGGTGGTCGTCGACCTCGAACGCCTGCACGGCCTGGCGCCGGACAAGCACCTGCCCGATGCGTTCGCGATCTACGAAGTGCGCGCGGGCCTGATCGCGAAAGCCTGGTTCCCGCCGGCGAAGTGAGCCGTCGCCGCGGCGCGCTCAAGGCGAAGGGTCGGCGGCGGCCGGCGCGCGCCACCCCGGAGCGAGCCGCGTCTGCATCGCATCCAGGAAACCCGCCGGCAGCGGGAACCTGCCGAGCCATCCGCTGCGGGTGCCGGACAGCACGCGCAGCATCTGCCCGCGCGCGCCGGGCATGCGCGAGAACGGATGAAAGGCCCGGTCGCGCACCCGCGCCCAGGCATCGCGCTCGGACTGGAACAGCGGCGTCAGCCAGCGGCTCCACAGGTGGTAGATGCCCACGTGCGCGCGCCGCGCCGCCGCATAGCGCGCCAGCGCCTCGGGCACGCTGCGCGCCCGGCGCAGGGCATCGCGCAAGGCATGGGCATCGAGCAGCGCCATGTTTACACCCTGGCCCAGTTGCGGGCTCATCGCGTGCGCCGCGTCGCCCAGCAGCACGGCACACCCCCGGTGCCAGAGCGCGTGCATCGTGTCGCGGTAGCGCGCCTGCGCCAGGCCGGCGGACACGGCCGTCGCGGCGAGACGCTCCAGCGCCTGTGGCCAGACGGCCCGCACGCCGGCCCGCCACGCCTCTTCGTCACGGCCCGCCCGGTCGAGTTCGTCCACCGGCAGGCTCCAGAAAAAGCTCAGCCGCGGCACGGCATCGCCCGGCCGCGTGCCGACCGGCAGCATGCCGGCCATGCGCCGGGCGCCGACGTAACGCTGCTGCAGCACGTCGCGCCATGGCCAGTCGCCGGCGGCGACAAGGCACCACTGCGCGCCCCACGGGTAGGGCCTGTCCACGCGCGAGCGGCTGACCTGCGCGCGCAGGCCGGAGGCCGCGCCGTCGGCCACCACGACCAAGTCGAAGCTGCCGTGGCGCCGCCCCTGCTCGTCCTCCAGCGCCCCCTGTTCTGGATCCACCCGCACGATGCGCACGCCGCAGTGCAGTTGGCGGCCCTGCGTCCAGGCCGCATCCAGTACCGAGAACAGCGCAGCGCGCTGCATCCCCAGGCCGCACAGGCGCGGATCGAGCTCGGCATAGCGCATGTCCATCACCGCCCTGCCCGCCGCCGTCTCGCCGTACAGCCGCGACACCGGCGCCGCGTACGCCAGCGCCGTGTCGAGCAACCCCAGCTCCCACAGTACCCATTGCCCGACCGGCTGCAACAGGAACCCGGCGCCGACCGGTCCCAGCCGGGGCGCGCGCTCGAACACCTCCACCTCGTGGCCGTCGCCGGCCAGCATCAGCGCCGTGGCCTGCCCACCGGTGCC
>NZ_JABFWW010000175.1 GCF_013362045.1 Frateuria sp. | reverse complement strand
GCATCGCCGCCGACGCGCTGCGCTTGCGCCTGGCGCAGGCCGAGCTGGACCTGGCGCCGGTCGGCACGCTGCACGGGCTGTGCCGGCGCATCCTCACCGACTTCCCGTTCGAGTGCGGCAGTGCCTTTCGCCTCGGTGAGCTGGTGCCCGGCCGCGCGCTCGACGACGAGCTGATCGACGACCTCTGGCGGCAGCTCGTCCAGTCCGCCGGCGAACTCGCACCTGGCGACCTGGCCTGGTGGCGGCAGGGCCTGGACAAGCTGCGCCGTGCCCTGCGTGCGGTGATGAGGCCCGGCGTGCGCGTGCGGGTGGAAGCCGACGAGGACGTCACTGCGCTGATGCAGCCGGCACACGCGCAGGCGATCCGCGACTGGCTCGGTGCCGAGACGCAGTTCAAGAGCAAGGCCAGCGTGCTGCCCAAGGCGCTCAGGCAGCTCGCCGACTACCTCGAAGCGGGCGAGCGCACCAGCGCATTGCCGAAGAAGGTCGCCGAGGACCTGGACAAGCCGCTGGAGAGCCAGCTCAAGCCGCCGTTTGTCGAAGCCGCCGCGTCGAGCGAGCTGCTTGCGTTCGCCCGGCAGGCGGCGCGCGTGCTTGCCGACCCGGACCTGCCGGCCCGCAGCGCCACGCTCGCGCGTTATCGCGACAGCTTGCTCGCACGCCGCGAGGAGCGCCTGCGCGAACGCGGCCAGCTCACCTTCGACGAGCTGATCGCCCAGGTGCACCGCGCGCTGGCCACCCGCGGCGGCGTACTGGCCGACCGGTTGTTCCGCGAATGGCCGGTCGCGCTGGTGGACGAATTCCAGGACACCGACCAGCAGCAGTACGCCATCCTCGACCGCATCTACCGTGACGACGAGGGCGCCTCGCGCGGGCGGCTGGTGATGATCGGCGACCCCAAGCAGGCGATCTACCGCTTCCGCGGCGGCGATATCCACGCCTACCTCGGCGCCGCCGCGAGCGCCGATGCGGTGCTGCATCTGGACCGCAACTTCCGTTCCTCCGAAGCGCTGGTGCAAGGCTTCAACGAGCTGTACGCGCTGGCCGGGCCAGCGCTCTCGCAACAGCCCACAGGCGCGATCACCTACGAGCCGGTGAGTGCCGGACGCGCCGCGCGGCCGTTGCTCCATCGTGGCGAACCGGCGGCCCGGCCGCTCGCGCTGCACCTGTGCGCCGAGGTGCCGGCCAACAAGGACGCGCGCATCGCCTTCGCGCTGGATGCCTGCGCCAACCATGTCGCGCAGCTGCTCGCGGGCGACTGGCAGATCGGCGACAAGCCGCTGCGCCCGGGCGACATCGCCGTGCTGCTGCCGACCAACGACCACGTCGCCAGCCTGCGCGACCGCCTGCGCGAGCGCCAGGTGCCGTGCGTCGGCGCCGGCCGCAGCAGCGTGTTCGCCACGCCGCTGGCGCGCGAGCTGCAGGTCGTGCTCTACGCGATCGGCCAGCCGGGCGACGAGGGCGCGCTGCGCGCCGCGCTGGCCACGCGCCTGCTCGGCGTCGGCCTGGCCGAGCTGGCAGCGCTGCGCGGATCGCCCGACGACTGGCTGCGCCACGAGCAGCGCTTCGCCCAGTGGCACCGGCAGTGGCGCCAGGAAGGCGTGCTGGCGGTGGTGCAGTCGCTGCTTCACGACGCCGCACCGGCGCTGCTGGCCACGCCCGACGGCGAACGCGCGCTCACCGACCTGCGCCACCTCGGCGAACTGTTGCAGCAGGCCGAGGACGAACACCCGGGCACCGAGCAGCTGCTGGCATGGCTCGCCCAGCAACGCGGCGGCGAGGACACGGCCCGTGACGATGCGGCGGAGGAGCAGCAGCTGCGCATCGAGTCCGACGCGCGCCGGGTGCGCCTGATGACGCTGCACGCCAGCAAGGGCCTGGAATTCCCGCTGGTGCTGCTGCCGCTGATGTGGGCGCAGGAAGGCCGCGAGGAAAAACTGCCGTTGCGCTACGACCCGGCCAGCGGTGGGCGCGAGCTGGCGCTGGGCGGGCCTGCCCACACGGCCGCCGGCGACGAGGTCGCCATCGAAGACCAGGACGAACGCTTCCGCGTGCTCTACGTGGCGCTGACCCGCGCCGAACTCGCCTGCCACGTCTACGTGCTCGATCCGCAGCGGCCGGCCAACGGCAACGTGAAGCGCCCGCCGGCCGATCCTTCGCGTTCGGCGCTCGATGCCACCGCCGAGCGGCTGCTTGCCGCAGGCGTGGCGAACGCGCGGCATCTGGCCTGGCTGCCGGACGGCTGGTCGTGGCCCTATCCGGCCGCCCCCGTCGCCGCGCCGGCGGCGAGGCAGGTGCGACAGGCGCTCGTGCCGCCTTCATCGCGCCCGATGCAGCAACTGCACAGCTTCTCGACGCTGGCCCGGGTCGAGCACGCCGGTGCGATGGAGGAACAGGCGGCCAGCGACGAAGCGGCCACTGGCGAGGCGTCCGATGTGCCCGACGAGGCCGTCGTCGACATGCTGCCTGCAGCCGTGGCGGGCGAGCCGGCGTTGCTCGCGCTCGCCGGTTGGCGCGGCGCCGAGTTCGGCAACGCGATGCACGCGGTGTTCGAGCATCGCGAGGTCGGCGTGCCGGTGACCCAGCAGCACGCGCTGGTCGCCCGCTGCCTGCACGAGGCGGGCGTGCGCCGCGGCGACGAACCGGCCGAGGTGCTGGTGCGCCGGCTGGCCGCGCGGGTGCAGGCCACGCTCGATGCGCCGCTGGCGCCGGGCCTCGTGCTGGGCGCGCTGCCGGCCTCGGCGCTGCGCGCGGAGATGGCGTTCCACTATGTGCTCGACGCCGTCTCGCTTGACGCGTTGCGCGATGCATGCGCGCGGCATGGCGAACCGACGCTGGTGCCGCATGCGCCGACCAGCGTCCTGCGCGGGCTGATGACCGGCAAGATCGACCTGGTGTTCGAGCATGCCGGACGCTTCCACGTGCTCGACTACAAGAGCAACTGGCTGGGCGAGCGTCTGGACGCCTATGCGCCCGAACGACTGCCGGCCGCGATGGACGCGCACCACTACCGTTTCCAGGCGCTGCTTTACGCCGTGGCGCTGGACCGTCTGCTGCGCCAGCGCCTGCCCGGCTATCGCCGCGAGGCGCAGCTGGGCGAGGCGATCTACCTGTTCGTGCGCGCGGTCGGCCTGGCGCCGGGTGCCGGCGTGTGGCGGCAGCGTTTCGACGATGCGCTGCTGGACGACGTCGGCCAGGTGCTCGGCGCGCGGGTGGGGGAGCCGGCGTGACGCCCGCGACTTTTCCGGGAAGCAGGCCGAGGTTGCTCCCTCTCTCCCCGGAGAAGAGGGAGATGCGGTCGGCCGGGAGCTTGCGATGAACCTGTTCGATTTCCGCATGCTTACCGACGAGCCGGCCGAGACGCCCTGGCGCGCACTGGACCGCACGCTGTGGCGCTGGGTGCGCGCGCACGGCGGCTCGCCGCGGCTGGCGACGTTGGCCGCGTGGGCGTCGTTCGCCGACGGTGCCGGCGATACCGCGTTGCCGTTGCTGGGCGACGAAGCAGGCCGCCACGGCCTGGAGCCGCTCGATCGCACGGAGCTCGATGCGTTGCGCGGGGAGACGCTGGTCGGCGAGGGCGCCGGAGCCACCCCGTTCGTGCTCGATGCCGCCGGTCGCCTGTACCTGCGGCGCAACTATGCCGACGAGCTGGCGGTCGTCGCGCTGGTCCACCAGCGCCTGCGCGCGGGCCCACCGGGTGCGGTGTCCGACGCGGCGCTGGACGTGCTGTTCCACGGCGAGCGCGACGAGGCGGTGCAGCGCCAGCGTGAGGCCGTGCGCGGCGTCGCCGGGCGCCGGCTGTTCGTGCTCACCGGCGGGCCGGGCACCGGCAAGACCAGCACCGTGCTGCGCATGCTGCTGATGCTCCAGCGCCAGGCCGCGCAGCCGCTGCGCATCGCGATGGCCGCGCCGACCGGCAAGGCGGCACAGCGCCTGCTGCAGTCGCTGCGCGCCGGCAAGCAGGGGCTGCTCGACCATCCGCACGCGCCGCTGCCGGCGGACTGGCAGCCGCTGCTCGGGCGCATTCCCGACACCGAGGCGCTGACCCTGCACCGCCTGCTCGGCTACAGCCCGCGCAGCAACCGCTTCACCCGCGACCGCGAGCATCCGTTGGCGGCCGACGTGGTGGTGGTCGACGAGGCCTCGATGGTGGACCTGGGCCTGCTGCGCGCGCTGCTCGAAGCGGTGCGGCCAGAGGCCACCCTGGTCCTGGTCGGCGATGGCGACCAGCTCACCTCGGTCGCGGCAGGCTCGGTGCTGATGGACCTGGTCGCCGTGCTGGAGGCCGAGTGCTCGCCTGCGCTGGTGCGGCTGGAACACAGCTTCCGCGCCGAGCGGCCGCTGGTATCGCTCAACCGTGCCGTGCGCGCGGGCGACGTGGCGGCGCTCCAGGCGACTTTCGGCACGCAGGTTCTGCAGCAGCCGATGGCCGGCGGTGCGGCCTTGCGCCATGCGATCGAGGCGTGGGCCGACGAGCTCGCGGCGTTGCCGCTCCACCCGACGCTGCCGCTTGCACAAGGCGACGCTGCCGATCCCGCGCAGGTGTCCGCGGCGCTTGCCGCGCTGCACGCGCTGGGCGGTCGCCAGTTGCTGTGCGCGCTGCGCGAAGGCGAGTTCGGTGCGCTGGCCGCCAACGCGCTGATCGAGCAGCGGCTCAAGCGCCGCTGGAACGTGGCGGCCGACCGCGTGTGGTATCCCGGCCGCGCGGTGCTGGTCACGCGCAACGACTACGCCAGCCGGCTGTTCAACGGCGACGTCGGCCTGTGCCTGGCCGACGCGGACGGCCGCCTGCGCGTCTGGTTCGAAAGCGCGGGCAGCGACGGTGCGGCCAGCGCGCGCAGCTTCAGCCCGGGCGCGCTGCCGGCGCACGAGGGCGCGTTCGCCATCACCATCCACAAGTCGCAGGGCTCCGAGTACGCGCGCGTGGCGGTGCTGCTGCCGCCTGATCCCGCCCATCGCATCCTGTCGCGCCAGCTGCTCTACACCGGCGTGTCGCGTGCCCGCCGGGTGGTCGAGCTGTGGGCCGGCGAGGCGACGCTGCTCGCGGCGTTGGCGCGGCCGGTCCGTCGTGCCGGTGGACTCGCCGACCGGCTCGCCGGCGAACCGGCGGACGACGCGCCCCGCCCGCTCTCGCTGCTGTCGCGTTGCGGTGCCGGGTGCAG